>CALKYM010000256.1 GCA_938003525.1 uncultured Planctomycetales bacterium | reverse complement strand
GCGACGGCCATCACGACGCAAGCCGCCGAAGAGGCTTCCGGCCCGATTCCTGGCATTGGTCCCACGGGACCGCCCGTTCTGATCGCCGACGGAATGAAGTTCACGGAGGGTCCTGCTGCGGACGCCGACGGGACGCTCTACTTTACCGATGTGCCCGCCAACCTCGTCTATCGCGCCGTGCCCGATGGCGAACCGGAGGTCGTGTTGGAGGACAGCCAGGGCACGAACGGACTGATGTTCGACCGAGACGGACGTTTGATCGGCTGCCAGGGCGGGGCAGGACGGATCATCACCATCGACCCAACCAGCGGCGCCATCGAAGTACTGTCCCCTGGCTACAACGACAACCCGTATAACAGGCCCAACGATCTGGTCGTCGATCGTCAGGGTGGTATTTATTTCAGCGACCCTAGCATCGGCCGCGGCCGGCAAGACAAAGCGGCGGTGTACTACCTCTCCACCTCCGGCGAGGCCACGCGACTCGCCGACGACATCATCTTCCCCAACGGCGTGTTACTCTCGCCCGACGAGAAGACCCTCTACGTGCTCTCATACGTGACGGCCGAACTGACCGCCTACGCGATCGATGCTCCGGGCGAAGTCGGCGACGGACGACTCTTCTGCCGCTTGGACGACACGCCCGACGGCAAACGTCCCGGCGGCGATGGCCTGGCGGCCGACGTCAACGGCAACCTGTACCTCACCGCGCCGCGCAACCAGGCCATCCAGGTCTTTGACAAAGACGGCCAGAGCCTGGGCCGCATCGATGTCCCCAAGCCACCATCGAACTGCTGCTTCGGCGGACCCGACGGCAAGACGCTCTACGTCACCGCCGTGAGCGACGTCTATGCCGTTCCCATGGAAGTGGCCGGTCATCGGCTCGTGGCCAGCACGCAGTAGAGTGGCAACCACAGGCAACTCAATGAAACGCGGGTGCTTCTGGCTGCGGCCCGTCATAAGCAAAGCCTGCTGCGTACTCGCCGCCTTGTCTATGCAGGCCGTCGTTGGTGCATGTGTCGCTGACGACTTAACCTGCCAGCTTGAATTGAAGCTGGTCGATCAAGCGACGGGCCAGGAATTGCCCGGCATCGTGCGCTGCACGGAATCCGACGGCGAGCCGGTTCCGCTTGAGCCGCTACTCAATCGCGGCTATGGCATCGAGAGGCGGGGCGGCGTGCACGACTGGTTCGTCTTGCCGGCCGCCACAACGATCGAAGTGCCCGCCGAACGACTCGAATTCCAGGCACTCTCGGGGCTGGAAACGGAACGGAGCGAAGTCTCTGTCGACCTTACGGGCAAGGGCGAGGCCGAGCTGGCGATCAAGCTCGTGCGCTTCTTCGATCCGCTGGGCGCCGGCCAGGTGGCGGGCAATACGCACCTGCATTTGCGGCGGATGAGCAAGGAGCAGGCCGATCGTTATCTCCGCGAGGTGCCGTTGGCCGATGGACTCGACATCGTCTTTCTTTCCTATCTCGAACGTGCGATCGACGATTTGGAATACACCAGCAACAACTACACGCCCGACGACCTTCGGCGACTTTCGACTGAGCTACTGCGATTCGGGCATGGCGAAGAGCATCGTCACAACTTCGAGGGCTACGGCGAGGGTTACGGGCACATTCTGTTGCTCGACATCCCGCACATCATTCGCCCGGTGAGCATCGGGCCCGGCATCATGCGCGAAGGCACGGATGCTCCACCCTTGCAACAGGGCATCGACGAAGCGAAGGCCGGCGGCGGCACCATCGTCTGGGCCCACGACCGCTACGGTTTGGAAGACATCCCCAACTGGCTCACGGGTCGCGTCGATGCGAACAACATCTTCGATGGCGGCACGCGCGGAAGTTACAAAGACAGCTTCTATCGCTATCTCAACATCGGGCTAAAGGTGCCGTTCTCCAGCGGCACCGACTGGTTCATTTACGACTTCTCCCGGGCGTACGTGCTCGCTGATCGGGCCCTGACGCCGCGCGAGTGGCTCGCCGAGCTCGCAGCCGGCCGCTCGTACATCACGAACGGTCCACTCTTGGAGTTCCACGTCGACGGGCACCGGCTGGGCGACACGATCGAGCTCGATCAACCCGCACAATTGAAAATCGAAGCCCGGTGTGTCGGGCGAATCGATTTCCAACGGATCGAACTGGTGCGCAACGGCTCGGTGGTCGAGACGCAGGAGAGTCAGCGCGTCGCACAACACTTCGTCGCCGACGCCACCTGGGAGATCGAGATCGACGCACCCTGCTGGCTGGCATTACGCTGTCCGCCGCCGCCGGTGGCGAACGATCCGACGCTGCAAGAGCCGGTTCCACTGAACGAGTACGACGGCCCGCTGTTCGCGCATACGAGTCCCATCTACGTGACTCTGGCCGGCGAGATGCCATTCGATTCATCGGTGGCCGCCGAGCTACACCGTGAAATGCAGGAAGCGCTGCACCACATCGCCGACCATGCCGTGTTCGCGGAGGACGAAGAGCGCGAACAGGTCCAGGCCGTATACAGCGCCGCGTTGGGGGAACTCGAAGCGCGCATGGCGGCACACTCGCGATGATCGCGGCAGCGGCCAGGTGTCCGCCCTCTCCACTCGGTTGACGACGCGCGCCGCCGCCGGTAGTTTCTGAGCACGCCCATTCTTCTCCTGCTCTGATCGTCGTTTTCCTATGGTCACAGGCACGATCCTGCCGTCAAGTCTCGATCGCCAGGCGTCGTCGTTTCAGACGAATCGCGACGCCGTGCTCGCCCGGCTCGAAGAGCTTGACGGGCTGCTGGCCAAGTCGCGCGAAGGGGGCGGCGAGAAGTACGTTGCCAAACACCGCCAGCGCGGCAAACTGCTGCCCCGCGAACGGATCGAGTTGTTGCTCGATCGCGATTCTCCGTTCCTGGAGCTGTCGCCCTTTGCGGCTGCCGGCACCGAGTACCGCGTCGGCGCTTCCGGCTGCGGCGGCATTGGCGTGGTGTCGGGCGTCGAGTGCATGTTGTCGGCCAATGATCCGACGGTCCGCGGTGGATCGATCAATCCCTTCACGCTCAAGAAGTCGCTCCGCGGTTTGGAAATCTGCAAGCAAAACCGGCTGCCGCTGATCTTCATGGTCGAGTCGGGCGGGGCCGATTTGCCCAAACAGTCGGAGATCTTCGTTCCTGGCGGCGCGACGTTTCGCGACATGACGCAGCTCTCGGCGATGGGCGTGCCGACCATGTCGCTGGTGTTCGGCAATTCGACCGCCGGCGGCGCCTACAACCCGGCCATGTGCGATCACGCCATCTTCGTCAAAGGCCGCGCCAAGGTATTCCTGGGCGGGCCCCCACTGGTGAAGGTCGCTACCGGCGAAGATTCGACCGACGAAGAGTTAGGCGGCGCCGAAATGCACGCCCGCACTTCCGGCTTGGCCGATGAGTTGGCCGTCGACGAGCACGATGCGATTCGGCTGGG
>CALKYM010000255.1 GCA_938003525.1 uncultured Planctomycetales bacterium | reverse complement strand
GAGCCGGTTGCCTGGATCACCGGCGTGAAGGACCTGTTGTCCAGTTTGCTGGTGCTGTTCGCTCTGCTCCTCGCAACCGGAGACTGGCGGCTGGATCGCGTAAGTTTGGCATGGCGTATCGTGCGGCTCATCGGTGCAACTTCACTCTACGCCCTTGCGCTTACCGCGAAGCCTGCAGCGATTGCCGGCGCGCTCTTGCTGCCGATCATCGACCGTCTCCAGTCCGGCCGCTGGCGTTACCAGTCCGGCATCGCGGCAATTGTTTGGGCCACCGTAGGCGGTGTGTTTGTGATCGCAAGCAAGTGGGCGCAGCCTGATCATGCCATTGGCTTCGTGCCCGATTGGTGGCAACGCCCATTGGTGGCGGCCGACGCTGCCGCGTTCTATGTCGTGAAACTCATTTTGCCCGTCGGACTGTGCGCGGACTATGGCCGGTCGCCCGAGTACGTCTGTCAAAGCAACTGGCTCTACCTTGCCTGGCTTCTGCCGGTGCTCGTGCTAGCTATCGGCATTTGGGCTCGACGCGGCACATCGCATTGGCTGGCTGCTGCGCTAGTCTTCTTCATTGCCTGCTCACCCACCCTTGGCATCGTGCCGTTTGGGTTCCAACGCTTCTCGACCGTTGCCGATCGCTACGCCTACCTAGCGTTACTCGGGCCCGCCTACTTCCTGTCTCAAGTACTACCTCGCCGCGCATCGTGGCCTAGCGCCCTGTTTGCATCAGCACTGATCGTGTTGCTGGCGGCCGTCAGTTGGCAGCAGTCACACGTTTGGCGAAGCGACGCGACGCTCTGGGGACACACGGCCCGCAACAATGCTCGCAGCTATCTCGCGCTTAACAACCTGGGGTATGTCAGGCAGTTGGAAGGCGATAGCCCGTCGGCGCAACGTCTCTACGAAGCAGCCCTGGCCATCGAGCCACAATACGCCGACGCGCACAACAACCTGGGGAACCTCCACTACGCGCGGCAAATGATTTTCGAGGCCATCGCACGGTACCGCCAGGCGCTGGAGGCCGAGCCTGCGCACGCCCAGGCTCACTACAATCTGGCCAACGCATTGCGATCGCTCGGACAACTAGGTGAAGCGGCCCTGCACTACGAACGGGCCGCACAAATCCGGCCCGCGTACTGGAAGGCACTGCTCAGTCTGGCGAGCGTCCGATTGGAGCTTGGCCAGACGGTGGCCGCAAAAGAGTCGTTCGAGCGAGCACTTCAGATCGTCCCGGAGTTCGCCGCAGCCCATTTCGCGCTGGCGGGAGTGCTCGTGCAGCTTGACGATTTGCCCGGAGCAGCCGAGCACCTGCGCGCAGCCCTACGCCTTGATCCTTCTATGACTGCGGCCGGCGAGTTGTTGCGCGACGTCGAGAGAGGTCTTCGACATTGAATCGACGATTGCATGCTGAGCGGACGCGATCCACGAGAATTGAATGCGCCGACGGTGCTGATAGGGTAAAAGTGTGCGCGACGGGACTTCGAGGAATATGCCGTAACACCCGAAGTTGAGACTGGGAGCGATCAATGAGTGACCGACCACGGCCAGGATCATCAATGTTGGTGGTTCTCACGACGGCGCTGGTCATCGCATGCAGTCCCTTACTGTCCTCAGCGAGCGATCCGTTGCAGCTTGAGTGGCGCGACGAAATGCTCTCGATTCACCACGCGCGTTTGCCCGGGGGCGAGGTCCAGGTCTGGTACATCGAGGCATTCTGTCGTGCCGGCTCGACCGATCGCGACTGGCGGGAGACCGTCATTCGCCATCGCACGGAACTGATCGATCGATCCGACGACGGGACGCGAATCGAACTGCGGTCGGATCTCACGGACGGTGTGATCGTGAATCACATCATCACCTGCACGGACGACGACGTGACGTTCCGATTGCGTGCACACAATCCGACCGACAGGAGCTCTGAAGTGCATTGGGGGCAACCCTGTCTGCGCGTCGACAAGTTCACCGGTCGAGAGCAAGCGGATTACCTGCCGCAGGCGTTCATCTTCGTCGACGACAAACTGCAGCGATTGCCCGTCGAGCCCTGGGCGACCGAAGCACGCTATACGCCCGGCCAGGTGTGGTGTCCGCGGCATGTTGATCGCGACGACGTCAACCCACGACCGCTAAGCGAGATCGTCCCCAGCAACGGACTGATAGGCTGCTTTTCGCGCGATGGTTCACAAATCCTGGCCATGGCCTGCGAGCCGTACCAAGAGCTGTTTCAGGGCGTGATCGTCTGCCTTCATGCAGACTTTCGCATTGGTGGGCTCGAACCAGCGGAGACCAGGCATGTGCGCGGCAAGATCTATCTGCGGCCTGACAACGACGTCGAGGCACTGCTTCACCGCTACGAGCGCGACTTTCCAGAACATCACAGCCCGTGATATTCGACAGGAGGCTGCGTGCCGCGACTACGATTCGCGCTGCCGAGCCCCGGACGAAACTTGCTCGGTGCCTGAGTTCTCCGGCGTCTCGATCGGCTGACCATCTGCGGCAGGCAACGATCCTCGGCTCGCTTCGGAGAAGCGATTCTGAATCCACCGGAGACCTTGCAACTCGCAGAGCAGCGTACCCTCGCCCGAGTACAGAAATACGTTCTGTCGCCGCAATCCGCGATCGGCGTGCTCCGCATCCCTGGCGAGGTTATCGACGCGGATGGTCTGGGACTCTGCCAAATTGCAATGAAGGCGCACGACTTCGATCGAATCGGCCCGCCAGAACTCGTCTTGCGCTGTCGGATCGTCGAGGGTCGCGAGTGCCACCTGAAAGGCAGTATCCAGCAGCGCGACTTCGGGCCGCGCATGGGACTCAGCCGCGCGCTGGGACGCCGAAGCGCGAACCCGGGCGAATGCGCCGCCCTCATCAAACTCGAAGAACTGGACGCCACGAAACGGCGCTCCCACCTCCAGGCCGTGCCGTTTGCGCAGCCGGTCGTAGAAGGCGTCGCGCTCCAGGGCGCCACCGACATCGCCCGTCGCGCGGTGATTCTCCGGCGGTGAGGCATCACCTGCGGAGATGCTCGTGTGACTGGCTGCGGCGAGCAGGCGCGCCTCGGCCGGGCAGTTCGCGTCGTTCGCGCCAGCCTCGCAGTACACCCGAATCTCGGCGAAGCACTCACGACGCTCGCCATCTGGCCTGTTGGTTCGGTGTGCTTGTAGCCGCAAGACAGTCGAATCGTCGACCGGCAGCGGGGCAGGAAGGTCGATGCCTTTTAGTGCACAGCGCAAGTATTCTGTCCCCCCGCCCGCCACGGTGCTGGTGGCCGCTTCGATGAGCATCGTGAGCCATGCCGACGGAGGCATAACGACTTGGCCGTGCAATCGTGTCTCGGCCAGCCAAGGACAGCGGCCGATCGTAAGTTCGCCGGAAAGAACATGTGCAAAAGGAGCCGTTGCCAACCGAATGTGCAACGGGAGCAATCTGCCGGGCGAACGATCGGAAGGCACAGCGGCGTGGGCAGCAGCGGGGGGCATCCAATAGCGCTCACGCTGCCAAGGATATGGCGGCAGCGGGAAGGGCGTTCCGCCACGCGCGTAGACACGCGACCAGTCAATGTCGCAGCCCAGGGCGTAAAGCCGCGCCAACGACTGTGGCACCATCTTCTCGGCCGAGAAGTCAGAATCCGCTGGGCCTTCCCAACGCACGGCGCTGGCGTCCGACTTGAAAGCGCCGGCCCACGCAGATGGTACCGCGATTGGTCCGGCAGCGATCAGGTTTTCGATGCGAATCTCCTTCAGTGCCTCATGGAGTTCTTCGGCTTGCCGCGTATCCAAATCTCTCGGGCTGAGTTCGACCAGTAGATCGTCCAGGCTGGTGATCTTTCGACCGCGGACGGAGAAGAGCGCCAGACGGGGAGCTTCCCATTGAACGCGTGGCAGATCTTCAGCCAAGTTCCCAGTCGACTTTGCGAGGCAGTCGACTGCCACTGCCGTCGTCAGCGCTCCTGCAACGCAAGCCGCAGGAAGGAGCCCTGATCCGCCGCCGACGGCAGCCGCAAACTCGATGCCCCACGCGCGCAGTAGTTGCAGCAGCGCAACCTGGGAGGCCGCCGAGAGGAGCGAACGTTCCAACTGCTGCCGCTCGTCATGAGTTGCTTCGCCTTTTTGCTCCCGCTGCACACGATCCAACAACGAGAGTCCAAGTTGCTTTCGAATGTGAGCATCCCAGACGCCCAAAGAGTGCCGCGCGGTGTCGTGCTGCATGAGTTGGCGACAAAAGGCGGCTGGCTCGCCCTCTAGTTCGTCAATCAACACGGCCGCGATGCGCGGACGCTGGCGGCGTTTCGTCGGATAGCGAAAAACATCGGGACAGGGATCACCGCGCAGGTGTTGCTGCAGCTTCTCCCCGGCGTCATGCAACGACGCGGCGACGATGGCCAATCGATGTGCATGTTGTGCCCGACGAACTCCGGCCGTGTAGCAGATGTCCTGCCATGCCGTGGGCGGCGCGTCCTGCATGGTCTCGCGCATGCTCTGGGCACTTTCGTCCAAAGCTTGCGGCGTTCTGGCAGAGAGCGGCAGCACGCACAGGTCCTTTTGTTGCGACGCGTTCTGGACCTCTCGCATCAGTTGCTGCGGCACCGGAGCGCGCACCGCTTTGCCCGCAACCGCTCGCCAGTTAACGTCGTAACCGAGCTCGTAGAGCCGCGCGACTGTCGGCAACAGACTCTGCTGCCCCGGCGTTTCTCGGCGCAGCGACTCGAAGGCCTGCACCTGCTTGTGCTTGGCGGCTGCAATTTCCTGTACGTGCCGCAAGAGAATGCGGTGGGGACTGAGTTCGACGAATGCGCTGATACCCGATTCAACGAGGTGACCGATC
This sequence comes from uncultured Planctomycetales bacterium, assembly GCA_938003525.1. Lineage (GTDB taxonomy): Bacteria > Planctomycetota > Planctomycetia > Pirellulales > JAEUIK01 > CALKYM01. The sequence goes on along the minus strand of CALKYM010000255.1, from coordinate 36,691 downwards.
GCCGCAACGAACTGCACGGGGTCGCGCATGTTCTGTGCCCAATATTCCGGGCCGCAGCCGCGCCCAGCAATCTCCTCGCCGGTGACACTGGAAATCATCTGCGTATGGGGCGTGGCACACTCAATGTCACGCAACGCATCGCGCAGCTCGGCCAACAGTCCGTCCATGGCGGGACCGTGATAGGCGACATCGACGGCGACGCGGCGATAGGGCACTCGTAGCCCGTCCAGCCGCGCCAGCAGTCGCCTTAGCGCCGTGTTGGGGCCAGAGACGATCGTCGCGTGTGGGCTGTTGAAGGCCGCGATACAGAGGTGCGCCCTAGACTCGGTGAGCAATACTTCGACTTCAGCCGGACTTCGGGCGATCGCCACCATTCCGCCTTGCCCGGCAAGTCGCTGTTGCAGCACACTGCGATGCAGAATCACATGGAACGCATCTTCCAGCGACAAGATGCCGGCCACGTGTGCGGCGCCGACTTCGCCCATGCTGTGCCCAACGACTGCGTCCGGAAGTAGGCCCCAGTCTCCCAGCAGTCGCGCCAGCGCGATCTGAATCGCCAAGATGACCGGCTGCTGAATGTCAACGAGGTCGAGCCGCGAGCTTCTTGGGCTATTGGCGAGCTCGTCGATGAGCGACCAGCCGGCAATCTTTGAGAAGACGCCGTCACATTCGTCGATCGCCGCGCGAAACGCCGGCTGCTGCATCAGGTCGCGGCCCATCCCTACCCATTGCGCACCGTTGCCCGAGAAAACGAACGCAACGCGTGGAGTTGGTCCGGACTCAACCAACTGCGTCGATGGTCGTCCAGCGATCCGTTGCAATTGTGATCGCAGCTCGGTAGTCGATTCGGCGACGACAGCGGTCCGGCAAGCCCCGGTCCGGACATGATGCTGCATCGCGGCGCACGCACCGCTGAGCCGAATCGGCCGCGCCGCATCGTGGGCACCAGCGGGGCTCTCGCCGGTAGTGGTCGCTTCGCGTGCGTCGAGCCAACGCACCCAGGACTGGCCTAAATCCGCGAGTGCATCTGGAGTATCGGCCGCTAGTGGTGCGACCGACCAGGAACAACTCTGGGGCTCACGGGCGACAACGTGGCAATTCGTCCCGCCGAACCCGAAGGAGCTCACGCCGGCTGCTGCGGACTCGCGACTGGGCCAGCTCTGCAAAGAAGTCGGCACGGCCAGTCGCCACTTGTCGAACGCGATGTAGGGATTCGGCTCGTTGAAGTGCAACGACGGCGGGATGGTTCGGTGGTGTATCGCCAACACCGTCTTGATCAACCCAGCGATGCCGGCGGCGGCTTCCAGATGTCCAATGTTGGGTTTCACGCTGCCAATCAAAAGAGGCTCAGCATCAGCTCGCTCGGCGCCGTGAACGGCCCCTAGCGCACCCGCTTCGATGGGATCGCCGACCTGGGTTCCCGTGCCGTGCGTCTCAACATAGTGCACGTCTCTCGGGCGAATCGCCGCGCGCGAACACGCGGCGCGGAGCACCTCTACTTGAGCATGTGGATTCGGCGCGGTGAGCCCGTTGCTGAAGCCGTCGCTGTTGACGGCCGAACCCAGGATGAGTGCCTGAATCGAGTCTCCGTCGACCAATGCACGGCGCAGCGTCTTGAGAATGACAAGTCCGCCGCCTTCACCCCGAACGTAGCCGGATGCGCGGGCGTCGAACGCGTTGATCTGGCCATCGGGCGAGAGACCCCCGAACTTCGACATGGCGATCGTGCTCTGGGGCGCGAGCATCAGGTTCACGCCGCCCGCCAGCGCGACGCTCGATTCGCCGGACAGCAGGCTCGATGCGGCGACGTGCACGGCGACCAGGCTCGATGAACTGGCCGTATCGATCGTCATGCTCGGCCCGAGAAATCCGAAGCTGTAGGAGATGCGATTGGCAATGATCCCCAAGTCCTCACCGGTGGCCGTATGCTGGGTAATGTAGTCGCGGCTATCGCGGTGCAGCGTGGCGTAGTCGTTCCACATGGCCCCCACGAACACACCCACGTGTCGTCCCCGCAGCAGATCGGCGTTCATCCCCGCGGCTTCGAGCGCTTCCCAGGTGAGTTCGAGCATCAGCCGCTGCTGCGGGTCCATTTGCCGGGCTTCGCGCGCCGAGATGCCGAAAAACGCTGCGTCGAAGCGATCGACCGACCGCAAGAAGCCGCCGCGCCGCGTCGTCATCTTTCCCGGCACGGTCACGTCCGGGTCGAACAGTCCGTCAGCGTCCCAACGTCCCGGGGGTACGTCGGAAATAGCCGTAGAGCCGGACGAAAGTAGTTTCCAATACTCATCGACGTTCGCTGCCCCCGGAAAGCGGCAAGCCATACCGACGACGGCCACCGGCTCCATTTGCGCTGGGATCGAGCCAAGACCATCCGAACGCGGCTCGTAGCGTGGCGCCGAGAGATACCAGGCCAGCAACTCGATGGTGGGAAACTGCCAGACAAGTGTCGGCGACAGCGGCCGGCTCAAACGGTCGGAGAGCTCGACGGCGAAGGCCGCGGCCTCGTGAGAATCGAGACCGTAGTTGACGAGCGCTTCCCGAGGATCGATGCTCCCCGGCTCGATCTGTAACCGACGCGCGATGAGCTCGATCAACAGGTTGATAAGGTCCATCGACGGTTCCGGCAGCAGCCGATCCGGGATAGCCACACGCCAGGGAATCTACACGCCGGCGTTCGCGACTTGCCGCAGCGCGAAGACGAGGGCGAATCTCAACTCACTATACCGAGCCACAATGACGCCCAGCAACCTCAGCGGAAACCATCGACTGGCGCGGTAGCAGGCAAGCCTTCAAGGTGCGCTGCGGTGGCATACACACGTCGTTCGAAAGCACCACCCGGCGACGGCGCTCGCTTTACGGCGCCACTGCCCACCGCTAGAATCCGCCCGGCCGTGGCAATTAAACCCAGCCAGTATCCAGGTCCGGGCCAGAGTTTGTGAGGAACGCGATGAGTGCAGACGCAAAGCTCAGTGAACTAGGGCTCGAGCTCCCTCCGGCACCAGCGCCGGCGGGTGTCTATAAGCCAGTAGTTATCGTCGACAAGTTGGCCTACGTCTCCGGGCACGGCCCGCTGCTCCCCGATGGTTCGATGCTGACAGGCCGCGTCGGCGATGAGGTCGATCAACAAGCAGGCTACGATGCGGCGCGCCAAACCGGATTGGCGATTCTGGCGACATTGCGGGCTCAGCTTGGCTCTCTCGATCGCGTCGCAAGGCTGATCAAGTCGTTCGGCATGGTCAACGCCGCCGCCGACTTCCAACAGCATCCCGCCGTGATCAACGGCTACAGCGAGCTGATGGGCAAGGTATTCGGCCCCGAAAACGGCGTTGGTGCCCGTAGCGCCGTCGGCATGGGTTCGCTGCCGGGCAACATCAGCGTCGAGATCGAGGCCATCTTCGAACTGAAGTAGTGGCTACTGAGAGCCCCATGGCCTGGGTGCCGCACCTGCGTCGATCAAGTGGGCCGTCTCATTGAGCGAGTCGAGCCGGAATCGACCGTCCCATCCCACCCGCGTGATGGATGCATTGTGCAGCGCGAACGGATTGCGCTCTGCCGGAATGCCCAACAACGCTTTGAAGGCACCAGCCAGCAATCCCCCGTGCGAGACGACAATCGCGTTGGCGTGACCATTGGTCAAGACTTCGGTCAGTACTTCGCCACCGCGACGCATCAGGTCGCGACGCGACTCCCCGCCCGGCACGACAAAGTCGGGCTCCTGACCCTGCCATCGCTGCGCTTCCTCCGGATGCTGTTGCTGAATTTCCGTCCACAACATGCCCTGAAAGATGCCCGCGTGGATTTCGCGCAGGCGGTCGTCGAACTGGAGTTGCAGCCCCAAAACCTGTGCGATGGGTTCCGCAGTCTGCCGGGCGCGCGAAAGCGGGCTGCAATAGATAGCGTCGATCGCAGCATCTGCAAAGGTTTCAGCCAGGGCGCGAGCCTGCCGAGCACCGTGCTCCGAAAGAGGCGGGTCCTGTTGGCCTTGAATACGGCCTTCGGCGTTGAAGGCGCTTTCGCCGTGACGGATGCAGTAAGCGATCATTCGGACCTGCGCTCAGGGCGTGAGCCATTGGAGAACCGTCGCTGATTAGACGGCATGCAGCAAGTCTGTCAACGCCGCGACTCGCCGCACAGCATCACACGTCGATGGACGCAGCCTCCATCGCAAACTCGGGCGGTTCGACTGCTGCGGTCTCGCCCTGAGCCATCTTGAAAGTTTGGTTGCCACCCGCCTGCCGCGCGGCGGCAAGCGCGTCAGCGGCCGAAGCGAACAGGGCGTCCAGCGCGTCGTCCGGGTCGCCGGCGGTCACACCCGCGCTGAGGCGCACTTCGAGATCATGATCGCCATGTTGAAACTGCGTGACGGCCGTGCGCTGGCGAATATGCTCGACGACGTCGCACGCATGTCCGACTCCCGCGTCGGGGAAGAAGATCAGCAATGTCAATCCGCCCATGCGGGCGACAACTTCAGTGTCCGAGAGTTCGCCAGCCGCGATCGAGCCTACGTGCGTCAACAAACGATCGACGATCGCGACGCCATGCTTGCGATTGAGTTCCGCAGGACGATCGACGGCAATCACTCCCACCGAGAACGGCAACTGTGTGTGTTGCGGATGTCGTCGCCACTGGTCGATCTGGCTTTCTGCCTGAGGCCGCGACAGCAACTGTTTTTCATGGCCCAGATCTGTAGCCGCTTCTTGCAGTACGCCGGGATCGGTCATCGTATCGATCACTGCCTGCCAGATCCGATCCCGAGCTTGATGGGCGACATCGATGGCTTGCAGCATTTCGCTCTGAACGTGCTCATGTGCCGCTGCTGGATCGGCGGCGACTTGCATTTCGAGGTTGGCGGCCGCCAGTTCTCGATTGGCCGCGACCAACTCGAAATAACTCTTCAGCTCGCCCAAAACGTCTTCCCATAGCGCGCCGTCTGACTCAACAGGCGTAATCTCGCGCGAGAACAGCGTGGAGACGTCCTGTCTGTATTGCTGCTCCACAGCAGACAGCCGAGCGGGAAACTCATCGAGCGACGCCTCAGCAGGCACGGCCACTAGCTTGTCGTAGTCGTCGAGCAACGTTTCGCGATACGCCAGTGCGAGTCGTTTCCAGCGGGTCAAGAGGTCCTGGGGCAATAGTTCGTCGGGAGGCTCTTTGTCGGCGTCGTTTGCAGTGAATGTTGCTTCGTCGGTCTCCGCTTCCTTGATGGCGGCCGCAGCCGTTTTATCGCCGTCTGCAATCGCGTTTTCGGTTTGCATTGTTACGGCAGTGGACTCAACTTCGGCTGGGTCATTCTGCGTGGGCGCAGTCTCGCCGCTGGCAGCGATGGTGGCATCGGGCGCTGAGTCTTCCGCGGGAGATGTCGCTTCCACGCTCGCGGCTGCCGCCGCCGCCAAGGTGTTGTCAGCTGTCGCTACAACAGCAGCGTTTCCACTCGGCGCTACGAGCGGCTCATCGACCGTAGTCCGCTTGGGCACGAAGTAAACCGCCAGCAGATACCCCAAGGCGAGGTTGATCAGAGCGACGAAGAGCACCAACCACAGCACGGTTGCACCTGGCTCCACGTGGATGCGTGAGGTTCGCGCGGACGGTCGCCGTCTGTAGACAGCGATACGAATGATCCGCGACGGAATTGGGCCAGACAAACATAGGTCGTGGCCAGTCGAACGAGCCACGCCGAATCTGCCGGCAGTCGGGCCCGATTGCCCATCGCCCTGTGCGGAAAATCGCGTTCAGCCCGTTAGCCGTCGAGGCCCTCGAGCGGGCCCGAGCTGTCGCCGACAGATTCAGCCGCCACGCCCATCCGTTCCAGGAGAGACAGGTAGAGGTTGCTGAGCGGCGTGTTCTCTTCCAGCCGCATATGTCGTCCCGTGGAGAGAGCATCTCCCCCGCGCCCGGCGAGCAGAATCGGCAGGTTGTCGTGATTGTGACGATTACCGTCGCCAATGCCGCTGCCGTACACCAGCATGCTGTTGTCCAACAGGCTCCCGTCGCCTTCCTCGATCGCACTGAGTCGCCCCAGTAGATAAGCAAACTGGCTCATGTGAAATCGATTGATCTTGCTGATCTTTGCCTGCTTCTCTTCGTCGCCTCCGTGATGTGAGAGGTCGTGGTGACCATCGGGCACCTCGATGAAGCGGTAGCTGCGGTTGCTCCCCGCGTTGGCGAACATGAACGTCGCAATCCGCGTCTGGTCACCCTGCAACGCCACGACCAGCAGATCGAACATCAAGCGGATGTGCTGGGCATAGTCCTTGGGAACGCCCACCGGCCGCGCAAGATCGCTCGTCGGATCATCGTCTCCGTCGCCGTTACCGGCGACACGGCGCTCGATCTCGCGGATCGAAGTCAGGTATTCGTCCAGTTTGCGCTGGTCGGTGGTCCCCAATCGCTTGTGGAGCCGCTCGGCGTCATCCAGCACGAAGTCGAGCACGCTTTTTTGATCCCGCAAGCGGCGGTCGCGGGCTTCGGCCACTTCGGAACGTCGTACGCCCGCAAACAGCCGATCGAATACATGTTGCGGATCGACCTCTTTGGCGAGCGGCATATTCGGCGTGCGCCACGAGATGTTCGAAGAGTAGGCGCAACTGTAGCCGGAGTCGCAGTTGCCCGATTGGGCGCCCTTGTCGCAGCCGAGTTCGAGCGAAGGGAATCGCGTCAGGTGCCCGACCTCGGCCGCGGCGATCTGATCGACGGAGACGCCGACGCGAATGTCTTTGCCGGCCGTCTTGTACGCCTGGCAACCGGTCAGGAATGTAGCCGCACAGCGCGCATGATCGCCGGGCCCATCACCGTTGGCGCGGGCCTTGTCGTGGGCCAGGCCGCTGACCACCAGCAGGTCGTCGCGGTACTCAGACAGCTCCGAAAGAATCGCGGGCAGCTCGAAATCGCGACCTTCGCCGTTGGGCGTCCAGTCGGGCATGTGTACGCCGTTGGGCACGAAGAAGAACGCCAACCGTCGCGGTGCCTCTTCAACCGCTGCCGCTCGTGCGGCGCGCGGCAGCATCGCGTCGAGCAACGGCAGAGCCAGCACCGTGCCAAAGCCCTTGAGCGCTGTGCGGCGGTCGAGTTTCTTGCTGCGCGTCATTCGTCCCTTCCTCCAGCCGGCAACTGATGAAACGGCGCGCTTTGGGCGATGGCAAGCACCAGCGCTGAGAAGCGGTCGTCACCCGCTTCGAGTTGGGCAACCATGCCCTCCAGCGCCTGCTGATCGCTCGCCACCAGCCCGCGACCCAACGCATAAACTAACATCTTCTCGGCTAGCGCACGGCGAAATTCGGCGGCGCGGCTCAAAAGAACCTGTCGTAACTCGCCCGGCCCGAAGAACTTCTCGCCGCTGGGCAACTCGCCCGAGGCGTCAATCTCTTGCTCGCCCTCACGATCTCGCCAGCGGCCGATCGCGTCGAAGTTCTCCAGGCCGAATCCGAGCGGATCCATCAGCTTGTGGCAGGATGCACAGGTGGGATCGGCGCGATGCTGTTCCATCTGCTCGCGCAGCGTGCCGGAGAGTTCGCCATCGGCCGCTTCCAGTTCCGGCACGTTTGGCGGGGGTGCCGGTGGCGGCGTGCCCAACAGTTGCTCGAGTACCCACTTCCCGCGCTTCACCGGTGAGGTTCGCGTCGGATTCGACGTCACCGTGAGGATGCTGGCCTGCGTGAGCACGCCTCCCCGTGCGTCATCGGCCAGTTCGACCCGTCGAAACTCCTCCCCCTCAACGCCCGCGATGCCATAGTGAGCCGCAAGCCGCTGATTCAAGAACGTATGGTCCGCATCGAGGAAGTCGAGCACGCTACGGTCTTCACGCACTACCGCCTCGCAGAACAGCCGCGTCTCGCTCAGCATGGCCGCGCGCAGATCGTCGTCAAACTCCGGAAACCGCGCAGGATCGGGATCCGCTAGTTGCAGATTGCGCAGTGTGAGCCATTGGGCCATGAAGTTGTCGACCAGCGCACCGGCTTTCTCGTCCGCCAGCATGCGACGAATCTGTGCGTCCAGCACGCCATCCTCGTGCAACCGATCTTCGGCTGCCAGTTCCAGCAGCTCCCCGTCTGGCATGCTGCTCCACAGAAAGTACGAAAGCCGCGTGGCCAATTGAAAGTCGTTCAGCGCGCGTCCCGATTTGGCGACTTCGTCATCCGGTAGCTCGACGCGGTACAGGAAGTGTGGCGAGATGAGCACCGCCTGCAGCACCAGTTGCAACCCGCGTTCGAAGCTGGCTCCGTGTTGCTGTGCCCGATCGACCAGCCGTGTCAGCCGCGACACTTCGCGACCATCGACGGGCCGTCGAAACGCGCGCGTGGCCAGCCTGCGCACGATGTCACGGAGGCATTGATTGCGGGTGGCAGGTGTTGGCTTGCAAAAGATGATTTCGTGGTGTGCCGCAGGCAGCGGTGTTGGCTCCAATCCAAGCGGGCCATCCAACTCGAGATAATCGATCGCCAGGTTTCGGTCGCGGGCTTCGCCTTCTTCGGCGTCGCGGCGAAAGTAGTCGTTTGTGAAAGCCGCCCCCAGACGCACCTGGCCCGCCGGCAACTCTGTCTCGATCTCGTACAGCTCGGCTTCGCCGCGCGTCGCATCAACCTCAAACTCGTGTACTCGTTTGCCGTTCACGGTCATCGCCATACGAGCCGTTTCAGGCCCTGCCTGCTCTGCGTAAGACCGCGCGCGAAGTAGATAGCGACCCGCCTGGGCGATGGCGACTTCCGTGAAAAGTTCGCCATTGCTGTACAGACGAAAAACACCATCAGCAGCCCCTCCTGACGGCACGGCGCGCAACAAATCTTCAGCCTCGAATCGTTGCGTGCGACGCCGCTTGGGGTCGTCGGCGATGATCGCCTGTTGGGCGATTGCTTCAGCGGCCGTGAGGTACCGCTCCATCAACACGGGTGGCATCGTGAGCACATCGCCCATGTTGTCGAAGCCATTGCCGACATCGTCGCCCGGAAAGTCGACGGCCGGCTCGTAGTCAATGCCCAACAGGTCGCGAATCGTGTTGCGATATTCGAAACGATTCAATCTCCGCACGGTGACCGGGGGCGGAGTGCGCCCGTCGCCCTCCTCGCTGAGGATGTTGGCTTCAATCCAGCCGACCAGCAACTCGCGCTCGGCGTCGGCAGGTTGCGGCTCATCTTCGGGCGGCATGATTTCCGTGCTCAAGTACTCTCCCACGCGCTCCCAACTCGCGCGCGCCGCGCGCATTTGGGCGACAGCCGCAAAGTCGCTCAGCCGCAGATGGCCTTTGGGCTCGTCACCGGTATGGCAACGATAGCAATACTGCTTGAGCAGCGGCTTGACATGTTCTTGAAACGACTCGTCGGAGGCCTGAAGCTGAGCCGGCCCGAGACAGCACAAGGCGATCAGCAGTGCCGTGTCGAGTGCAGAGTGGCGTCTAGCGCGAAGTCCACGTGCCATCGCAGCTTCTCGAACGCGGTCAATAACGGGGAGGGTGATTCTCGGCGGCGCGGGTCGCGATACCGGGCAGGGTATTTCATCATAGGGCAACGGCCGGTTCTGCTCCAGCTTGGACTCCGTCGCACACGCCCCGGAGCCACACCATTGGGGCGCGCATGAGGCAACAACTTCCACTGTCGGCTGGAATGCAGACGCTTTGCGATGTGCCGCTGCCGTGAGTGTCGCCTTACAGCTCGGTCGACGCGTGGCCCACAGCCAGTCAGCTTGATTCGCCCGCCGCCACAAAACGGTAACCGGCACCGCGGACGCTGAGAAAGTGCTGCGGCTGACTGGGGTCTTTCTCGAAGTATTTTCGCAGCCGCATGACGAAGTTGTCGACCGTGCGGGTGGTAGGACTGGTTGAGAGCCCCCACACGTTTTCCAGCAGATTGTTGCGGCTGAGCACCACCCCCTCGTGCTCTGCAAAGTGCCGCAACAGCTTCAACTCCATGTAGGTCAGCCGCAGTTGCTTGTCGCCCACGCTCACCTGATGCGTATCGAAGTTGATCCGCGCCTCGCCGAAGATGAGTTCGGAATCCACTACTCGCTCGGTCTGTTGGGTGGCGGCACGCTGTTTGTGCCGTGCCAGGAGATTCCGAACGCGGCTGAGCAGTTCGTCCAGGTCGAATGGTTTCTGCAAATACTGATCGGCGCCAACCTCGAACCCCCGAATGCGATCCTCCGATAACGTGCGCGCACTCAGTATCAACACGGGAACCATGTTGCCCTGCTCGCGCAATCGCTCGCACACCGCATAACCGCTCATGCCCGGTAACATGAGATCAAGGATCACGAGATCGACGGCCTCGGGGTGTTCTTCTAGCTCTTGGAGCGCGGCGGGCCCATCACCTACCGCCGTGACCTTGTACCCCTCGGCGGTCAGGTTGTACTTGATGCCGATCGCCAGGTGCGACTCATCTTCGACGACGAGAATGTGTTTCGGTGTGTCCACGGGTGCGGCATCGTTTTCAGGACTAGTGCGAAAGCCCGATTATGCGTCGCATGCGAACGTTCCGGGTGCCTCGCGCAGAATTATCGCCCTGCTGTGGCGGCAGGCAAAGTGCGCCCATATGCGGACCTTCGTTGGCAGTTGGCCGTCGTGCCCTAGCGGTTGTTGGTGTGCGTCTGCACGCCTTGCTGCTGAGCCAAAAGCAGCTTCGCGATTCGGCGCGCAGTGACGGGAAGCGGAAGTTCGCCCAACTCGTCGACGGCAAACCATCGTCCGCGCTCAAGGCCAAGTACATGCGATTGGTTTCGTTTGCCGCGTCCGTTCGCGAATTTGGGCGCTCCAGTGGCGGGCAGCTCGACGAGCAGGACTTCCAGCGTGATTCGGTATCGCGTAACCCCATGCCGCAGAGTCGTTAGCTGCTCGACGGACTTGGGGCGGATTCCCAGTTGGTCGACTACCGCGCTCACGCAGTTCGCGCGTCGGGTCGATTTCGTCGGTGTACTCCCAGCGTCGCCGGTGAGTCTGGGAAAGTCCCACATCCCGGCCCAGCGCTCGTCGTCCGCTCGTTGGTACAGCAAGTAGCGCCGCCGACGGCGCAACACCAGCGCCGTTTCCCGGACTTCCTCAATCTTCGGCCGCCGGGCCGGAATGGGGATCTCCTCCACGAGACCTTCGTCACGTGCAACGCAGAGATCGTTTACAGGACAATCGCCGCACGATGGTTCGCGCGGCGTGCAAATCGTGCTCCCAAGTTCCATCACCGCCTGATTGAATTGGCCGGCCCGGCTGCGAGGCAACCAACTGGCCGCCGCCTCAACCAGCAGACGTTTTCCGGCCGTGCTGCGTGGGTCGCCGCGAAATGCCAGCAGGCGGCTGTAGAGCCGAATCGTATTCGCTTCCAGCACGGGCTCGCGCTGGTTGTGGGCAATGGAAAGTATGGCAGCCGCCGTGTACTGCCCGATGCCCGGCAGTTTGCGGGCCACCTGAGCACTTCTCGGAAACTCACCATCGTGCTGCTCGACAATGATCCGAGCGGCTCGATGAAGCTGGCGTGCGCGGCGATAGTAGCCCAGCCCTTCCCACAACCTCAGTACAGCGGACTCATCAGCCGCGGCGAGACTCTCGATCGTCGGCAGATCCCGCAAGAATCGTTGATAGTACGGCACAACCGTTGCGACTTGCGTCTGTTGCAGCATGATTTCGCTGACCCAGATGCGGTAGGGATCGCGCGTGCGGCGCCAGGGCAAATCGCGGGCATGCGTTTCGTACCATCGCAGCAGCCGTCGCCGTAGCGCCGAACGCCAACTTGCGTCCTGTGGTCTGGGTCGCGCATTGCGGGTTTTCCGCTTCCTTAGCTTCGCGATCGCCGATCGGGCCACGTGTCATCGTCCAACGGTGTGCACTAGTTCGTCACAGGTGGCGGATTGTAGGATCGCCTACGGCGTGCAACAACAAGTGCTGGGCAGTCGTTGCAAAAGAACGTTTTCGCGAGCCAGGCTGGCAAGGCATTCTCACTTGGGCAAGAAGCGCGCGAAGAGTCGACACACTGCCGGACAACGCAAAGCCGCCGCGCTTGCTGTGCGCCGGGTCGAACAGGCGAACGCCTGGGAATTCGTACATCCGCCTTGTGTCCACGCCCGGCGTGAAGACCTCGAAGAGGTCGCCGAAATGTGCGCGCACGGCGAAGAGGACATTGCCCAGGATGAGCTGTTGTGGCTGCTCTCCGAATGTAGAGAGTTTCTCGCCGCGCACCGCATGTTGGGTGAGTTGGCAGCGAACCGAGGTGACTTCGAGCTGGCCCGCGGCCATTTCGGGCATGCGTACGAGATGGGAACCCGGGTGCTGCGCGATGCGCGAGCGGAGGGGCCGCTGCCGTACCGTCTCGACGAGAACCGCCCTTGGCACGAGGCAGGACGTGGCCTGACCTGGACGCTCTTGCGCTTGGGACGCGCTCGCAGGGCGCGAGAAGTAGCACAGATCCTGTTGAAGCGAGATGCGAGCGATCCTCTCGACGTCGCGTCGCTTCTAGCCGCGATCAAGCAGGGAAAGAATGCGAGTGCACTCCTGGACGAAATTCCAGTGGTGCCTGTGCCGAAACACGAGGCAGAAACTCAGCCGCCGAACTAGGTTCGAGTTTTCGCCAAACGACCGAGCGGGTCAGCTGCCGGTGGGCCGTGCGAGTTTGTTGGTGCCCGGAATCATGTACGGCATCGCCCCGGTGAACTGCACTTCGCTGGTTTTGCGCTCCTCGTCTGCCAGCGCACGGATAAGCTGAGACGAAAGCGCGACTTGCAGCTGCTCGCGAACGTCTTCCCAGGTCTGGTCGCCGGGTCGTAGTTCTGTGCGACGAATCAAGTGCACGCCAAATCGCGTCAACACTGGCTGGCTGATTTCTTCGTCTTCCAAAGCAAAGGCAGTTTGCGCAAACGTATCGTCCATCAGCCCATGCCGCGGGATGAATCCCAGATCGCCGCCAACGTGCCGACTCGGACCGGCCGAATGTTGCCGCGCGGCTGCTTCGAAAGTCATGCGTCCCTCGGTGATTTCTTTGCGCAAAGCGATCATCTGGGCGATCGTTTGCTGCAGCGCAGCGGAGCGGTCGGGCCCTTCCGAGCGCATCAAGATGTGGCTCACCCGCGCCTCGCTGCCGTCGAAATGGCGGCGATTGGTGGCGAAGTAGGCCTCCAGCGCCTGGTCGGTGAGCTGCGCTTTGAGATACTTGGCGGCGCCCAGCTTGTAGGCCAGTTCGGCGCGGACTTCGTCCACCTGCGCGCCGCGCGAGGCGAGGAACTGGTCGAGCGACTGTTCGCGCTCTTCGAGTCCGGCCACGAGCTGATCGATTGCCGCATCGATCTCGCCTTCGGACGCTCCTTGCCCCGTTCGCGCGAGCTGCAGCACTACCAGCCGCCTTTCAATCAAGTCGGCCAGGGCCTGGGCCTGAAAGATAGCCATCGTCTGATCGTCAACGCTGCGGCCCGGCAGTTTCTTGGTCGCTTCGCGCTGCACCTCGGTGTCGTAGATGGCTTCGGCGCCGACAGTCGCCGCGACGACGCGCTCGGGGGCCGCCGCATCCCGGCCAAAGGCCCAACACGTCCCAAGCGATGCTACTACGCACAACAGCATCGCCATGAGCCGTCGGTCGGCGGCTCGCCATCGACGGTCGACCATACCGTTGCTCCTGTTCCAGACACCTTGGTATTCACGCCGCAAAATCAGGGCAGCGGAAGATCGGTGAGCTCATATTCCACTCGGCGAGTAACGATGGAGACGGGCGTCTCGTAGACGAATGACAGGTCGTCGAGGTCGTCGCCAACGTTGAACAGGTACGCCGCGCCAATCTCGTTGCGCGTCTGCCGCGTCGTTTCCATCGTAGCCGGCTCCGTCGTGGTCCCATCCTCCGCAGCCAGCACGGCGCGGTTGCTGAAGACCCAGCCCAAGTGCGATTCCAGCGCGGCTGAATTGCTGTCAAAACGAACCAGAACCCGAATCTCCCACAACGCGTTGTTGCGACGCACCCGCTCGAGCACGACGCTCGTTCCGGCCCGGCGCTGTTCGCTATCTCGGGCCCCATCAAGTTCGGCGAAACGGAACTCAACGGATGGGCCCGTCAGCAGCACGTCCACGCTACCGCTCAGTTTGGCAATTTCTCGCGCCTCGCGGGGAGGCGCGGTCAAGGGTAATTCGATCTCCAGCGCCTGCAGGTTGGCGCGGACCGGAAAATCGAAGTCGGCTGGAGTTGCAGCAGCGAGCTGCGAGCCGGTGTCGACGACGGCCACGACGCTGCTCATCGATTGCCGCACAGCGATGGGGCGCAACCGTGGCTCCCAGGAGAACTCGTAGGTAACGTTCAGCGAGCCCTCCATTGTCGAGCGGAGAACACGGTTTGCAGTGGCCTCAATGGCCTCGAAACGATACGGCCCGGAGTAGTAACCGGTTTCGAGCCGTGGCTTAAGCGAAGGTGCTCGCGGCGACAGCGCAAGGCCGGGCTGGTCGGTGAACGGGTAAACCGTCAGTTGCGATTCGTCGAGCAACGTGTCGAGGGCTTCCCAGTAAGGCGTATCCTGGAAGTCGCACGTCACATCGGGAAGGCCTGCGACTGCATCCGGCCCGTCGTCGCGCAGATAGACGCGGTTGCCCGTTTGCCCTTCGAGGGCGGCCAGGACTTCGTCGAGCGGTTCGCCTTCGACAGCGAGTGTCACGCGACTGGGTTCGAGACGCTCTTCCAATTGGCTCCGTTCCAATGCCGTGCGCACACGCTCCAATCTCAGACGAACTTCGGCCGGAGCGCGGTCGTCGATGTCGGGCAGATAGTCGAGCGCCGCCGTGCCAAGTTGCAGCAGTTCGCGCTCGGCAGCCTCGCGCTCGGCCAAAGTGTCGGAGTCGAGTTGCCGCACCAGTTGCGCGATCTGGTCGCGCAGTGCCGCGTCCGCATCCGTGGCGTCCTGCGCCAGGCAGCTTTGCGCGAGCAGCAGGACGATGCCCACCATCACATCACCTCGGCTCTCATTTCGGTGTCTAGGCCCGACGCACGCCTGGCCCAACGCAGTCCACTCTAGCGTCTCAGCCTGTCTTTCGCGACACACGGGACGACACAAACCAAGTGTAAAAAACGTCTTACGGTGTTTGCGAGTGGTCGCCGGAGTGTCCGCAGGATGCCGGCGATCGCCGCAATCTGTTTCGCCGATCCAGTCGGAGGGCGGCTGCAAGCCCGTGTGTAGTAGGGTTGGACTGGGTATCTCCGCCTGTCCGCGATTTGCCGCCGCAGGCTCTCGCCGCGAAATTCCTCATCTCACAACAGCGGATGCCGATGATGCGAACTCTGGCAGTAGTTCTTGCCACACTGGTCTCGCTACTGATTTTCTCCCCGCCGGCTGCTGCGGCTGAATGGATGGTGCGGCTCGAAGTCGGAGAGCAGCAGATCGAGGGTACTCCGCTGTCCTGGTCGTCGTCGCGCGTCTACCTGTTGGGACGCGATGGGCGATTATGGGATTTCGCGCCGCAGTCGGCGCGCAACTTCCAGCGCACAGCGCCAAGCTTCGAAAGCTACTCGGCCGCGCACATCCGCAGTTATCTGATTCGCGAGCTGGGTTCGGGCTTCGAGGTGACCGGCACCGGACACTATCTGGTCGCGCACCCGCGCGGTGAAAGCGGCGTCTGGAGCCAACGTTTTGAAGATCTCTACCGCTCGTTCGTCCATTTCTTTCGCGTGCGCGGATTCAGTCTCAGCGAGCCCCAGTTTCCCCTGGTGGCGATTGTTTGGCCCACACAGCAAGACTTCATCCGTTACGCCCAGCGCGATGGAATGACCGGTAGCAGAAACGTGCTAGGCTATTACTCGTCGATCTCCAATCGCATCACGCTCTACGACGTCGGCGCAGGGTCGGGCGATGATGAGGCGTGGAAACTAAACGCCGAGACGATCATTCACGAAGCCACTCATCAAACGGCATTCAACACGGGCGTGCATCGCCGCTTCGCCCATACGCCGAAGTGGGTCATCGAGGGTCTGGGCACACTCTTCGAATCGCCAGGCGTTTGGGACTCATTGGCGAATCATCATGCGTCGGACCGAGTGAATCGCTACCAGCTCGATGCGTTTCGCCGTTACGCGAAACAGGGACGCAAGCCCGGCTCGCTGGCGCATTTCGTCTCCGACGATCGTCAGTTCCGCGCCAACGTTGGTGCCGCCTATGCCGAGTCCTGGGCGCTGACGCATTTCCTGATTGAGACGCGGCCGCGCCAATACGCTGCCTACATGCAGCGCACGGCCCAGCGAGAGGTCTTCGAAGAATACCCGCCCAGCGAACGATTGGCCGATTTCACGGCCGCCTTCGGCAACGATTTACGCCTCTTCGAAGCTCACTTCCTGCGATTCATCGAGCAGATCCGATAGCCGAGCGATCCGCTCGCATTTGGCCACCCGGCAAGGTGCCCTGGCGGCAGTTCCCGCGCGCTGTGAAAAGCTGATGGCACGATCTGCTGCGGCCAATTAAGATAGCACTCAGAGGCACGCTGTGCGTGTTGGGCCGACGCGACAGTCGGTCTGCACGACGGTGGCAAGGACGCGCTTTTCACGCACTCCAGCGTCCGAGGCGCCGCCATGTCGCAAGAGTACTACTACATCCTTTTCGCCGGAGCCGCCGTCATCATCATCACGGCGCTCATCAGCGCGGTGCGACCCCTGCGTCGCCGCCGGGCAGGCGGCGGACCTGCGGGCGAGTGATCACCTACCGGCGCCGTCGCAGTGCGAGAGTGTTGTCCGAGCCTAGCGCACAACACATGCGCATCACCCTTGTTTGGGGTGCCCGGCGAGTCTCATACTCGCGTGGCTAGAGCCGCCGCAAGAGTCGCGGCCAGTCGTAAAACTCGCGAAGTGCGAGGTTCACGATCGACGTGATCCGTCGCCGGCTGACGGGTTTGGCCAGCACCGAAAAAGCCCGCAGCCGCAAGGCTTCCTCGAGAATGGCACGGTCGGCCTTGGCGGACAGCAGAATGCACGGAATCGGGCCGGCGATCTGCTGTATGCGACGGATGGTCTCCAGGCCCGTCAGCTTGGGCATGTGCATGTCTGAGAGCAGCACATGAACCTGCTCCCGACGCGCGATGTCGAGAGCCTTTTCACCGTCTTCAGCGAGAACGGTTTCTACGCCCTCCGGCTCAAACACGTCGCGCAATGTTTCGCGAAAGCCCGAGTCGTCGTCGGTGATCAGGATTCTAGGCGGTGATGCCAACATGGCTCGTCACCCACATCGGAACGTGATGCCGCATCTGGCACCGCCAGTCGGCTTCCATCGCCAGAGAAAGCAAGTCGGATACCATCCCGCACGATGGATCGACGTTTCAAGCAAACATCCAACATAAGCCGTTACCGTATATGCGCTTATAGCACGCACCGTCGTCCGTGCCCAGATAAAATAAAGCCTTCGGGAGGATTGGAGAAAAACGATATTCGGTTCGAGACTGCCATTTAGGCAGTCGGTTGCACGCAACGGTACGTGCGATCCGCATCTCCAAACGGCCGCGAGAGTAGCCGCGTGGCCCGTTGTGGCCGTAGGTGACTCGTCGGGAGGGTGAATTGCTTCACCGCGAAGCGGTGCCGCCCGCCCAGCGAATCTCGGCCGCACCATCCAGCGCCAGAGAAAGTCGACTTGCGCCTTCTCGGTGATACAGCTTCAGCAGCAGGCGGTTCGTCCCGCTTCGCAAAGGAATGCGGATGGCTTTCCCGGCTTCAAGCCCTTGCGATGCGTCTTGGGCGGCGAGATCAATGGGCCGATCGTCGATCCACAACTTCAGCCGCTCGTTGGTCGACAGGGTCAACAGAGCGTCCTGCTCGGCGTCACTTTCGATCGTTGCCCGCATGTAGAACACTGCATCTCGGCTGGCCCGCAACCGCTGGCGGCTGTGCGCGGCGATGTCGAACACCGCCGCCAGCGCTCCGCCATCCTGTTGTTCCCGGGCGTCGATGGACTCCCAGCGAACCGTGCCGTGCAGACCGTCGAAGGCGACCGGACGCAGCGCCGAACCCGACGAGGCTTCTGGCGGCAGAACTTCATCCAACGCCTGGCCGCCGTCGCCTGCGAAGGGCCCCAGCACTTGCGCTCGCCACGCGTACTGTTTCGCATCGCGCAAGGTGAGCAGAAATGCCAACAGGTCGGCCGCGTCCTGTGCCGTCGCATCCCGTAGCAACAGCTCTGGCATCAGCGACACCGAGTGGGCGTCCATAGCCTCAATCTCATCGCGTGCGATCGTCGTTTCGTGTCCGTCGGCTGCACGGAGCACAATGCGTTCGTCATCTTGATGAACGAGGCAACCGAGATAGACCTGCCCGCGAACGGTTTCGACGGCGTGGGCTACGTACTCAGGCGCGATGGCGCGTGACGGTTCGAGGATCGTCTCCAGCAGCGCCGCACGTTCGTACTTGCGACCAATCTGGCTCAGGTCGGGTCCGACGTTCCCACCGCGACCCCACAGCGAGTGACAGGCCTGGCACCGCAGCGCACTGCTGCCAGTGAAAACGCTCTGACCGCGTGATGCGTTGCCTTCAAGAGCCAGGATGTCGCCGGCGGAAAACTCTTCGCCGAGCTTGACGGGTCGCTGGTCCTCGGGTAGATAGCGCTCAAACTGCTCGCGGACATTGATGTCAGGGTGGACGGTCGCGGCTGCCAACACGTGCTCGGCAAGTTCACCGGCCAACTTGGCCGATTCGAGCCACCGCAACAGCACAGCCGGTCCGCCACCGTTGGCCAGCATGCTCTCGACAGCCGCTAACCGTGCGGTCATCGGCTGTCCGGTGTCGAGGACGAGATCGCCGAGGGCGGACCAAGCCTGTAGAGCCGCCAAGGCGCGAATCGCAGCCGGCACAAGCCGCTCATCGCCAGAGTCGATGAACCTGGCGGCAATCTGCAATAACCGTTCACGCTCAGCATCAGACAGAATGGCTCCGGCTGCCGCTCCCAAGCAACGGCCGCGCAGATCGAGATCGACGTCTTCCGCTTCGCTCAGGTCGAGCAACTGTCGGCCAAACTGCTTTAGATTGTGGCGGGTGATCACCTCGATCACTCGTGGTCGCAGAGCGACATCACTCACTGCGGCACCAAGCGCGCGTACAAACGAATCGTCGTTGCGAACTCTTCGCCACGCTGCGGCAAGATTGGCGTCGAATGCCGCCAGTGCGGCTCCGCGCAGCGACACGGCTGCGTCGACGTTTGCCAGCAGCACGACGAGCGGCTTAGCAGCGTCGAGCGTGGCCAGGCTTCCTAGTCTTCCTGCAATCGTTAGCCGTTTTTCCAGGGGTCGCGCAGCATCGAAGAGCGCGGTGCCGAGCAGCGGTACGCTGTTGGTTCGATCGAGTGCAACGGCCAGTTCGAGTTGCGCAACGGAGGGCCGCTCCATCTGAGCTACCTTGTCGAAGAGAGCCTCCCGGCGAGAACCAACGACCGCCACGTTGATCGCTTCGAGCAGATAGCGATCGTCACCTTGGTAGTCGGCCACGTATTGCGACAAAACCTGCTCAGCCTGCCCGCCATCAATCGAACGCAGAGCCAGCAGAACTTCGCGGCGAACTTCCACGTCAGCGTCGCCCGCCATGGCCAGGATCTGCCCGGCGAACTCGTCGCCGTGGCGACGCAGGATGCGAACGCCCAGCGCACGAAAACGTGGGTCATCGCCCTGCAGCTGTTCAAACACCGTTGATCTCGCCTGACCACCGATTCGGTCAAGCACCCACAGGGCTCGCGCGGCCACGTGCGGCTCAGCGGCTTCGACAAGGTCGCGCAGCGCGGCGACGCTCTCCGTGGCGTGCGCGAGAAGGTACTCTCGCGCTAAGAACTGCGTGGCCAGGTTGGGGCTCGCCAGCCCCGCCAGGGCATCGTCCAATTGCTCGTACGGACCCGGTTTGTCGCTGCGCTGGAGTTCAATGTCGGCGGCGCACACGCGAAAGATGCGTCCGCGTTCGGGATCGTTGTACGCATGTCCGCCCACGCCGCCGTCGTACCAGTCAGCGACAAAGAGGCTGCCGTCAGGCGCCGCACAGACGTCGACGGGACGGAAGTAGTCGTCGCCCGCCGACGTGATGAGTTGCTGGCTCTCCGCTTGCATCCCGTAACCGTCGACGCGATGTGGATAGGCCCGCACTTCCCGCGGTCCCGCGTCAGCATGGATGGGTGTGTGGCGATAAGCGTCGCCCAGCGCCGCGCCCTCGTAGAAGCAAATCCCGCAAGGCGATCCGAAGCCCGTCACCAGCGTCCCGGGAACAAAGCCCGGAACGTGTGCGCGAAAGTGCCACCCGTCCGAAAAGGGAAGACCGCCCACCGGTTTGGCCGGTGGATGCCCGAACCAGCCGTAGTCGCCCCCGTCGAGCAACCAGCAGATTCGCGTGCTCCGCAGCCCGTCGTTGTCGTTGTCGCTTAGGAAAGATTCGCCAAACGAACTGACGCAGACTTCGTAAGGGTTGCGGAAGTTGTGTGCCACAGTTTCCAGCCGGCTGCCATCCAACTCGCCCCGAATCACCGCGCCCCAGTTGTAGGCCACTTGCGAACCATCGCTGCCCCTCACGTCAAAGCCGCGGTCGCCGTTCGACATCCACCACTTGTGATCGGGGCCCAGCACGAGGCTGTGCGCGCCGTGGTCGTGGTTGTATCCGCCAAAACCGGTGAGCAGCTTTTGCGGTGGTCCATCGGCGCGGAGATCACCGTCCAGATCCTCGTACACCCAAAGCTCGGGACTCGTCGCCACGTACACGCGCGGCCCGGCCACACAGATACTCATCGGACACATTAGGCCTTCGGCGAAGACGGTCGCACGGTCGGCGTGCCCGTCGTCGTCACTATCTTCCAGCACGCGAATCACGTCGGCGCCCGGTTCGCGTGCCTCGCGGCGATAGTAGCGAATCTCTGCCACCCAAACGCGACCCTGCGTATCGACGTCGATGGCCGCGGGATTGGCGATCATCGGCTCGGAGGCGAACACCTCAATCCGCAAACCGTCGGCCGGCCGCAATGCCTTGAGTTCTTCTCCCGGCGTTCGCTGTGCGTTCGCAGTCGTAGTGAAGGCGAGGAGCACCGAACCCATCACCGTCATCTGGCAAAGACGCCAGCCGAGTTCGTACATCGTCGACTCCAGCTATGTAGTCGAGTTGCAAGGGATCGGCGCAGGACATGGCCCCAAAAACTCAACGTATGCGCGGTCCGCTATCGTAGCTGGCTGCCGGACGGCGAGCCAATTCTTGGCAATACGGCCAGCGCGTGGCGAGAAAAGCGCAGACGCGACGCGCGAGCGCAGACTGTTTCCTGCCTGTGTGCCTACACAGCCGCGGGAAACTTCTCTTCGGCCAGTGTGCGGAGCAGCTTCAGGTCGAGCTTGCCGGTTCCCAACAGGGGGAACTCGTCGACCTCGCAGAAGTTCTGGGGTGATGGGACCCAGAGATTGGGCATGCCCTCGTCTGCCAAACGGTGGCAGATGTCCTGCGGCGAGACTTCGAGCGACTTGTGCAGCACCACGATGCGTTCACCTTTGCGCTCGTCGGGGACGGCGGTCACCGCGACCATCACATCCTCCTCGCCCGCACCAATCACCCGCGCGATTGCCTCTTCGATCTTGAGGTGCGGTACCATTTCGCCGCCGAGCTTCGAGAAGCGGCTCAGTCGGCCGGTGATCTTGATGAATCCCTCCTCGTCGAGCACTGCCATGTCGCCCGTGCTGTACCAGCCGTCGTGAATGACGTCGGCCGTTTTTTCGGGCTCTTCGTAGTAGCCCTGCATCACGTTGGGGCCCCTGATCTCCAGCATGCCAGCCTCGCCCCGCTGGAGTGTCTCGCGCGTGTCGAGGTCGACCACTTGTGCTTCGACGCCGGGAATCGGGGGGCCGACGGTGCCCTCTTTCATGCGGGGTCGATCGCCCGTTCGTAAGCGCGCCTCGGGAATGTTGCAGGAGATGAGCGGCGAGCATTCGGTGGCACCATAGCCTTCGACGGGCCGCACGCCGAACTTTTTCTCGACCGCTTCGGCCAGAGAGATCGGCATCGGTTCGGCGCCGCAGACAATGACCTCTGCCGTTGCCAGATCTTCCTTCGGGCAGCGCTTGAGATAACGTCGTAAGAGCGTCGGCGTGACAAACACGATCGTCACGTCGTGCTTGCGGCAAAGTTTTCCGATCGTCTCCGCTTCGAGCGGGCTGTAGTGGTACGCGCCCGCGAAGTTCAACGTCAGCACGCCCCACATCGTGCAGGTGAATCCAAAGGCGTGGAAGAACGGAAGAATGCCCAAGAACACGTCGTCGCTGCGCAGACTGGCCACCTCGTCCATCGCCCGCACGTTGGACAACACGTTGCGATGTGAAAGCACAACGCCCTTGGGCTCGCCCGTCGAGCCCGACGTGAAGATGACCGTGGCCATATCGTCGGGCGTGATGCTGGTGAGACCCAGTGAGCGTTCCAACATCGAGATCGGCATCGCATACGCGGCCGCGGCGCTGGTGATCTTGTCGGCCGTCGTGGCCTTTTCTTTCAGATCTTCCAAGAAGACCAGTTCGGCATCGACGTCGAGGTCGACGCGTTCCATGAACCGCCGGCTCGTGAGCACGTGCCGCATGCCACAGCGCGCGATGCAGGAGTTCAGCACTTCTGAGCTGAGCGTATAGTTCAGGTTGCAGCCGACCCGTCCGCAGATGGAAAGGGCGGCGTTGGCCAGCATTCCGCCACCCGAAGGCGGCAGCAGGAGCCCGACGAAACGCTCCCCGTCGCCGAGCACGTCGCGCAGCAGGATGCGGCGGAAGACGAGCGAGCGCAACAAGAGCTGCGCGCCGGTCATCGTCATGCCGGACGTATCCGCCACTTTCTTTCGCGACATGTTGCGGCGGCACATTCGCAAGAACGCACGCGGCAGCACCCACTCCGAATCGTTCGTCGCACTCATGGCCAGTTTCTCGCTTTCGAGCATCTCGGCGCCGCGCGGCCATCAGGCTGAGTCCTTCAGCCTGCGCGTCGACTTCAGGCGGCACAGCGCATGCTGAACTGAACTACGTCGATTCGCCCATTGTGGAAGTTCTGCGCCGATTGGCGAAGGTAACGCTGATAGCGCTCGTAGACCTCGTCGTTGGTCAATTCTATAGCTCGCTGCTGGTTGCCGGCCAGGTTGTCGGCCCAGGTATCCAGGGTCCGCGCATAGTGTGGTTGCAGCGAGTGCAGCCGCGTGACCTCAAACCCCTGGCCTTCGGCCGCCGTGATGATCGCCTCGCGCGGCGGAACCTGTCCGCCCGGAAAGATCTGTTTGGAGACGAACTTCATGTAGTCGATGAACTCCTGGTCGAGATCCGGCACACCCGGCTTGAGTGTCTCGGGTGTGCCATGAACGATCGAGTGAATGAGCATCTTCCCGTCGTCGGGCAGGATCTCGCGACAGCGCTTGAAGAAGTCCTGATACCGCTCGATGCGGAAGTGTTCCAGCGCGCCGATGCTGACGACGCGGTCGACCGGCTCGTTGAACTCCTCCCAGCCTTGCAGGCGGATTTCAATGCTCGCTTGGGATGCCGTGCGTTGCTTCGCCAGCTCACACTGCTCCTTGCTGAGCGTCAGGCCCACGGCGCTCACTTTGTAGTGCTCGGCCGCGCGGAGAACGGTCGCTCCCCAACCGCAGCCGACATCGAGCAACCGCTGCCCCGGTTCGAGTTCGCATTTGCCCAGCGACAGATCGATCTTCGCCCGCTGTGCTTCTTCGAGCGTCATATCGTCGCGCTCGAAATACGCGCAGCTATAGGTCATCGAAGGGTCGAGAAACAGCGTGTAGAAGTCGTTCGACAGATCGTAATGGGCTTGCACGTCTTCGTAGTACGGTCGCAGCTTGGCCATGGGCACACCTTCATGTTGCCGGGAAGAATTCGTTCGAGGCCCGGGACCGCGCAGAGCAGCCCTGCAGTCCGCTCGCAAGCGCTAGATCATCTCTTTTTGGCCGGGCGGTCAATACACGATTCTCCTAGGCGTACTGCGCAGCCAAGTGCATCAGGTTCGGCAAGATGGAGTTTGGCCACCACCGAATCCTCCAACGGTGCGGTCTGGCGAATCGAGGACGTTGAAGTTGAGATTGCCGGAAAACGTCATCAAATCGAATTCATATTCAGAGGGGAGTGTTATCAAAACGATCTCACATCGAGGCGTCTGATAAGTCGGCTCCAGTCAACTGTGTGAGTCGTAAATCATTACTGATAAAGGGATTGAATTGTACTGCTCTGCTCTCATTCGCCTGCTGGCACGCCGCTCGCCCCTATGACTGAGCGACATGGACGCAAGGAGATAACGGCTCGGCAGGGACGTTTTCCGAGCGATAGGCACGAGGATAGGGGGATCAGTCATGTTCAAGATCTCAACAGCCAACGTTATTCGCAGATTTCGCTCGCGGCTTTTCCGTTTGGGTGGCGCTCTCGTAGCTGTAGCGAGCCTGGCGATGGTCGCTTTCCCGCTCAATCCGAAACCGGCCGCAGCCCAGAATTGGCCGCTGCGCGCGGCGCCCTGGCAATTCTCCACGCCCCAGTTGCCGGCGTGGGCGGGTAGTTCACACGCCCGGCAGATTCATGCCGCTCAGATCCACGCAGCCCAGCGGATCGCCGCCACGCAGCGCGGCGCCGCGGGTTTTGGTCGCCAGTATCTGGGCAACGCATGGTTCGGACATCCAGCCGCGCAAGTCCAGCGCGGGCTGACCGCGCCGTACCTGGGGGCACCGGCGACCGCAGTCATTGATCCCGCCCATGGGCATCACGGCTGCCACGTTCCACCGCGTCCGTATCATGTGCCAGAACTGGGATTTCGAGGGATCGCGATTCCTGGTCAAGGCGTGCGTGTGCTTTGGGTTCGTCCGGGGTGTGTGGCCGCTAGCCATGGCATCGCGCCGGGTGACGTCATCCATTCGATCGACGGTCACCACGTCTGCCAGCCTGCTGAAGTGCAATTCGCACTCGGGCACGTATCACACTGCCGCGCCACACTTCTGGTTCGCGACGTGCGGACCGGCTGCCTCCAGCAGCAGGTTGTGATTCTTCGTTGAGACGTGCAGCAGAGTTTGCGACAACAACGAGGTCGCCGTCGGCCCGCGATCCCCGCGGATGGGCTGTCGGCGGCCTCTTTTCTTGTTAATCGCACGACGATGCAGGTCATTGTCGGTTGACAACCGTTTTGCCGCCGCCGGGCGCAGGGAGCTACAATGGTCCCGCTTCAATCAGCGGGGCAACTCGCTCCGATCGCTCGCAGGAGGGTTTTCGCATGTGGCGTCGCCGCGTTCTGTCGTTGGTCTCCTTGTTCGTTTTGGTGTCCGCCACCAGCGCTGCGGCGCAGGGCCGCTTGGAGTCGAAGTTCTTCGATTCCGATGGCGTGCAGATTCACTACGTCGACGTGGGCGAAGGCGAGCCGGTAGTTCTCATTCACGGCTTCACCTCCAACCTGCAGCAAAACTGGAAGGGCTCCGGTCTGATCGACGCGCTGCGCGACGACTATCGTGTGATCGCGCTCGACAATCGTGGTCACGGCCGCAGCGGCAAACCGCACGATCCGGCGCAGTACGGCATCGAGATGGTCAATGACTCCATTCGACTGCTGGACCATCTCGACATCGACCAGGCGCACTTTGTCGGCTACTCGATGGGGGCTTTCATCACGTCGAAACTGATGACCACCTATCCCCAACGCGTGATCACGGCGACCCTGGGCGGCGCAGGTTGGAATCGAGCAGACGGACCCAACCTCGAATTGATGGACGAGCTCGCCACTTCGCTCGAAGAAGGCAATGGCATTACCCCGTTGATTCGACACCTGACGCCCGAGGGCCAGCCTGTTCCCAGCGAAGATGAACTCAAGTCGATCAATGCACTGGTCATGCTCGTCAACGATCCCAAGGCTCTCGCCGCCGTGATTCGCGGATTTCGCGGCTTGATCGTTCCCAGAGAAGACCTCGAAGCCCATGAGCTGCCCACCCTGGCATTGATTGGCGACAACGATCCGCTCAAAGAGGGCGTCGATGCCATGAAGGCGATCGTGCCCGAGTTGAACGTCGTGGTCATCGAAGACGCCGATCATATGACGGCCCCCGCCAAGCCCGAGTTCCGCGCGGCGTTTCTCGAATTCCTCTCACAACACGCGCGAGTCGCGGTCGCCGCGGGCGCCGGAAGCTAATCGTCTCAACATTGCTTTCTTGTTGGGAGGTCGAGGATATCGTCCATGATCCGCGTAGAAGACCAGGGCGAGATCTCGGTGCTGCACATGGAGCGCGGCCGGGCCAACGCGCTCGACTTGCAGTTCGTCAACGCGCTCGACGGGGCACTGACGCAGTTGGAAGCCGGACCGGCACGGGCAGTGGTCATCACCGGTCAGGAGCGGAACTTTTGTGCCGGGGTGGACCTTGCGTCCATCATCGATGGCGGTGACGGCGCAACCGAAGAATTCCTGGTTGCGCTGGTCAGGCTGTTTCGCCATGCGGCGACGTTCGAAAAACCGGCCGTCGCCGCGGTCAACGGCCATGCGATTGCCGGTGGCTGCATTCTGATGCTCGCCTGCGACTATCGGTTGATCGCGGAAGGTAAGGCGAGAATCGGACTCACCGAACTGCTGGTCGGCGTGCCGTTTCCCGCCTGGGCGATGGAAATCGCCCGCTTCGGCATTCCTCGCAATCACGTGCAAGATTTGATCTACACGGGCCGCGTTGTGCTACCCGACGAGGCCTTACACCTCGGGCTCGCTGATGAAGTCAGCCCGCCCGACAAGCTGCTGGATCGCGCCTGTGACGTCGCGCGCCAGTTCGCCCGCGTGGCGCCGGAGACGTTTGCTTTCACGAAGCGTCAGCTACGCCGCGAGCTTGTCGAAACCGCCGACCGTCAGGCTGCAATCGACGACCGACATGCCGCGCGCATCTGGGCTTCCCCCGAGGCGCACGCCCGGATTCGCGAATTCATCGCGAACGTGATCGGTCAGAAGTCGAAGTAGTAGGCTTCGACTGCGCTACTGATGCAGTGAGTAGAGGACAACATTGATGCCAATCCGCGCCGCATCCTCAGAAGTGTAGCCGGCGCATTCCGGCGACGAGTGACTCTCCAGCGCGCAGCTCAAGTCGAACGGCGAGAAGATTATGCCGTAACGCTCGCCGAGCATCACCCCTTCCAGCAGCGGTTCGACTTCGCGGATTGCCGCGTCGAGTCGCCCGTCGGGCCCTCCCTCGCGCGGCTCGCGACGCTGCACGCGGCGGATATCGAAACCCTCGAACTCCGGTGTGAACAGCGGATGGTCGCTGCCAATACGTTCCATCGGGATGTCGGGGAATACGGCGGCCATCTCGCGGCGGAATGCCCGCACGAACTCCTCGCTGCCGCAGATGCTGTCGGCAAACAGCATCCCGCCGCGTTCGATGTAGGCCCGCAGTTGCTGCCGCTCGAGGGGCGAAAGCTGAAAGCTGTGACGACCGTGCATGAACACGAGGTGGTAGTCGAACAGCCGCGGATCGGTGAGTGGGAACTCGTGCGGTGTCGTATCGACGCGAATGCCCAGCTCGCGCGCCAATGCCCGCCCGAGGTTTGAAAGCGCCGCAGGCGCGACGTTCCAGCCGCCACTATGACGTAATTTGCCCACGGCGAGCTTGCCGCGTTCGACGGGATCACTCTCTGCATCGGCCAAATCCGCTGTGCGGACCTCGTCCTTGAATTTCAGTTCGCGTCCAGTGGCGTAGGCCAGCACGTTGATGCCGATGGCGTTGGCAGCCGCAATCTCCGCCCGAATACCCACGTCGAGATCGTCGCCTCGCCGCTGGCGGCTGAGTTCCCAGTAGCACGAGAGATCCTGCGGACAGTAGATCACGCTGGTGCGGCAACCGATGTCGATGCCCCACAGCGGGCGGACAAGTTCCGGATCGACCGGCTCTTCCGCCCGCCAAACGGGATGCTCGGGGGGCAACAACCGCAAACGATACTCGAGCTCCGGAAACACCTCGTCCATCAGTTCGCGAAATCCCCGGTCGAAGCCGTCCCCGCCACAACAAGCTTCCGCAAAGATGAAGCCACCGTTATCGACGTACTCGCGCAACGACTGAATCTGCCGCTTGCTGAAAAGCGGGCGATGACGACCGTTGAAGAACAACACCGGCGCCTGCAGCAAGTCGGTCGTCGTGGCCTGCTTCCCGTCGATCACCTGCCAGGTGAGCTTCTGGTCCCATCGCTGCGCCGTGTAGTGCGTCAGATTCGCGATGTCGTGGCGATGCTGGTTCCAGTCCTCGCCCGGCTCATGCGACAGCTTGCCCACCACCACGGGCCAGCGCCCCTTGGAGAGAAACAATAGGGCGAAGCTGGTGGCGATGTGCGGTTCGGTTTCAGGATTGCCGCCAGTTCCAGGACCCTTCCAGAATCCCGACAGGCGATCTTGCCCGCGAATCAGTACATCTGCACCCTCGCGATACCAGTCGTGTTCGCCAATGAAGCGGCGGCCCGTCATTCGCCCCACGCGTTCGAGCCCGTAAAGGTAGTAGAGCCACCACGTCGTGTTGCCCCCCGCCTGGCCCGGGTTTTGCCGTACTGAGAATCGTTGCCCCAACCAGGCCAGCGCGTTGTCAATCGTGCGATCCTGATCTTGTCCGCCACAACAGATGACGCGGCCGTCGATCACTTCCGCATCCGGCGTGGAGAGGTGGCCCGAGGCGATGACGTAGGAAGTGATTCCGGCGCACGTCATGCTACCGGTGCCGAAGCCGCGGCCGACCGGTTGATAGTTCCAGGAACCGTTGGGGCCCTGCGCCCGTTTCCAGTATTGCAGAGCCAGCCGCCAGGTACGGTCGCTGATCTCGATGCCGACTTCTTCTGCTTCGTGCAATGCGAGCATCGCGAACTGCGAGTTGGAATTGTCGCCGCCTCCGCGCGGATACGACCAGCCTCCGTTTCCCTGTCCGTTGCGAATCTGATTGGCTTCCAGCCAGCGAACGTTCCGCTTGATGAGCAAGAGATCCTGCTTGGGTAACGCTTCGCAAAAGACCATCGTCTGCAGCGAAGTGGCGTACGTCGCTTTTGGCTCCAAGCCACGCAGGTAGTTGAGCGCCTTTTGGATCACGGGATCCTCGGGCGGAAGGCCGGCGTTCAACAGCGCGAGCGTGCAGAGTGCAGTGACTCCCCCCTCTTGACCAGCGCGTTCCGACCATGTGCCCCGGGCCGACTGCTCGCGCTTGAGGTACCCGATGCCGCGATCGATCGCCTGCCGCACCTCTTGCGGGTCGAGATCGGCCGCACCGACCGTCGAGCCGTGCAACAGCGCGGCCGTGATACCCAACGCTGCGGTTCGCCACAACCAACACATCGGCCACCTCTCCTCCTGAGCGCTCGCACACCTCGAACGACGTGACGCGACTCAAGCAGTCGGCGGCACGCTCAGTGTCCGAACTCGATAGCTGCACACCCCTTACACCACGTCTCTCGCGGGCAGTCAATTGCTGCTGTGAGCAGGGAGCTATAAACTTAGTGAGGCGCACGCCACGAGAAGCATAGCCCGTGGCCGCCCGGGCAATCCGCAAAACCATTCTCCGCGCACCCATCGAGCTAGGCAAGGATCGGCGTTGGCCACGAAGTCGCGTAGCCTGGGAGATTTTCTGCAGGAGTTTGCCCAGCATCGGCAACTGATGCAGGCCGAACTGCAGAAGGTGATCGTCGGTCAGGACGAAGTCATTGAGCAGCTCTTCGCGGCGATTTTCACGCGCGGCCACTGTCTGCTGGTCGGCGTGCCCGGCTTGGCCAAGACCTTGATGGTCAGCACGCTGGCGCGGATTCTCGACGTCGACTTCAAGCGGATTCAGTTCACGCCGGATCTGATGCCCTCGGACATCACGGGCACGAACGTCTTGGAAGAAGACGAGCAACGACGTCGTCGCTTCCGCTTTGTCGAAGGCCCGGTCTTCACCAACATTCTGCTGGCCGACGAGATCAACCGCACGCCCCCAAAAACACAAGCGGCCCTCTTGCAGTCGATGCAGGAACGCGAGGTGACGGTTGGCCAAGAGACCTACGATCTACCCGACCCGTTCTTCACTATCGCGACACAAAACCCGATCGAGCAAGAGGGAACCTATCCCCTGCCCGAAGCGCAGCTCGACCGCTTCATGTTCAACATCAAGGTCGGCTATCCGACCCGGGAAGAAGAGGAGCAGATCCTCGCCGTCACGACCCGCAACGAGAAGCCGGAAGTACGGAAGGTGCTCAGCAGCAAAGCCATCTTGAATCTGCAGAAGCTGGTGGGCTCAGTCGCCGTGAGCAGCTACATCGTGCAGTACGTGGCGGCGCTAGTGCGCGCCACACGGCCGGGGAATGAAGACTCGCCGACGTTCGTCCGCGAGCTCGTCGATTGGGGCGCGGGACCACGAGCGGGTCAGTTCCTGATCAACGGCGGCAAGGCCGTGGCGGCGATGGACGGACGCTTTTCCGTCGCACTGGAAGATGTACAGAAGATTGCCGTGCCCGTCTTGCGGCATCGCATCAGCGCGAACTTTCAAGCCCAGGCCGAAGGCGTGACGACCGACGACATCGTCGAGCGGCTGTTGCGAGAGATTCCAACGCCGGAAGTGCCGAAGTACGAAGAATAGGGCACTGCGGCGGCTAGGCGATGCTCCGTTTCAAGACCCGCGAAGCGCGGTCCGCGCTAGGGGAGCACGACTGGCACCTGATCGGCGAGCGCGCCATGTCGACGGTTGAAAAGTATCTCAAGCCCGAGGTGATCCGGCAGATCTCCCGGCTCGATCTTCGCGCGCAGTTCATCGTCAAAGGGTTCATGCACGGATTGCATGCCAGCCCGTTTCATGGCTTCTCTGTCGAGTTCAGCGAGCACCGCAAGTACACGCCCGGCGACGATCCGAAAGACATCGATTGGCAGGTCTTCGCCCGCACCGACAAGTACTATGTGAAGAAGTTCGAGGCCGAAACCAATATCACCGGCTATCTCGTCATGGATTTGAGCCGGTCGATGGGCTACACGTACCGCCAGCAACTCACCAAGTTCGAGTACGGTGTCAGCCTGGCCGCCGCGCTCTGTTACCTGATGGTCCACCAGCAGGACCCCGTCGGGCTGGTCACATTCGATACCAAGATTCGCGACAGCCTGCCGCCGCGTTCCCGGCGGGCGCAGATCGCCACTGTGTTGTCGCTCTTGGCGCGGCTCGAGCCGACCGGCGAAACGGACATCGCCCACTGCATGACGCAGCTTGCTGCGATGCTGCACCACCGCAGCCTGGTCATGCTGTTTTCCGATTTGCTGGCCGAGCCACGGCCCGTGCTCGACGCAATCGCCCGGCTCAAGCACGGTGGGCACGACGTGATTTTGTTTCATATTCTGGACGAAGCGGAGGCCGACTTCCCCTTCAGCGGCATGGTCGAGCTCGAAGAGCCCGAGTCGCTGGAGAAGTTGCGGATCGACGCCGATAGTTTTCGCAGCGACTACCTGGCCGAGCTGGAGGCGTTTCGCGAAGAATTCCGGCAGGCCAGCTTTGTCAACCATTTCGACTACGTGCCGCTCGACACGAGTATGCAGTTCGACAAGGCGCTGATGGAGTACCTCATCAATCGGCGCGCGAGGTGCTAGATCGTGGAGTTCGTCAATCCAGGATTGCTGGCCGGAGCGGGCCTGGCCGTCGTGCCGATCGTGTTGCACATGATCATGCGGCGCAAGGCGCGCCGCGTGGAGTTTCCCGCTCTCCGCTTCGTCCGCCGCCGCCGTGAACGCAATCGCCGCCGCCTGCGCATCAGGCACTGGCTGTTGCTGGCCCTGCGGGCTGCTGTCTTGTTGCTCTTGGCGGCAGCCTTGGCGCGTCCATCGCTGCGCGCCACCGGTGTCGCGGGCGATCGCGACCTGCCGGTGGCCGCAGCCCTGGTCTTCGACACAGCGCCGCGGATGCTGTACCGGCACGAGAACCAAACCCGCCTGGAACAGGCACGCGACACGGCGTTGTGGCTGGTCCGTAGTCTGCCGGACGATAGTCAGGTTGCCGTCGGTGAGTCCGAGTTCGGCGCCAATGTCTTTCAGGTCGATCGCGCGGCGGCCATTCAGCGGTTGGAGCGTCTCGACACGACATGGACGCCGCAGCCATTGGGCAACGTACTCTCCGACGCGCTTCGCTTACTCGAAGGGGCCAGCGATCGACGCAAGGAACTGTACATCTTCACGGACCTCAGCCGCGCCGGCTGGCTCGACCGCCAGCCGGCGGCCCTGCAGGAACGCATCCAGGATGCCGTCGACGTGGCGTTCTACTTGATCGACGTGGGCGTGCAGCAGGCAACGAACTGCACGCTCGACGAGCTGCGCCTATCAAATCAGATGATGACCCAAAGCGGCACGCTCCACATCGACGGCCGCGCGCAGTGCCGGGGAGTGCGCAAGCCCCGCCTCGTCGAACTCTATTTGCTCGGCGACGATCCGCCCGTCGAGAAGCGCGGTGAGGCGACGCTCGAGTTCGGCGACGACGGCACGACCACGTTCAGTTTTCAATTGTCGGGACTCGACGTCGGTACGCGGCAGGGGTACGTGCGACTCGTCGGCGACGACGGTCTGGATTTCGACAATACGCGATTCTTCAGCGTCTCCGTGCGCACACCTTGGCCGGTTTTGCTCGCTGCGCAGCCGCCTGTGGAGAGTTCGACGCTGATCGTCAAGGAGGCCATCGCACCTGCCGCGTTCCGTCGCACGGGTATGGCACGCTTCGCTTGCGACATGGCGCAACTCGACGAGCTGCGCGATACGCCGCTGGAGTCATATGCCGCGATCTGCTTGCTCGATCCTCCTGGGCTCTCGACCGAAGTTTGGCGCCGCCTGGCAGCGTACGTCAGTCAGGGTGGTGGACTGCTGGTCGCGCTCGGACCGGCCATCGGTGACGTCGAGCGGTTTAACACGACCGCCGCGCGCGAGCTGCTGCCGGCGGAGCTCTTGCGGCAAGGTCGCGCGCCGGCTGCCGACGTCGCCGCCGCGCCGTCGACCCTAGAACATCCTGTGCTGGCCCGCCTGCGTCCCATGAGCGGCTCGATTCCTTGGGACGCCTACCCCGTCTACCGCTATTGGCAATTGGGGCGGCTGGTCGACGGCGCCGCTGTGATCATCCCGCTGAACAATGGCGATCCGCTGCTCGTGGAACGTGCGGTGGGGCGTGGTCGTGTGCTGACGCTTACGACTTCGCTGAGCTACGAGGCAGACGCTGAGCCCTGGAACGAGCTGCTGGGCTTCGATGCCTGGCCGTTCTTTGTGGTCACCAACGAGATGGTGATGTACCTCGCCGGGACGATCGATGCCCGGCTCAACTACGACGTCGGCCAGGTCGCCGTGCTACCGACCGGTGCGGAAGACCCGATCGCGACCTACGTGCTCACCGATCCCCAGGGCGAGCGCTTTCGCCGCACAACCGATCCCGAACAAGCGACGCTCGCGGTGGCCGCCACCAGCGGTCCAGGCAACTATCGCATTCAGTCGGGCGGCAGCAACGGCGGCATTGACCGCGGCTTCAGCGCCAACGTGCCGGCCGTGCAGAGCGATTTGGACCGCATCACCCCAGAAGACCTGAATGCGATCTTCGGCGAGGGCCGGTTCCTGCTGGCTGAATCACGCGAAGAGCTGGTGCGCGTGCAGGGGGAAGGCCGCGTCGGACGCGAACTGTTCCCCTGGCTGGTCGTGCTGCTGGCTGCCGCATTCATCGGAGAGTATTTCGTCGCACAGCGTTTCTACCCGGCCTCGGCTGCCGGCCCGGGCGAAAACGTCGAACGCGCGATCGACTCCCTGCGCGGATCCAGTTCCGAGGAACACAGCGGAGACAAAGGCGTGCCGCAGCAAGCCGCAACGATCGGCAGCGACGCGTCGACCGCCGCGGCCATGTGAATAGTCTGGACGTGCGGATGAGCCGCAACATCGCATGAGCTTGAACCTGACACCGGTTGGCGGCTGGCTGGTCGCAGCGCTGATCACAGCGGTGATCGCGGCGGCCATTCTGGGCCTGCGCGCCACGGTCGGCCGTCCGACGGGTTCACGCCAGCGCATCCTCCTCACTTTGCGCATCATCGCTGCACTGCTGCTGGTGTTCCTGATGCTGCGTCCGACGCTCGTTCACACGACCACCAAGAAGCAGTCAGCCACGCTCGTGTTGTTAGTCGATCAGTCGCGCAGCATGAGCGTGGGCGACGCGTTTCAGGGACAGAGGCGCTGGGACGCTATTCGCACGGCCCTGCAGGATGCCGCGCCGGTCCTGGAAGAGCTTTCCGAAGACCTTGAGATTCAAGTCTACGCGTTCGACGGCGAGCTCCAGTCGCGGGAGATGAGCAACGGCACGGTTGCGCTTCCCGATGAGCCCACCGGGCCGCAGTCGGCCATTGGGTCGGCGCTGTCCGACGTGCTCCAGCGAGAAGAGGGCAAACGCCTGGCCGGCATCATCGTCTTTTCCGACGGGGCCCAACGCGCATTCGCCCCGCGCGATGTGCCGCCGCAAGTTATTGCGCGGCAACTGTACGACCGCGGCTATCCGATCCACACGCTCGCGGTCGGCGAAGCCCGCGGGCTTGGCAACGTTCGCGACGTGGCGCTGCGCGACCTGCTCGTCAATCAGACGGTGTTCGTGAAGAACCAACTGGCCGTGGTCGGCACGGTGAGCATCGATGGCTACGTCGAGCAGGACGTGCCGGTCGAAATGTTCTTCGAAAGTCCAGGCGGGCAGATGCAGAAGGTCGCCCGCGATAACGTCCGCGCGCTCGACGATTCTGCGCAGTTGGAAACAGCCCTGACCTACGAACCCGAGGTCGCCGGCGAGTACAAGCTCACATTGCGAGCCTTGCCCCAACCGGGCGAGCTGGTGCTGACCAATAACGAGCTGAGCACGTTCGTCACGGTGCTCGACGGGGGGCTCAACGTGCTGTACCTCGAAGGTTCGTTGCGGCCCGAGCAGAAGTTCCTCCGTTGGTCGCTGGATGCATCGGTGGACATCCAGTTCGATTACTTGCGCATCAACGCCCGCCAGCCAGAGACCCGACCGGGAGACTTCGCCCAGCGATTCGAGCCGGGCCGCTACGACGTGTACATAATCGGCGATCTTGCGGCGGCCGCCTTCGAAGCGGGCGAGCTGGCGCAGCTGGCGGACGCCGTGCGGGGTGGGGCGGGGCTAATCATGTTGGGCGGCGTCTACAGTTTTGGAGCCGGCGACTACGCCAAGACGCCGCTGGCAGAAGTTCTGCCGGTGCGGATGGAGCCACTCGAACGCCAGCCGTTCGGCGAGCCAATTCGTCCGGATTTGCACCTACCGTATCCCCCACGCGTCGTGCCGACGCCGGCCGGCATCCGGCATTTCGTGATGCTGCTCGCACCGCCGGAGCGAAACGGCGCCGCCTGGCAAGAGCTGGATCCACTCGATGGCGGCAATCGTTTTCTCGCACCCGCGCCACGCACCCTCGTGTTGGCCGAGTCGCAAGACGACGACCCATTGCTGGTCGCCGGCGACTTTGGTGCCGGACGCACGATGGCGTTTGCCGGCGACTCGACGTGGCGCTGGTGGATGCAAGGTCAGCAGAACGCCCATCGCCGCTTCTGGCGGCAGGTTATCCTCTGGCTTGCCCGTCGAGACGCGGCCCAGGACGGAAACGTCTGGGTTAAGTTGCCGCGCCGTCGCTACGCGCCGTCGGAACGAGTCGAGCTCACCGCCGGTGCACAGTCGGCGGAAGGCACGCCCGTACTCGATGCGCAGTTCAGCGCGGTCGTCCGCTCGCCCTCCGGCGAGGAACATCCCGTCACGCTCTACCGCCAGGGCGATGCGCTGGGCGGTGCGTTTCTCGAAACGCAAGAACCAGGCGATTACACCGTTGAAGTCACCGCGACCGATGCCGCGGGCGAGCTACTGGGAGTCGCCCGCGCGCGCTTCTTGGTCTTCGAGCAGGATCTCGAGCTCGACAATCCCGCCGCCGATCCCAGTTTGCTGGCCAGCCTGTCGAGCACGACCGGCGGCGAGAGTCTCGCCCCCGAAGAACTCCCGCGGCTGCTCAGGCGGATTCAGGTAGAACCGCCGCAACTCGAACTCGACGTGGTCACGCAGCTCACGCTTTGGGACCGCTGGCCACTGCTGCTGCTCATGGCCGGCACCTGTATCGCCGAGTGGTATCTCCGCAAGCGGTGGGGAATGGTGTGACGGCCACTCAGCGCGAGCCAGGCATTGCACGTTTCCCGACGGTCATGCTAGCTCTGGACGAAGGGCGACGCAGTCGCTGATGCGCTGCCGCTAATGCCTGAAGTTCCAGGCATTGTCGGCGTACCGCTCGTTCACCAGCCGCTCGACACGGTTGCGGGGCCAGTCCGCGCGCAGCATCTTGGCATTCCAACCCGCTGCCAGCAGCCTGCAGAGTCTTTCTGGCGACAGCGCGACGTTGGTGACGAAGTTGGCGTGATCGCGATCCCGGCGGTAGTCGGGCTCGCGGGGAGCGCGCCGCAGCAGCGATGTGATGGACTCGATGGGGAAGTCGTACATCAAGGTGCCGTGATAAAGAAGGTGGTTCCGCGCCACACGGAGGCTGTTGCCGGAGAACTTACGCTCGCCGATCGCCAGGTCGCTGGTGCCTCGGATCTCGACGCCATCGAGGTGTGGCTTGAGAGCGCCGATCAATTGCCCGAGCACTTCGCAATGCGCCGCATCGACTGCCCGGAGGTGAGGGCGTCGTTCGAGATTGAGCACGACCGAATACATCAGGCATCCAGGTCCCGCCACAATGGCCGCGCCACCACTGGGGCGACGCAAGATGGGCACGCAACGGTCGCGGCACGCGACAACGTCGACTTCATCCTCGACC
>CALKYM010000254.1 GCA_938003525.1 uncultured Planctomycetales bacterium | reverse complement strand
CGGCGACAGCTTGGCCATACAGTTCGATGAAGTGCATCGCGCTGGTCGCCTGCTGCCGCCCCTCGTCGTCGATGAAGCGGTCGTCGGGCGTGCCCATCAAACCGCCGATGGCACCAGTGAAGTAGACCACTGGCGCGCGATGCTGTTCTTCTAGCGCTTCGACGGTCACGCCCATGAAGTCGCGGGTGATCTGTTCGCCTCCCGGCTCGGCGCCATGGCTGTTCCACTGAACGAGCAACCCGGCCACTTCGCCATCGGCGACGCGACGAAACCGGACCACGCGCAGCACCGGGTCCTTGACTTCCGGCAGGCGAAAATCGCGCAGCACCGTCCCATCGATGGCCGTGCCATACTCCGCCGTCGCGGGCTCTGCGGCCGAGTCGGCTTGCCGGACGGAGTCCACAATTGCCGCGATCAATTGATCGAGATACTGTGGATCGCAGCCCGATGTCGTCTCGTCGGGCCCCCACAATCCAATACAGTCGGGGCCTTCGTGCGTGTGCGTACTGGCCACCAGCACGTAAGTGAATTCTGGCAGCTCACTCCGCGCTCGCTCGACGAGCGGATGTTGCAAACCGATCGAATCAACCGAAACGAGCGCAAAACGCTGGCCGCCGTGCCGCAGCACAATCGCTCGGGCGTAGAGGCGATCGTGAATCTTTTTCGCTGCGCGGTTGCGCGCCAACCCTGCCAGCCACACCGGACGCTCGCCGTCAAGCTCTGGCGTCACGTCAACGGCGGCGAAACCAACTTCGCACGGATCAGCGGCGTGCGCCGTCGCGTCGATCGACAACACACTGAGAATGGCGAGAAGAGCGCCGGCAAGCACTTGCCGTGACGCATCAAGAAGCAGTTTGCGGGGGTTCATCTTGCCAACCTTCGATTCGCCACAGGTCCAGGAATTCATAGGGAGAGGGCGTGAAGCCGGGAGGATGTTCCAGCGGCTGCGCGGAGCGCTGGGCGTGACGCTCGACAAAGCGCGTCACGTCGATCGCCCAGCGAAACAATTGCCGGTTCACGTCCCACGTATCATCGCGCTCGGCGAGCAGCGCCGGTGGCGGACGTCGATTCGAGGGCCAGATGAAGCCCACGATCCACACGGAGTTGCCCGCTTTCAGTGTCCTCTCCATCCGGCCAAAGACTTCTTCCAGCGACGCGCCCGCTTCGATCTGTTCGCGCAGCAGGTCGTAGCGGTGAATCTTTGAGTCGGCAATGGGCGGGGCCGTGGTCCAAGCTGCTTCCCCTGCATAGTAGTGCTCCCAGGAAACACCAAAGTGCCACGGCAACACAACCACCAAGTCGTCGGCAGTCGTCTGTTCGCTCACCAGCGCAGCAACCGCGGGGGCGTTGGTGTGCTGTTGCCTGAGGTGCGGTGTGGCCCCTGAAGTGGCGATCAGCCCCACGCCGGCGGCGACGACAGAGCGCACCCCCAGTGAGATCGCACCGCCGGCGAACAGGGCGGCGAGCGCCGTATCGATCCACAACGCCGTGAGCCCCAACACGGAGAGAAAGTACCACGGCTTGGGATCGAAACCGCCTGAGACCAACAATCCAACCGTGAGCCCCCACGCCAGCAGAACCGTGAGCGTGGCGAATGCCAGCAGATAGGAGGGCATCTGCGCAACCTTGTCGAGCGTCGCATCTCCACCTGCCACGGAACCCGACGCCGCGCGGCGTTGTTTGCGTTGCGCCTTATCCGCCCGACGTGTTTGACCACGCGATTGCGTTGGCCGGTGTGTTTGCAGACTGCGCAACAAGGAAATCGCCGTCGCTGCAACGGCCAGCAGCGCGACGACTCCCCAGACCGTGCCAACCGACTCGTTGGGTGCCGAGAGCGTGTAGAGCAGATGGTTCTTCACGTCGACGAGCGTGACTTCCTGGGTCATCAACGTCGACCACTCGCTCGAGCGGCGCAGCGGCCCCAGGTAGGGCAACAGCGACAACGCCGCAACAGCGCCGATGGCCAGTATGGTGACGGCCGTGGTCCGCTCTTTTCGCGACACCGCGACTCCCGCTCCCGCCAGGCCCATCGCCAACAGCGGCAGCGCGTTCTGAAACAGACATTGCACGGAGAGCACGGCCGCCACTGCGGCACACGCGGTCCGTAGCGGTGTACGCTGCTTGAGCACGGCCACCAGGGCGACGTACGTCAGCAAGATGAACAACAGCCCCACGCCATACGAGCGAATCGAGTCACCGTAGCGGATTGTCACGACGCTCAAACCAAATAGCGCCGTGGAGACCAGCGGCGGACCGCTCCCCACGACGCAGCCATGCAACCAGAGCGTCGCGAGAATCCCCACGCCCACGAGCAATCCGAATGCTCGGAGCGCCGTGTGACTTTCAGCCAAGCCCAGCGCTGACCAGCCGCGGACGAGCAAAGGTCCGGCCAGTGGAAACGAATCGTAGTCGAGCGTCGGCCAGAGCTCGTTCCACGGCAGTTGGGCGATCACCAGCGTGTTAATCTCGTCGCGCCACAGGGGGCCGGCCGATTGCAGCAGCACGACGTGAAAATAGACCGCGACGATCGCCAGCAGCGCCGCCAACAACCAGCCGGCGATTTGCACGGCCGCCTGCTGTTTGCTTCCCGCCGGCTTGCTGTCGCTCACGATTTCGAGGCTCCTGGTGTGCTCTCGCCTTCGCCGCTTGCCGCGGTCGATGCCGCTTCCTTGTCGCATGGCCTGGCTTTGGCGACAACTGCGATGGCCGGAGTCCAGCGGCGGAACCGCCGCGTCGGGAGATGAACATAGAATCCGCCCGGCAGCAAGTAGCGATAGGCGCCCCACCAATTGACCACTTCGAACGCCTGCCGTGCCCACTCGATCCAGAACCAGCGCTCGCGCTTGTGCACGTGCGTCGGATCGCGATCGAGTAGCCGGATCACCGGTCCGGTCGGCCCGTCGTAAACCGGCACGACGAATACGAACGCTCCGTCGTCGGCCAAACGCTCCGCAATCCCGCTGCGCACGGCGTCGAGATCGTCGACGTGCTCGAGGCAATCGAACGAGACGATCGCGTCGAAGGGGCCCGCATAAGGAATCGCAATCGCTGAGCCGGTTTGCAGCGTCGCCTGCGGCAGACGCTTTTGGGCTTCGTGAATCGCGTATTGGCTTGGGTCGAGTCCGAAAAGCTTCCAGGAGTCGTCCAGACTCGCGAGAAAGGCTCCGAATGCGCAACCGATATCCAGAATCCGCCGCTGCGGCCGCTGCGGCGTGGCGCCGTCGATCAGCCGCCGGTAGAACTCCAACTTGGACGGCGGATTCTGTCTGGCGTAGTTGCGGTAGTTGCGCGCGAAGTACTCCTCTTCGTACACGGCGCTCACCCGCCCAACCTCCGCCGCACGGCCAACGCGAGCGTCTTACCGATTGTCGAGCCGACCCGCATCTTCGTCGCCCCTTCCTTGAGATCGTAGCGCAGAATGAAGGGCACCTCGCCAAAGATGACGTCCATGCGGCGGAGCTTGAGCAGGATGTCGACCATGCACTGAAAGCCATCCTGGTTCAAAAACTCGTCGCCGTATTCGGCGATGGCCGTCTGAATGGCCGCGGCGCGATAAGCGCGATAACCGCAGGTGTAGTCGCGCACGCCGCTGGTGGGAAAAAGAATGCGAAAGATGAGCGACGCACCGTAGCTCAGCAGGCGGCGAAAGACGGGCACGCCGACTACCCGCGAACCGCTGCGATAACGCGAGGCGATCACCACGTCGTGCCCCTCGTGCACCATACGGACCATACGCAGAATCAGTCCCGGCGTGTGGGTATCGTCGGCGTCCATGGTGACGATTACATCGCGTGGACCGGCCGCTTGCGCGGCGAGTTGCAAGCCGTCGCGGATCGTGGCTCCCAGGCCTTGGTTCACCGTGTGCGTGTGAACTTCCAGCGGCAGGCGGGCCAGCCGCTCTTGCAAAACCTCCGCGCTGCGATCCTGGCTCCCGTCGTCGACGACGATCACGCGATAGTGCAAACCGGCGTCGTAGAGTTCTTCGTCAATGCCGTCGAGCAGTTGGCCGATGCGGGCCTCTTCGTTGTAGACCGGCAACACCACGAACACCGTGCGACGACGACGCGCGGCCGCGTCCGACGCGGCGGCATCGCTCATGGCGCCGACTCCAACAGCCGCTCCGCAATTCGCTCGGCGGCTTTGCCATCGCCGAAGGCCTGCGTCGGCCGCGCGAATCTGCGGTAGGTGTCTTCGTCGGTCAACAACTGATTGGCGGCCTCGACCAGAGCGTCTTCTTCCGGACCGACAAGTTGCGACACGCCGGCCGAGACAGCTTCCATCCGCTCGCACGTGCGACGTACGACGAGCAACGGGATTCCCAACGTGGCGGCCTCTTCCTGGACGCCGCCGCTATCGGTGATCACCAGCTTGGCCACTTGCAGTGCCTCGACGAACCGCAGGTAGCCGAGCGGCTCGACCAGGTGAATGTTCGGCACGTTGGCGAGTACCTCGTGCACGAGCTGCTGTACGCCGGGATTGAGATGAACCGGAAACAGCACTTGCAGCTCCGTGGCAAATTGCTCGGCCAGTTGCCGCACGCCTCGGCAAATGGCCGCCATGTCGTCGCCGATACTCTCACGTCGATGACACGTGACGATCACCAGCGCGCGCCCATCGGCCCGCAGTTCGGCCAACAGCGGGTTCGGTTCCAATTTCGGAACCCAGCGCCGGGTGGCATGGTGCAGGGCGTCGACGATCGTATTGCCCACCACGTCGATTGTCTGCTTGTCGACGCCTTCGCGGAGCAGGTTTTCGCGGGCCGCCCAGGTCGGCGCGCAGTGCAACGTGGCCAGACTGCCGATCATGCGGCGATTGATCTCTTCGGGAAACGGATTTCGCCGGTCGTGTGTTCGCAGCCCCGCTTCGACGTGGGCGACGGGGATGTTCTCATAGAAGGCCGCCAGGGCTGCCATCGCCGCCGACGTCGTATCGCCTTGCA
Organism: uncultured Planctomycetales bacterium; assembly: GCA_938003525.1. Classification (GTDB taxonomy): domain Bacteria; phylum Planctomycetota; class Planctomycetia; order Pirellulales; family JAEUIK01; genus CALKYM01. Next base: position 36,448 of record CALKYM010000254.1, on the reverse strand, counting down.
CGACCAACCAGCGGAACGAGCGGTCGCGTAGACTGTCCGTTACGCCGCCCAACACCGCTGCCGAGATGCCGGCCAGAGTTTGACCCGGCTGCATCAGCCCCAGATTTTCCGACGGGACAACTTCGAGATCGCGAAGGATGGGATCGAGCAGCTCGCGGTGTTGGCCCGTCACCAGAACGTGGGGTTGACCGTCGCGCTGGCTGAGGGCGTGAACCAGCGGCGCGAGCTTGATCGCTTCGGGCCGGGTGCCAATCAGGATGCCAATGTCGCTCACGAGAACTGTCAGCACCCTTGCCCGGCGCGGTGTCCGGCGCTACTGATTTCAAATGCGTGGAGCAACTGTTACGCACCATCATCATGTGCCAGTGCTCCTGGTTCCTACCATACACAGACGATGGTTCTCGTTCGATACGCAACCTCTACTCGGGGGCCGCAATTCCGGGGCTGCGCGAATGCTCATCGGCCAGTTCGGTCGCCCTGCGGTCAGCGCGCTACGTCAAGGACGGTTTCGCCCCGGGCGCCGCGCGGTTGCGGTTGGGCCGCCGTGTCGGGCCGCGCAAAACGCAACAAGAACGGCGCGCCAAATGATTGGAGAGTAACGTCAAATGGCGGGAGATTTGCAGGCATATCGTGTAACAGCAGGGGGCACGTCTGCGCCCAGATTGGCGTCACGCTGCCCGATGCAGTTGGTACGAACGGCCGGGTCTGGCGAATCGTCAGGCCCTCAGATACCGCGTCAACATGCATTTCTGCGCATGGCGGCGAGCGTTCCTGACGGACGGTCACACCTGCTGGCAAACGGATAGCGAAACCAACGAGGCGCGGCCGATTGAGGGATTCTAGGGACTGAGCCCTCTACGCACCGGCCAAGCACATGCTGAGCGTCTAAAGCTCGCCTCGGGTCCTGAACCAGCGTCACGGAAGCAAAAAGAGGGGGATGAGGCCCCGCGATGATCCGAGATTTTGGCACGAAAACCCTGCAAAATCCTGCCTGGGCGCCTGCCATCGCGCTTAAAAATGCGCAAAATAGGGCGTGCTATCGGGTTGGAATGCAGGACACGACGCGGCACTGCCCGTCGGGTGCGCGATCTGACTACCGGCGGATCGCATCAACGATCGTCACGACAGTGAGCGACATCACAATCGCGCTGCGAACTGGCGCGACCGCGACCCACACACGCCGGAACAATTAGGAGTCCAACAGGTGCGTCGACGCGACATCATCGTCATCACGCCGGCCGGTCACTACGACCCCGCCCTTGCCATTGCCGCCACCCGAGCGGGAGCCCGCGGCTTGCTCGATCTCGAGTTTGCCGCCGACCTCTCAGCTGCCGAGGCGGCCCTCCAGCGGCTGAGTCATTTCACGACCGGAGAGTTTGGCGTCAAGCTCTCGGCCTCCAGCGATCAGGTCGGCTCACGCCTGGCAGACGAATTGCCCGAGCGGCTGGCCTGGGTGCTGCTCAGCAATCTCGGCGACGACCTGCCCGATTGGGCGAGCAAGCTCGCCGGTCGCGACGTTGCCATCTTGGCCGAAGTCACCTCGGTCGACGAAGGCCGCCGCGCCATCGGACTCGGTGCCAAGGGACTGGTCCTCAAGGGACACGAGTCGGGCGGTCGCGTGGGCGGCGAGACCGCCTTCATCCTGCTGCAACGTTGGCAGCGGGTGGCCGCAGACGCCGAAGAGCTCCAAGTGCCCGTATACGTTCAGGGCGGCATCGGCCCCAACACGGCCGCCGCCTGTATGGCCGGTGGTGCCACCGGCGTGGTGCTCGACTCGCAGCTTCTGCTCTGTCGCGAATCACCGCTGGGTCGCGCGGATCGCATGGCGCTGGAAGCCTGCGATGGCAGCGAGACCGTCTGCCTGGGCACTTCGCTCGGCCAGACCTTCCGCCTTTACCACCGCCCCGGCACCAAGCTTGTCGAGCAACTCACCGCGGAGTTCGATCGCATCGAGTCGGACGTCGAACAGTCTCAGCAGGCGGCCCAGTGGCAACAAGCGGTTGCCACCGCCGTGGAGTCCGATACGACGACCGCCTTGCGGCTGGTGGGCCAGGATGCTGCGTTGGCCAAACCGATGGCCGATCAGTTCGTCACCGTAGGTGGCGTTATTGACGCCATCGTGCGACAGGTCCGCATGAATCTTCGCGCGGCCAAGCGTCTCGCTCCTTTGGCGGAAGGCGCGCCGATGGCCGAGCGGCACGGCACACGTTATCCGGTGCTGCAGGGTCCCATGACCCGGGTGAGCGACACGGCCGAGTTTGCGCACGCCGTGGCGGAAGGCGGTGGCCTGCCGTTTCTCGCCCTGGCGCTCATGCGCCGCAAGGAAGTCGCGAAGCTACTCACCGAATCGAACAAGCTGCTGGCCGATCGCCCCTGGGGTGTCGGTATCCTAGGTTTCCTGCCGCCGGAGATCCGCAAAGAACAGGTCGAAGTCATCCGCGCCCAGAAGCCGCCGTTCGCGCTCATCGCCGGTGGCCGGCCCGATCAGGCCCGTGAGCTCGAAGACGAAGGTATCCCGACTTACCTGCACGTGCCCTCGCCCGGCTTGTTGCGGATGTTCCTCCGCGACGGTGCCCGGCGTTTCATTTTCGAGGGCCGCGAGTGCGGTGGCCACGTCGGTCCTCGCAGCAGTTTCCTGCTCTGGGAGTCGATGGTGCAGGTGCTGCTCGAGCATTTGGGACCCAACGGTCGCGGCGAAGACCTGAACATCGTCTTTGCGGGCGGCATTAACGACGGGCTTTCTTCCGCCATGCTCTCGGCCCTGGCAGCCCCACTCTGCGAACGCGGGGTGGCCATCGGCGCGCTGATGGGTACGGCATACCTCTTCACCCGCGAAGCGGTCGCCGGCGGCGCTATCGTCGAGCGTTTCCAACAGGAGGCGATCTCCTGCGACGACACCGTATTGCTCGAAACAGGTCCGGGGCACGCCATCCGCTGCGTGCAGACGCCCTACTTCGATACGTTTGAGTCCGAGAAACGCCGCCTGAAGGCCGAAGGCAAAACGCACGAAGAAATCGTCCGCGCGTTGGAGTGGATGAACATCGGCCGGCTGCGTGTCGCGTCCAAAGGCATCGATCGCGTTACGCGCGAGAGCGGCGCCTCGCAACTGGCAGAAGTGGCCGAGGACGATCAATTCAGCCGCGGCATGTACATGATCGGGCAGGTCTCCGCCTTGCGTGGCGAGCAGACCACGATCGCCGAACTGCACGCCGAACTGTGCGACGGTGGACAGCGACGGCTCGAAAGTCTGCCCACCGAAGCGGAGCCCGCCGTCTGCCGCGAGCGCCCCTCGGACATTGCCATCATCGGCATGTCGTCGTTCTATCCGGGTTCCGACAGTCTGCGCACCTACTGGCGCAACATCCTCGACGGCTACGACGCGGTGACCGAAGTGCCGCAGAGTCATTGGGACGCCGATCTGTTCTACGACAAAAATCAGCAGGCGCCCGACAAGATCGTCTCCAAGTGGGGTGGTTTCCTGGGCGACATCCCGTTTGACCCGTTGCGCTACGGCATCACGCCGGCCAGCATGCGCTGCATCGAACCCTTGCAGTTGCTGCTCTTGGAATGTGTGCGACACGGCATGGACGACGCCGGCTATACCCGGCGGCCCTTCCCCCGCGAGCGAACCTGTGCGGTGTTGGGTATCGGCGGTGGCGGCAGTCCGATGGCCACGGCGTATGGCTTCCGCACCTGTCTGCCGTTGTTCGCTCAAATGCCGGGCGTCACCGGCGACCCCGAGCAGTTGGTCGAAGAAAGCCGCAAGCACTTGCCCCAGTGGACCGAAGACTCGTTCCCGGGCTTCTTGATGAACGTGGCAGTGGGGCGCGTGGCGAACCGCTTCAACTTCGGCGGCAAGAACTATGCGATTGACGCCGCGTGCGCCTCCTCGCTCGCTGCGCTGGAAGCCTGCGTTCGCGAGTTGGAAGACGGCCGCGTCGACTTTGCCGTGGCGATGGGCGCCGACACCGTGCAGACGCCTTACGCCTATATGGCCTTCAGCAAGACCTACGCCCTCTCGCCCAAGGGCCGCTGCAGCCCGTTCGACGCGAAGGCCGACGGCATCGTGCTCAGCGAAGGTATCGGCGTCGTGGTGCTCAAGCGGCTGGCCGACGCCGAACGCGACGGCGACAACATCCTGGCCGTGATCAAGGGCATCGGCGCGTCCAGCGATGGCAAAGACAAGGGCCTCACCGCGCCCAACGCCGCGGGCCAGTTGCGGGCATTGCAACGCGCGTACGCTCAATCGGGTGTGTCGCCGACTCGCGTGGGACTGATCGAAGCCCACGGCACCGGCACCGTGGTCGGCGATCGCACCGAGGCCGAATCGCTGGCCCGCGTCCTCGACGAAGCGGGAGCTCCCACGCAGTCCTGCGCGCTGGGGTCCGTGAAGTCGATGATCGGCCACAGCAAGTGTGCGGCGGGCGTGGCTGGTTTGATCAAGACGGCGATGGCCCTGAGCCGCAAGATGTTGCCACCGACGCGGGTCGATGAGCCGAACCCGAACGTCGGTTTCGAGAACACGCCTTTGTATCTCAATACCGAGAGCCGCCCCTGGATTCATGGCGGTCCCGAACCGCGCGTGGCCGGCGTGAGCGCCTTTGGCTTCGGCGGCACGAACTTCCACGTCGTGCTCGAGGAATACCAGGGCGACTTCGTGGCGCCGACGCCTCCGGCGCGCGAGGATTGGCCGGCCGAGTTGTTCGTCTTCCGCCGCGCGAAACGCGAGCAGTTGGTCAAGGCGCTGCAACAGTGTCATCAGGGGCTCTCGCGCGGCGCCAAGCCGGAGATGGCCGCGCTGGCCGATGCCTGCTGGAAGGCCAGTCCGTCGGACGCGTCGCTGCCCACCGCCACGATCGTCGCCAGCTCGCTCGACGAGCTTCGCGACCGCCTGCCGCACGTCATTCAAGCCGTGCGTGGCGAAGAGAAAACGTGGCAGGATCCGCGCGGCATGTACTTCGCCGAAGAGCCTCAGGCCGAAAGCGGCAAGCTGGCCGTGCTGTTCCCCGGCCAGGGCTCGCAGTATCCCAACATGTTGGCCGATGTGGCGATGGCATTCCGCGAAGTCCGCGACACGATGGACAATGCCGAACGCGCGCTGTGGGGCCGTACCGATCGACCGCTGGGCCGCTACATCTACCCCGCTACGCCTTTCAGCGACGAGGACAAACAGCGGCACGAGCAGGAGCTCTCGCAAACCGACATTGCGCAACCCGCGCTAGGAGCCGTCGACCTGGGCATCTACCGGTTGCTCGAGTCGCTCGGCGTCGACCCCGACATGTATGCCGGACACAGCTACGGCGAGTACGTGGCGCTCTGCGCGGCTGGTGTCATGGACGAAACGACGCTCTACCGCCTCTCGCGTTTGCGGGGCGAAGTGATTCAGAAGGCCACGCAAGAGACGCCCGGCGGCATGGCTGCGGTCGAGGCCGATGCCAAGCAGGTTGCCGAAGCCCTGGAAGGTGTCGAAGGCATCACGCTGGCCAACATGAACTCGCCCCAGCAAACCGTCATCGCCGGCTCGGAAGATGCGATTTCGGCCGCCGCGGCACAGCTCAAGGAGCGCGGATTGCGCTGCCGCACGATTCCGGTGGCCTGCGCTTTCCACTCGCCGGCCGTCGCCCCCGCGGCGAAACAGTTGGCGGCCGCGCTGACCGACAGCCGCTTCGCTCCCCCACGGCGCGAGGTGTATGCCAACAAGACCGCCCAGCCTTATCCGGACAAGCCGGAAGCGATCAACGAGATCCTCGCCGAGCATCTCACCTCGCCGGTGCGGTTTCAGGAACAGATCGAAGCCATGTACGCCGCCGGCGCGCGAGTCTTCATCGAAGCCGGCCCGCAAGGCGTACTCACCGGACTCGTGCGGCAGACGCTCGGCGACCGTCCGCACCTGGCTGTAGCCTCCGACGCCAAAGGCCGATCGGGGTTGATCCAACTCGTGCAGCTCGCCGGGCAACTGCTCGCCAGCGGTGTGCCGCTCGATCTGGGTCGCCTGTTTGCCGACCGCGTGGAGAAACCTTTTGCATTGACAGAACTCGAGCGCCAGACCGGCAAGGTCGACTACCCGGCCAACACCTGGCTGATCAACGGCGTGCGCTCGCGACCCATTAACGAACCAGAGACCTGGATACTAGGACAAAAGAATATGCCCTCCGACGATTCGACCCGCCTCATGTCTGGCACCCAAAACGGAACACACCCCCCTGCGGCCGCGCCGCAGCAACCGCCCGCAACGCCTACTGCACCCCCAGCCGCCCAGCCGGCCCCGGCGCCAGCACAGCCGACCACCGGACAACCTGCGCCGGCGCAACCGGCTGCGCAAAACGCCTGGGCGCCGCTGACCGCAGCGCCCGGCAGCGACGAAGCCACGCAAGTCGTGCTCGGCTTCCAGAACCTGATGGCGCGGTTTCTCGATACGCAACGCAGCGTCGTGCTCGGCTACCTGCACGGCACCGGTGAAGTGCCGCCACAGGATGTCGCCGCGGCGCCTGTTGCCGCGATGCCGCAGGTCCAGGCTCCCGCGCCGGGTCCGGTTCAATCGCCCATCGAGATGGCGGCGCCGGGGACCAACGGTAGTGCAGCTCACCCGGAAGTGCCGGCCGCCGATGCCACGATGGCGCGGATGAATCAACAGCCTCCGACCGCCCCCAGCGTCGAAGCGGAAGAGACTGGTGAAGAGGAAGCTGCGACCGAAGCCGCCGAGGCGCCTGCCGCCAGCATGGAAGAGCTCACCGCACAGTTGATTGAGTTGGTCAGCGGGCGGACCGGTTATCCGCCGGAAATGCTCGACCAGGATCTCGACCTGGAAGCCGACTTGGGAATCGACTCCATCAAGCGCGTCGAGATTCTCGGCACGCTGGCCGAATCAATCGGCGGCACCGAAGAGGAGCTCGCCGGCAAGCTCGAACTCGAAAAGCTGACCGGCATCCGCACGCTGCGCGGCATCATCGAATATCTCGAAGAAGCGCTGTTCGGCGAAGACGGCGACGCTGCGCCCGCCGCCCAAGATGCCAGCCCCACGGTCAGCGCGGCAGCGTCGCGCAACGGACACAAGCCTTCGGCCAACGGCGCGGCCCACGCTCCGGCGGCGAGCGAAGACGCGGGCGAATTGGAAGTTCAGCGGGCTCTGGTGCGACTCGTCGATGCCCCTTTGCCCACTCGCGCTTCGCTGTTGATTCCCAGCGGCGCGGTCGTCATCACCGACGATGGACGTGGTACGGCCAGTGAGCTCGCCGACCGTCTGGCCGACTTTGGTCAGCAGACGGCCCTGGTGCGGTTGCGTAACGACTGCCAGGGTGCGTTGGAAGATGGTGTCTGGTACGCAGACCTCTGCGATGAAACGGCCGTCGCACAACTCGTCGAGAAAATCACCGGCGAACTGGGCGCTGTCGGCGGGTTCATACACCTGCTTCCGCTGGCCGCGGAGGGTGACGATCCGTGGCACATGCGGGCCCAGCGCGACGTCAAGTCGCTGTACCTCATGGCCCGCGCGTTGGATACGCCGCTGCGTGCGGCCGCCGATGAAGGTGGCGCGCTGTTCCTGACCACTTCGGCGCTGGGCGGCACGCTGGGCTTCGGCGAAGAACTGCCGGCCGACTACAACCCGGGCCACGGCGGCATTCTCGGCTTCACGAAGTGCCTGGCCATCGAGTGGCCGGACGTCTTGGTCCGCGCGATCGATCTCGACCGCGACCGCTCCGTCGGCGAATTGGTCGACAGTTTAGTGGGCGAGTTGAGCGACGCCGACGGCCCCAACGAAGTCGGGTACGAGGGAACACGGCGTATTACTTGGGAACCCTATCAGGCTCCGCTGGAAGGCGACCTCGATGCGGCCACTCCCCTCGATTCCGATTCGACTCTGGTTATCACCGGCGGGGCGCGTGGAATCACGGCCACCGTGGCGATGGAAATCGCGCGGCGTTATCAGCCGCACGTCGTCCTGATGGGACGCTCGCCGCTTCCGCAAGATGAAGAGTCCGCCGACACGGCCGGCTTGACGGACACCGCTGAGCTGAAGGCCGCGTTGATGAAGCGGCTGGAAGCCTCCGGCGAAAAAGTTGCACCGGCCGCCATCGAGGCCGAGTATCAGCGCATCATGCGGGAACGCGAGATCCGCGGCAACATGCAGAAGATCGCTGAGTCTGCGACGTCGGTTGAGTATCTCCCGGTTGACGTCCGCGATGAAGAGACCTTCGCCGCGGCGCTCGATCAGGTCACCGACAAGTACGGTGGCATCGATGCGGTGATCCACGGTGCCGGCATCATCGAAGACAAGCTGGTCCGCGATAAGACGCCGGAGTCGTTCGACCGCGTATTCCAAACCAAGGTCAACAGCGCACGCGTGCTGGCCGACAAGCTCGACCCGACGCGCTTGAAGTTCTGCGTCTTCTTTGCCTCGCTGGCCAGCCGTTACGGCAACCGCGGCCAGGCCGACTACGCGGCCGGCAACGAAGTGCTCAGCAAGCTGGCCGCCCAACTCGACCGCACCTGGGATGCCCGGGTGACGGCCATCGCCTGGGGGCCCTGGTCGGGCGTAGGCATGGTGGCCAACCTCGAACGACACCTGGTCGCCCGGGGATTGAAACTGATCTCGCCCGAAGAAGGCCCGACCTTTGTCGTTGAAGAAATGGCTCTGGGCTCGAAGGGCCAGACGGAAATCATCGTCGCCGGCGGCGCTGAGAACATCGCCGCGCCGCAGGGTCAGACACTGGCAGAGGTCGGCCAGTAAGCGCGTTCGTCCGACAACATAACCACGCCACACCACGCGTCGCCGGCTTCAAGCGTCGTCGAGCCGGCGGCGTTGGTCCCACCAGATTGTATCCCCAGACGTTCTCAGCGAACTGGATCCAAAGACAAGCACACGATGAACAACGGGCAAGTCCATACGAACGGTCGGGCGAGCGCCAACGGCCACGCCGCGCACTCCCTGGCCGTAGCTGAAGAGGCCGATCCTGCCGTGCCGCGTCAGTGGGAAACCGAGGTCTTCACGCTCTGCGGCGCCGACCGCAACGAGCTGGTCGCGCGGCTGGCCGACCTGAAGACGATCGTGTCCGGGCAGTCGCCGCCGGAACTGGTCGACATGGCAGCGACTCTCGCCGACGCGTTCGTGACAGAGGGCGCCGAGCGCATCGCGCTGGTGGCGGGCACACACGAAGATCTATTGCGGCGCATTGATCGCGCATCCGAGCGATTGAGCGATCCCAACTGCCATCAGATCACCGACGCCGCCGGCATCTACTACGCCGAAAAGCCGCTTTACGCGCCGGGCCGGTTGGCGTTTTTGTTCCCCGGCGAAGGTGCGCAGTATCTCTCGATGCTCGGCGATCTCGAGCCGCACTTTCCGGAGCTTCGCGACTACATCGATCAGGGCGGACGTATCTTTTCCGCTCACGACGATGGACCGTTTCGCATTGAAGATGTCTTTCGTTTTCCGCGCGACGTGCAGGGTCCCGAGCGAGAGGCGGCTGATCGCGAATTGGGGCAACTGGATCGCACTATGTTTTCGGTGCTGTTGGGTTGTCTGTGCGTGAACGAGGTGCTGGAGCAACTCAAGATCGTGCCCGACTGCGTCGCCGGGCATAGCGCCGGGGAACTGGCCGCGCTGTCGGCGGTCGGCTGTTTTTCCGATTCGGCAGGACTCGAAAACATTCCGGGCATGATGGGGGCCCTGCGCGAAGGGGCCACCGACAACGAGCATGCCGAGGCTCTGCTGTTCGCCGTGGGCGCCTCACGCGAAGCGATGGCCAACTTGATCCAGTCGACTCAAAACGAGTTGATCGCATCGGGCGCCGATCCGCAGATTTACATCGCCATGGACAACTGCCCGCACCAGACGGTGCTGGTCGGTGCGCCCGCCGCGATGCTGGTGCTGGAAGAGCAGTTGCAAGCCCGCAAGTTGATGTACGAGCGACTGCCGTTCACGCGCCCTTATCACACGCATCTCTTCGAGCCCTACCTGGAACGTCTGTCCGAGCACTTCGTGGCCGATCAGTTTCAGGCGGCGAAGAAAACCGTCTATTCGTGCACGACCACCAAGCCGTTCCCCTCCGATCCCGCCGCGATGCGCGATCTGGCGATTGCTCACTGGGCATCGCCGGTACGGTTCACGGAAATGGTGCGGCAGATGCACGCCGACGGCGTGCGGCTCTTCGTCGAAGCCGGGCCGCGCGGCAATCTGTCTTCGTTCGTCACCGACATTCTGCGTGGCGAGCAGTTCCTCGCCGTGCCGGCCAACACGCCGCGTCGCGCAGGAGTGACTCAGCTCAATCACCTGGTCGGACAACTGGCCGCTCACGGCGTCCCGCTCGACTACCGTCCCTTCTATGCGCGACGATCGCCGCAACGGGTCGACTGGCCGGCGGCCGCGACGAGTTCGAGCACGGCGGCCACCCAAGCAACCGAAACGCTGACGAGCGCGACATCGACTCTCGCCGATCCGCTCGCGACGACAGCGACTGCAACTGCGCCGCCCGCGCCCCAATCGTCACCGGCCGCGCCGCTGGTGGCTGCTGCGATCGGCAATCCAACGCAGTTCGCCGCATCATCGCCGCAAGGCACCGTCGTCAACCAGTTCTTTCACGTCATGGAGCAGTTTCTCGACGACCAGCAGACGGTCATACAGTCGTATCTCGCCCAACGGGGGCGGCGACCACGGCGCGTTGTTCGCCGCGGTGCCCCAAGGCGCAGCACGGCTGCCGCCGTAGCGCCGTCGGCAACTCTTCTGCCGGCTGCCGCGCCCGTCGATCACGCCATCGCACCAAATACTGAGACTCCGACAACAACCGCTCCGGCCGAAGCCTTGCACGCCGGCAAGTCGAACCCGCTGATCGGTGAGATCGTCGCGCATGAGCCGGGCCAGCGGATCGTGATGCGGCGGCGGCTCGACGTATCGGAGGATCTCTACGCCGGCGAACACACGGTTGGCGGGCGCGAAGTGAGCCAGGTCGATCCGTCGCAACACGGCCTGCCCGTCATGCCGATGACGTTCAACCTCGAGATGATGGCCGAGGTCGCCAACCAGCTCGTTCCCGGCCAGGTGACGATCGCCATTCGCGACGTGCAGCTCGCGCGGTGGCTGGCGTTCGAAGAAGACGTCTCGCTGGTGGAGGTCGAAGCCGAGGTGATGACCAAGCCGCCGAAGGATCCGCAGGCATCGGCCAGCGCCTTCGTGCGGGTCGAAGTCCGCGATTTGGGTCACGTGGCCGAGCCGAATCTGCCCGGCGCCACTGCTGCGACGGGGACTGTCGTCTTAGCGCCGCAATACCCCGAACCGCCCGGGTGCGACTTGCCCCCGCTCGCGAACCCGCATCCACCAGTGCCGACGCTGGAGCAGATGTACCGCAATTTGTTCCACGGCCCGTCGTTCCAGGGCGTGTACCAGCTCGACACGATGGGCGACGAAGGCATCCAGTCGCAATGCCGCGTCTTGCCGCGCGATACGCTGTTCCGCTCGAACAAGAATCCGCAGTTCTTGCTCGACCCGGTGACGCTCGACATCATCATGCACCCCTCGGCGGCCTGGCACCTCGAACAGCCCGACCAATCGGGCAGGATCCTGCTGCCGTACGAACTCAAGCGGATCGAGTTTTACGGCCCCGCGCCCGCCGTGGGCGACGAGTTCGAGTGTCAGTCGCGGGTGGGCCACACGTCGCCGCGTCAGTTCAGCCACGATGGCGACGTGTTCGATCGCCAGGGCCGCATCTGGTGCCGTCTGCGAAACGTGCGTAGCTGGCGGTTCTATTTGCCGTTTGGCGAAGTGAATTTCCATGGCCCCAAGGACGAATACTTCCTCACCCAGGATTGGCCGGGCCTGTTGCCGCCTGGCGTGTTGGACGGAGCCGCTGATGAGGCCGAGTCGTTTGGCGGCAAGCTCGCGCCATCGGACGTCGATGCGTGGTGCGTGCGTTTCACGCCCAGCGCCGATTTGCTCCAGCCGGCGCTGCAAACGGCCGCGGCCCAGGTCACGCTCAGCAAGAATGAGCAGCGCGAGTTGCGAGACCTCAGGCTCCCGCCCGCAGAACATACGCGCTCGGTGTTTGGACGCATCGCCGCCAAAGATGCCGCACGAATCCTCTGGCGCCTGCACAACGGTGCGCGGTTGTTCCCGGCCGATATCGAAATTGGCTGCGACGGCTACCGGCGTCCCACAGCCGCGCTGCGCGGCGGAAACAGCCCGGCCGATTTCCCGGCTGTCTCGTTCGCCGCCACCGATCGCTTCATGGTCGGAGTGGCCACCCGCCGCCGGTTGGTCGGAGTTGGCTTGGTCGACCTGGAAGCACCGCTGCCCACGGCACCCGCGCCGATCGAAATCGTCGGCGGCTCCGAATTGGAAGAAGAAGAGACTCAGGCCCGCCTGGCAGCCACCTGCCAGGCTGTGGTGGCGGCACTTGGCCCCGAACTCGTCGACGCCGCGCGGTTGCGCATCGAGCGGTATGACGCTCTGACAGAGATTGCCTACGTGCAGCTCGACACGGCGCTGGCCAGCACGTTCCCCGAGTTTCTCGGCCGCTCGCTGGTCGTTCGCACCGCTCGACACGAAGAGCACGTGGCAGCCGTCACGCTCTGCGATTGCGAGGAGCCGGCCGCATGAACCAGACCGATACCGTCTTCACCGAACTGGTCGAGTTGCTGCGCAACTTCCCCGGGCGCGAGTACTCGGGCGACATCAATCCCGACACGTTGTTCTTCGGCGACTTGGGTTTCGCGTCGATTGACGCGGTGTTGCTGGGTGAAATGATTCAAGAGCGGTTCAACTGCGAGTTTCCCTTTCACGAGGCACTCGCGGCGCTCGCCAAGGCCGGCGCTTCCGATCTGCCTGTCGGACAGTTGGCCGATTTCCTTCGCGCACACCTGCAAGACGCCAGCGCGGGGAGGTGACCATGCCACGGATCGACGTCGGCCCTACCACGTTGCACTATCAGCAGACGGGCGCAGGTCCGGACATCGTGCTGCTGCACGGATTCACCAGCAACCTGGCCATGTGGATGTTCTCGGGCATCGTCTCCGCCTTGGCCGATCGCTACCGCGTCACCTGCTACGACCTGCGTGGTCACGGTCTGAGCGAAGCTCCGCGCGACGGTTATACCTCGGACCAGATGGCGCACGACTACCTAGCCTTGCGCGAGAAGATCGGACTGGGGCCGGCCGTGATGATCGGCCATAGCTTTGGCGGCGTGGTGGCCATGCACACGGCGCTCATCGAGCCGGACGCCGTGACCGGCGTGATTCTTTCGGACAGTTACTTCCCGGGATTGGCGCACTTGGAGCCGAATCTGGAACACGCCGAGGTCTGGCAAGACCTGCGCGGTACGCTCCATAAGGTCGGCACCACGCTGCCATCGACCATCGATTTCGACGCCCTGTTCACGGTGATCAAGAACCTCACGCCCGAGCAGTCTCAGGCCATCGAAGACGATCTCGGCCCGGCCGCCACCCGCTGGCTGTCGCAGATTCCACAGCTCGGCGAAACGACGGCAGCCCGCGAGACGTTCGAGGCGGCCGGGCTCACGGCCGACGCCCTGCGACGAATCAAGCACCCTGTGGTTGCGCTGTATGACGAACACACACCGTTTCGCGCGACATGCGATTTTTTGGTCGAGAATCTGCCCAATGCCGTCGAAGACGTCGTGCCCGAGGCCAAGCATTTGGCCTTGCTAGAGAACCCAACGGCGTTCGTGGAGCTGGTCGAACGCTACCTGAAGCGACTGGCGCCCGTTTCGTCTGAACCACCACCCGCGCAGCCGACGCACACGTAGTCTCAAAGCAGGATGCCCTACGAGGAGCTTAAGAGGCCATGCGCTTCCTCACGTTGTTATGGATCAACCTCACGCGGCGTACGTCGCGGACGGTGCTGACCAGTGGCGGCATCGCCGTCGCCGTGGCCACTGCCGTCACGTTGCTGGGCATTGCCGAAGACTTTCGTCGTTCGGCCATTCAGGCGCTCAGTGCGCGCAGCGTTGAGATTCTGGTCGTCGAAGACGGCATCGCCAACACCATGGACAGCGAACTGGACAGGGCCATTGCCGAACACATCGCCACGGTTCCCGGCGTGGCCGATATCTCGCCCGGCTTGATCGAGATGATCGACTTCACCGTCGACGACGAGGTGATTCCCGTGCTGGTCAACGGTTGGCTGCCGGGCACGTTTCTGTTCAACGATATGTCGTTTGTCGCCGGTGGCCCCTTCACCTCCGACGAGCGGCCGGCTGTGCTGCTGGGCGATACACTGGCCGAAAGCATCGGCAAAGGCGTGGGCGACACCGTGCGGATCCAGCGCGAAGCGTTCGAGGTTGTCGGCATCTACGAAAACGCCAGTTCGTTCGAGAGCGGTGGCATGATCCTGCCGCTCACCCAACTGCAGCGGGCGATGGTGCGCGGCAACTACGTCACGGGTTTCTCGCTACGGGTCGATCACTCCAGCGGCGAAACGGACATGATCGAGCGCGTCTGCGATCGCCTCAATTCGCTGACCGATGAGAACGGCGAGCTGCTGCGACTGAAGGCCGGCACGCCGGCCCAGTTGGTGAACGCGGCCGTGTTCATGAAGATTGCCCAAGGCATGGCCTGGCTCACTTCGATGATCGCCGTCGGCGTGGGCATGCTGGGCATGTTGAACACGATGCTGATGGCCGTGGTCGAGCGGACCAAAGAGATCAGCGTGCTCCGCGCCGTCGGCTGGAAACGCAGTCGTGTCGTCAGCATGATCCTCGGTGAGTGCATGATGCTCTCCGTCGGCGGAGCCCTGGTGGGCATTGCCGCCGCCGTGACGCTGGTCCGCTGGCTCTCAACGCTGCCACTGGCCGATCGGCTGCTCACCGGCGAGATTGCGCCCACCATCCTGCTTACCGGACTTGGATTGTCCGTGGTCGTCGCGCTGATCGGCGGGGCGTATCCCGCCCTGCGTGCGGCCCAATTGCGACCGGCACAAGGAATCAGTCATGAGTAGCGCGACGGCCGCCGCCGAATTGATCCGCGTCAAAAACGTCCGCAAGACCTATCCCGACGGCAACGTCGTGGCCGTCGACGGTGTCGACTTGACGATTGAGCCCGGCGAGTACGTGGCCATCATGGGCCCCAGCGGCAGCGGCAAATCGAGCCTCTTGAACCTGCTCGGCACGCTCGATCGGCCCGACAGTGGCGAGATCTATTTCAATGGCGAAAACGTCACCGCCATGCCCGATACCGACGCGCTGCGGGCGCACAAGATCGGCTTCGTGTTCCAGTCGTTTCTGCTTTTGCCCACGCTCACGTCGCTGCAAAACGTTCAGATTCCCATGTTCGAAGGTCGACTGTCCGCCGGGCAGCGCGAACGCAAGGCCGAAGAACTGCTGCACGCCGTCGGCATTCAGCACCGAGCCCACCATCGGCCGGCGCAGCTTTCGGTCGGCGAACGGCAACGCGTGGCCATTGCCCGGGCGCTGGCGAATGACCCCGTTGTGCTGTTGGCAGACGAACCCACGGGCAACCTCGATTCACGCAGCGGCGCCGCCGTGCTCGATCTGTTCGATCACCTGCACCGCGATCGGGGACTAACGCTGATCATCGTCACGCACAGCGACGAAGTCGGACAACGCGCCGAGCGATTGATTCGCATCACCGACGGCCGCATCGTCGACGATCACCGCGTACAAGAAAACGAGAAGTAGCACGGCCGCTCGATGCCTTCGTCGTTTGGCGGCCGGCGTCGGATGCGCTGCAAGTAGAACCAAGTATCGGACGACGGAGCAGTCCGGTGAAGATTCAGCTCACCAGCGTCCTCGTCGACGATCAGGACCGGGCCCTGGCGTTTTACACAGACGTTTTAGGCTTCGTGAGGAAACAGGACATTCCGGTTGGCCAGTATCGCTGGGTGACGGTTGTTTCGCCCGAGGGACACGACGACGTCGAACTACTGCTTGAACCCACCGGCTTCGAACCCTCGCAGGTTTACCAGCGGGCGCTGTTCGAGGCCAAGATCGCCGCGGCCGCGTTCGCCGTCGACGACATCCACCAAGAATACGAACGACTGATCAAGCTTGGCGTCAATTTTTCAAGCGAACCTCAGGTCGCCGGCGATGTGACCATCGCGGTGTTGGAAGATACCTGCGGCAACCTGATTCAACTGTATCAAGTGTGAACGAGCCGACGGATGGTCGCCGCACGAAGACTTGCACGCGGAGTCGGATCCGGAGGCCGCTTTAGCAGGCGGTAGTTCTCCTTTTTAACCACAGACCGGCCGGCGAGTCCGGCCATCGATGTTGGACATGATGCCATGATGACCAATGCGTGTACGGTGTTGATCGCCCTGATGACCGCGGCGCCCGAGCACCAGGACGCCAATCCGATCTACGGCCAACTGTTGCAGACGGGCGTGGCGCTCTCGGATGACGTGCAAATCCCGCTGCCGGCACCGCTGATGGCCGATGGGCTCGCTGCCGATGCGCAGCAGCAGATCTATACGGACGCGGCGGGCGGAAACGCGCGGCTCAACCAGTTTCTCAAACCCTCGGTCGTGGCGCGGCACGTGCTGCGGATGGATGAGTTGACCGACCCCGATGCGCCCGGCCGTCGGGCCGACGTGTACTTCGTCACTTATGGCAACCTGGAGCTCTTCGAGAGTCAAGAGTTCCTCGAAAGCCTGCTCAGCTCAGGCCAGGAAGACGACGAGATCGGTACTGACAATCACGAGATGACGGTGGCCGAGTTGGCCGACCGCGGCATCGACTTCAAGCCCGAGAACGAACGCTTCGAGGCGTATGTCCACGGCAGCTACGCGCTGATCAAACTGATTCGCGTCGACGCCACACTGCATTCCTACTGGACGCGAACGCCCGACTCATTCCTGGTGGCCGCCGTGATCGATCCGCGTTTTGCAGACGATCCCGAGTATCCCAATACCTGGCGGCCCATCGAACGAACCAACACCGGACAGCAACAACTCGGGGCGCCACAGCACTACGGCGGCGTCGGCTTCTACGTGAAGATCACCCAGCTCACCGAGCCGGCCGGCGCACTGTTCGTTGAGAGCCATCTCGTGTTCTCCGAACCATACGACTGGTTCGACGGCGCGAACCTTCTCGGCTCGAAACTGCCGGCGCTCATTCAGAACCGCGTCCGCGCCACCCGCCGCGAGATTATGCGCTCCAGCGACTGAAACCTCAGCGCGCTCTATCGCCAGCGGTAGGCGGCAATCGCGTGCAACTCGCGGACGTAAAGGTTCTCCCCGCTGACAGCGAGATGCCCCCAGGTCTCCTCCTCGCTGATCGTCTGGGAATCGAGCAGTTCGAATTCGTCGGGATTGGCACGGATCAGGTACAGGCTCCCGGTCTGATCGAGCGCGAGGATTTTGTCACCCTGTGCGACCAGTGACCAGTAATCGCCGTACGGCTTGGTCGTCCAACGAATCTCACCGCTGGCCAATTCGACGCAGGCAAAGCGCCGATTGCGCAAGTGTAGATAAGCGTGCCCGTCGATCACCACCGGCGTCGACATGTAACCCTGCAGCTTGTTCGTCCACACAGGTTCGACACGCATCCCGTCGCCGCTGGTGCCGATGGCGAAAAGATTCGTCTTGCCGCCATAGGCGCTGGTGAGCACCGCATCGCCAAAGACCGTCGGCGTGAGAATGTTCATGCCGCGGAACGCGGGAATCTCTTCCGACCAGTGCACCGTACCATCCGCCGGATCAACGCCAACGAGTCGTTTGCGCGTCTGCACGACCAGCTGCTGCTGGCCCGCCAGGCGCGTGAAGATGGGCGAGGAAAAGGCGCTGCCGAACATTCCACCACCGTCGTCCAGGCTCCGCCAGCGGCTGTCGCCAGTGTGCTTGTCGAGTTTCACCAGCCCGCCGCCGGCCTGCACGTAGAGATCGTCGCCCACCACGAGCGGCGATGACGAGAAACCGAAGTCGGGCAGCGGCGTCCCATAGCGTTGCGTGAAGTCGACACGCCACCGCTGGTTGCCATTGGCAGCATCGAGACTGACCAGCACGTCGCGCATGCCGGCAACGTACAGCGCTTGGCCGTCGTATGCCGGCGTGGCCCTGATCCAATCGCCGGTGCGTTTGGCAAAAAAGGGCACTTCCATCGCACCCGGCCAACTCGCCCGCCAAATGGCTTGACCGTCGCTGCGCGCAAGCGCGGTCACAACTTCATCACGCGCGTCAACGGTTTCCGTCACAAAGACACGATCTTCGCCGACGATCGGTCCCGAATAGCCGGGACCGAGTTCGATGCGCCATAGTTGGGTGAGGTGCCCACCGGTCAACTGTTTGGGCCAGTTGTCTCCGGCAATGGCACCATCACGATTCGGCCCGCGCCACTGCGGCCACAACTCTGCCGACCGCTCTGCCGCCATCGTGATCGCAGGGAAAACGACGAGCGCTGTCGCGACGAGCAAGCTGCTGAGCTTCCAGATCTTCACGGACCGCAACTCCTTATTGAATGCATCGGATTGTATGATGGACTTCAAGACTCAGATCACCCGCAGCCGCGGTGCGCCGGCGGGCCAGCCGCGCGGCGTCGGATTCATCCCTTGTGCAGCCAGCACCGAGTCGAGGTGGGCCAGCGTGTCGCAGAATGCCGTATAGCGCATCTGGCGCCGCAAAACGGCATCGAGCGCGAGGCCGCCCACGACGAGCATTGCGCTCTGAGCTTGAGCAGTCGCTTCGACCTGCCGCCATGCGGACAGAAAGGCCCCGCGATCGGCAATATGAGAAGCGCTCAACCAGAACAGTTTCGGCTTGAGGTCGGCAATTGCTGCGCAGAGCGTTTCGGCCGGCAAGGATGCGCCCAGGGAAGTAGCGTTCCAGCCGCGTTCACGCAACGTGAGCTCGACCATCGTCGTGGGCAATGTGTACGGATCGCCAGACAGCGTTCCGCCGCTCGCCTTCGGCGCGTCGGCGGACGGCGACAGTGAGATTAGGCGCAACTCAGTGAGCACGCGCTCGCACATGGCGCACGAGCGACGTTCCTGATAGATCGCCGCCTCTCCACATTCCCACAGGTCGCCGACGCGGTGCATGGCCGGCGCGATCACCTTGTCGCAGATGTCGACAATGCTCGTGCCGCTGAGGAATAGCCCCATCGCGATGGCGCGGCACTTTTCTTCGTCGCCGGCGAGCACCCCCGCGACGAACTCCGAGAGCGTCGAATCCGTGACACCCGTCCACTGATCGACGTCGCTGGGCAGGCCCAACGCGGCGGGGTCTTCGATCGTCCTGCCGCTTGAGCGCAAGAAGGTCACCAGCGATTCCAGCGAGACCCTGCGATGCCCGCCAGGCGTCCGTTGGGCATCGATCAAACCCTGATCGCACCAGCGTTTGAGCGAAGATTCGCTGACGCCGATTGCCAGGGCAGCGTTCTTGGGGCTCAGTTGGCGGGGCATGAATGACTGTTTTAGCTGATTTTTAGAAAGGAAATAGGCATCTTGTTAAATTGGCCAAAATGGACGAATGCCTATGTATATACGACATTGTGTGTCACGGCAAGCAGTTTTTCGGTGCTAATCTGAACGATTTGGCCAAAAATGACTTGCCCCGGTGATGGCAGGACGATAGATTGATATGAACGATTTGACCGTTTCGTTCAGCCGGCCGCCACAGATGGGTGGTGAGACGAGCCCCTCCTACGGTCAAACAGCGGAGAAACGAATCATGTTGAAGCAGACTCTAGCATTCGCAGCGCTGGCGACCGCCGCCTCGATCGGTCTCACCGGCGACGTCGACGCGGCTGGCAAGTGCAAGCAGAAACGAACGACTGCACACACCGCGTCAGCTCGCGCGGCTGCGGCTCCCGACACAATCGTCGGCACGGCAGTCTCGGCCGGGGCCTTCGAGACGCTGGTGACGGCCGTCAAAGCCGCGGGGCTCGTCGAGGCGCTCAGTGGAGAAGGGCCGTTCACGGTCTTTGCGCCGACCGATGAGGCTTTCGCGAAGCTGCCTGACGGCACCATCGAAGCGCTGTTGGAAGACACCGAGAAGCTGGCAGCCATCCTCAAGTATCACGTCGTTGCCGGCAACGTGATGGCGGCCGACGTCGTTGAACTCGAAGAGGCTGAGACGTTGATCGGTCAGACGGTCAAGGTCGATACGTCGGATGGCGTGAAGATCAACGACGCCAATGTGGTGAAGACCGACATCAAGTGCAGCAACGGTGTGATCCACGTGATCGACACCGTGCTGATCCCGGCCGAGTAACCCAAGCCGCTGAGACGGTGCCCGGCCGGTGCAGAGACGGCACCGGCCGGGCAAGAGATGCTCGACAAGAACTTGGATCCCGAAGCGACTCCAGCAGAAACGAGTAGGATGATGGCAGCCACGGCGCCTCAAAGCGGCACGCAATCGCGACGCAACCAATCCGCCACCCGGCGATCGCAAGCAGCCAACACACGCAGTCGCGAGCTGCAGGAACGACGCCGACGTGCCTGTGCCTTGCTGGAACGGGAAGTGCGATACATCGATAGCCCGGACTTCCGCAAGCGAAGTTTCCAGCGCGCGCACGCCCAACCGCTAGGGATCGACCTCGAGTTGCGCGACAATGTTCCCGCCGGCCTGAGTGGCTATATGGCCGACCTCTACCGCACCCGGCTGCTGACCAGCGAGGAAGAGGTGTTTTTGTTTCAGCGGATGAATTATCTGCTGTATCAGGCGGAGAAGCAGCGACGGCGGATTGACCTGCGCAATCCGGATCGCGCGACGCTGAAAGACTTCGAGATTCTACTTGCCGGATCTCGGCGTGTGCGGAACCTCATCATCCGCGCGAACCTGCGGCTGGTAGTCTCAATCGTGAAGAAGTTCGTTGCCTCGTCGAACCCGGCCGAGACCTACGACGAGCTGATCAGTGATGGACACGAAGCGCTGCTGCAAGCGGTCGAAAGGTTCGACTACAGCCGCGGCTACCGGCTCAGCACGTATGCCTCACACGCGATCTACCGCAACGTGTCCCGCGCGTTGCAATCGCGCTCGCGTCGACGTAAGCGTGAGACGACCAGCCTGGATGACGAAGGCGGCAATCTCTTCGCATCCTTGGAAGACGATCGGGATGCGCACCGCGCGGCCGATGGCGATCGGAGTCGGGCCGTGCAGCGGCTCGACTCGCTCATCGGGCAATTGCCACCGCGCGAACAAACCATCATCCGGGCACGATTCGGTCTTGAGGCCGACCCGCGCCAGCCTCTCACGCTACAGGCAATCGCGAATGAGCAGGGCGTTTGCAAAGAACGCGTGCGACAGCTCGTCAATCGCGCGTTGAATCAACTTCGCGCGTTCGCGGCCACCGCGGGCTTTCAAGAGCCGGAGTTCCTGAGATTCGCCGCGGAAACATCCGACGAAACGGCGAGCAGCCCACGGCCGCGTTAACCGCAGCCCGGCGTTCTTGACACGGGTAGTACCGTCGGTGGAAGGCCGACTTGTACGCAATTGCTTCTATGAGTTGCCCGTGCGAGCTTGTATCTGTTCGAGAATCTCGAGCGCGTCTTCCCAGCGATCGCCGACCCAGCGATGGGAGCCGAAGCTCAGCAAGTCATCGCTGGCAATTTGCAGCAGTTGAGCGGCGCGATCGTCTTTTCCCTCTCGGACCAGGCTGGCGGCGAATGCGATGCGCTGTTCGATGCCGATCATCTTTTGGTTCTGCCGGTTGTAGTCGTAGTACCCCAGGCCACCCGCAACGAGCGCGGCGAAAAGGGCGACAACAAGGAACTTGCGTGATTTCATCACAGTTCTCCTGCGAGCTGCTGGTGTTTGCTGGTCGGCCGCCGCATTTCGCCTTTCTGAGTGTGGGCAAGTTTTCTCGCGGTCGGCATATGCAGGATTCGACGCGCGCAGGGGCGTCAAGTTCCGTCTGGCGGAATTTTCTCGCACGCGACGTTCAGGTGTCGCCGATGCAGCGCATTTTTGTGCACTATTGGCCCGCGAAAAGAGCCCGCTAGCAGACAGGGCCGCGCGAGCGATGTAGC
This sequence comes from uncultured Planctomycetales bacterium, assembly GCA_938003525.1. Classification (GTDB taxonomy): domain Bacteria; phylum Planctomycetota; class Planctomycetia; order Pirellulales; family JAEUIK01; genus CALKYM01. Next base: position 14,518 of record CALKYM010000254.1, on the reverse strand, counting down.
ATCGCCGGAGGGGACCGACCGTTTGCAGCAACTTTTGCGGCAGGCAGAAGGGTCGGCAGAGCGGTCGCCGCGAGATCGCATCACCACGGGATGTCCGCCGCTCGATCGACTGCCGCCGCGCGGCCTGTTGCGGGGTTCGGTCGCTGAGTGGTTGACCGATGGTCCCGGCAGTAGAGCGGGCACCTTGGTGCTATTGGCCGTGTGCGAAGCCTGCCGGCAAGCGGGCTGCTGGTCGTCATCGATGCGCGGGGCACGTTCTCTTTCTATCCACCGTGCGTCGCGGCTTGGGAAGTTTCTCTATTCCACATGCTCGCCGTGCGTCTCGAGTAGCAGCGGGATGAGTCGTGGGGGCCACCGATCAGGCTTTGCGCTGCGAACACGTGGCCGCGGTGCTGGCCTGGCCGCGGCGACTCGATGATCACACCTTTCGTCGTTGGCAACTGGCGGCTGAAGCCAGTAATTGCCCGCGAATGCTTGTGCGTCCACAGACCTGGCAACGCGAACCCTGATGGGCCGACGTGCGGGACAATTCGACGCCGTTCGCAAGTAGCGGAGGAGGGACTCGAACCCCCGACACGCGGATTATGATTCCGCTGCTCTAACCAACTGAGCTACTCCGCCAAGTTGTTTGGTGGGTAATTCTTACGAGTTTGGTGGTTGGCTCGGTGAGTTGTCAAGGTTCGCCAAAGGCTCGTTCATTGCGGTCTGTTTGCATCCGAGAAGCAAAGTTGCTCAGTTGGTTTTTGTCGTCAGGTCCGGGTATGGAGCATTCCGCAACAGCTTGGATCGATTGACTGCCCACGCTGCGGGACGCAGACGGCGGCGGTGCCGAACACGGCCAACCATCTGATGCACGCCGTGCTGACGTTTGGCCTGTTGGGGGCCTGGTTGCCGATTTGGCTTCCCGCAACATTTTCGCCGGGTCCGTGGCGCTGCTCGGCCTTGTGGTTCGAAGACCCGCGCCGCAATCATCGCCGATTGGACGACGCGGATTCTGGTTCATGGCGTGGTCGTGTTGTTCTTCGGCGGAGGCTTGTATGCGTTTTTGCATGCGGCCCGTCGATTTGGGAACTCGTCGCCTCAGAACGCCGAAACACCGTTCTCGATCGCTCGACGAGAGTCGACAACCAAAGTCCCAGCGGTCATCATTCTCGCTGTCAGCCCTCGCTTTTCCCAGGTGCCCTTTCATGCTCGATCGGCAGGCCGCGTACGAACTGGTTTGCGAGTACACCCAGAGCGACAGCCTGCGGAAGCACATGCTGGCGGTGGAACGCTGTATGCGGGCCTACGCGGAGAAGTTCGGCGGGGATGTCGAGAAGTGGGGCGTGGTGGGGCTGTTGCATGATTTCGACTATGAGCGCTGGCCGGAGGCACCCGATCATCCGCTGCGGGGTGCCGAGATTCTGGCTGAGCGCGGCTATCCGGAGGACGTGATCTACGCCATCAAGTCGCACGCCGACTACTTGCCGGATTGTCCCCGCGTGTCGTCGTTGGACAAGACGCTCTATGCCTGCGACGAACTGGCGGGCTTCATCTCGGCGGTGGCCATGGTTCGTCCGGAAGGCATCCGGGGAATGCAGGCCAAGAGCGTGCGGAAGAAGTTGAAGCAAAAGAGCTTTGCGGCGGGGGTGAATCGCGACGACGTGACGCGCGGGGCCGAAGATCTGGGCGTCGAACTGAACGACCACATTCAGTTCATGATCGCGGCGATGGAAGAGGCGGCGGCCGAACTTGGACTCGAAGGCCGCGCGGCGTCTGCGGGTGAGTGAAATCGCACCGCGCTAGAGTTCGACGCCGCGGCGAAGGTCTTCCAGCGCCTGCTGAGGATCGGCGCCGCTCGTGCGAATGGCATCGGCCGTGGCGAGCGCTGCGGCGATGGCTTCCAGGTTGTCGGCCTTCTTCATTCGCAGAAACGTGCGGAAGGTCATGCCCAACGCGCCGGTTTCGATGGCGCCCAGCCGGCGTTTGTCTCCCAGGCGAATCGAGATGCTGCGAAAGATGGAGTCGAGCAGGCGGTTCACGTCGGAGTCGGCCGTGAGATCGGGCAGATTGTCGAGCTCGCTGATCACCTGATCGCGGAGTGCGATCCATGCGTCTTCGTCTTGTGCTTCGCCTTCGATTTCGGGGCGAATGCTCTCCAGGAATTCGTTGAGCTCTTCAGTCTCGAAGTCGAGCGGTTCGACCGACTGCTGGGCGCGGATGAGATAGATCTCCTGCGCCAGCGGGTCGGCGGCGAATTGCTCGTAGAGCTGTCGCTCGTCGGGAGTCAGTTCTTGATCTTTGAGCAAGGACTGCATGTATTTTTGCATCGCTTCGATGGCCAGCTCGCGCGGCACCTCGGGCGGCTGGGCGATGTCGTCGCGAAGCTGGAAGAGGCCCTGCACGAACCGACGCAGCCGCGGTCGGGCAGGGCGGTCGGCGGACGCCGCATCGGTCGTCTTGTCGTCGCTTGCCGCGGCGGCGGGTTCCGGGAGTTCCTCGGGTTGCGGTGGCGCGACCGTTTCCGTCGGCGCTTCGTCGCCTGTTGCAGCATCTTGCGCGAAGGCCGGAACACCGGCTGTGAGCAGACCGACCAAGACCAGAGAGAGTGTTCGGCTGGTCCGCATGATGGGCTCCTTGGAAATGCTGCTTCCCGGTTGGCGGGCACGCGTCCTCGATTCATTGTTGCACGGCAACGCCGCGTGTCGCTGCATCATTTCGATGCGCGGCCGGCCAGGCAAGCCCGCCTGCTCAAGCTGCAACCTGCAGCGCGCCCGTAACTGCCGCTGGATACAAGCGATAGGGAAGATTCTCTGGCGTGAGTGGGGCGCCAGAGGATGTCCAACACTACGGAACGTCGCTGTCTGCACCGGTCGGGTGAACCGGGGACCGGGGTTAGAATGATGGGCGAAGTGTTGGGAGCTTTCGGGGGTGCACGCCGGTCGATGGACGACGATTTCGATCCCTATTCCAAGTGGCTGGGAGTCCGCGATGCCCGACGTCCCCCCGACCACTACGCCCTGTTGGGGCTCGAGCCGCAGGAGAGCGATCCGGACGTGATCGCCCGAGCGGCCGATCAGCGGATGGCGCACGTGCGGAGTTTCGCCACCGGTCCGCGGCAGGCGCTTTCGCAACGGATCCTCAATGAGCTGGCGGCCGCCCGAGTTTGCCTGCTCGAACCGCAGTCCAAACGGCGCTACGACGCGCGGCTCCACGAGATGGTGGCGCCGCCTGTAACATCGCCAGCGACGAGTCATCTCGCAGCCCGCAGTGTCGATGAGTCGCCGGCAGTCGTCGACTCAGAAGTGGAATCGGTTTCGCACGCCTTTCGCCAGCGGCGACGCCGCAGCAATCGCCTGTTGACCGTGTGGCTGGTAATGCTCGTGCTGGTGTTGGGAATCGGCGCGGTGATGTTGCTGCTCGTGCAGGAATCGTGAAGCGAGCTGCGCGCGGGGGGGAAACTCCGGCAGCGTCAGCGTTCCAATTCAAGGCGACTGATGCGGTCGCCCGTGAGCGTGCCGAAATACAGCACGTCGCCGCGTTGATGGACCGAGGTCACTTCGCGCACTTGTTGGCCGCCGGGATCGTGTAGGCTTTCGACGATCTGGCCGTCTGTGTCGAGCTTTAGGACCAATCCGTACGGCGCCGGCTTGGGCCAGAGGAAACGGGGCAGCTTGGCGAGCACGCTCTTGATCCAAGGCCGCGGGTGCAGACTATCGGCCTGGGCGTTGCGGACGGTGAACATGGCCACCCAAAAGCCGCCGTCTGTGCCGCGCGAGATGCCGTCGGGGAAGCCCGGTAGGTTGTCGGCAAAGACTTCCGCCTCGCCCGCTCGCGGACCCGTGAGCCAGTATCGCTGAACGCGGTAGCGATAGGTCTCATTGACGAGCACGAACGAATCGTCGGCGGCGACCGCGATGCCGTTGGCGAAGTACAGCTCGTCGAGCAAAACTTTCGTCTCGCCCGACGCCGGGTCGTAACGGAGCAGCCGTCCGTGGGGGCGCGCCTCGAGCATGTCGTAGAGGTACTCACCGACGCCGAACTTGTCGCTGGCATCCGAGAAGTAGATGCGGCCATCGCCGGCGATATCGAGGTCGTCGGTGAAGCCGAACGGCACGTCGGCAGCGCCGGTCGTGAGCACGGTGACGTCGCCTTCTGCATCGATCGACAAGAGTCCTTTCACGGCGTCGGCGACAATCAGGTTGCCATCGGCATCCATCTCCATGCCCAGCGGACGACCGCCGGTGTTGGCGAAGGATTCCAAGGTGTCGTCAGGTGTGACGCGCATGATGCGCCCGTCGATGGTACCGCCGTAGACGTTGCCGGCGTCGTCGACGTGAACGTCCTCCGGCCCGAGAATCTCGCCCGGCGCGATGTGCGTGGCGGCGCGGAGTCGCTGGTTTTCCGCCAGGACTCCGGTCATTTCCGGCGGCGTAGGCGGCTCGTAGGCGAACGGATCGACGGGCGACGGCCAGGCGAAGACGTAGGCCAACAGGAGCAGCAGCAGAATGCCGACAAAAGTGGCCAACCTGCTGAGGCAGCCGGGCGGGCGGCGAGTCGATGGTTGGGGATCGGGGCCGGCGTTGGATGGGTCGTCTTCGTGGGTAGCCATTTCGAAGGGCTCTCTCAACTTGGTGACGCAACCTGCCGCGAGCCGGGTTGGTTGCGAGCTCGTGTACGATGGCGCGAGTCGCTCCCGTGCGCGGGCGTGGACCGTCCGTTCAATGTTTTTGGCCGCAGGGCAAGCCGATGGCAGAGACCTGGAACAACTGGTCGGGTTCCGTGTCGTGTACGCCCCGGAGCATACATCGTCCGCGGCATGAAGGCGAAGCCGCCGATCTCGTGCGGGACGTGGCGGCGAGGAATGGGCGGCTGCGGGTCGCCGGCAGCGGTCACTCGTTCACGCCGTTGTGCGCCTCGGACGATACGCTGGTGTCGCTCGACGAGATGCAGGGCGTCGTGGATGTCGACGTCGAGCGGCAACAGGCCACTGTGCGGGCAGGCACCAAGATCTATGAGCTCGGCGAGCCGCTGGCTGGACACGGCCTCGCACTAGCCAATCAAGGCGATATCGATCGTCAGGCACTGGCCGGCGCGATCGCCACCGGCACGCATGGCACAGGGCCAACGCTGGGCAGTCTTTCTACGCAAGTAGTCGGGCTGCGACTGGTCGATGGTCGGGGCGAACTCCGCGAAATTGATGCACGCCAGGGCGAGCTGTTGGCGGCCGCGCGCGTGTCGCTGGGGGCTCTGGGGCTGATAACGGCGATCCGCTTGCAGCTTGTGCCGGCCTATCGTCTGCACGAGCGCCTGTGGCAAGTGCCCATCGAGGCGTGCCTGGCGGAATTGCCCGCGCACATCGCGGCGACGCGGCACTTCGAGTTCTTCTGGTATCCGGCGACCGACCTGGCCCACATGAAGGCTCTCGATCCGACGGATGCGTCGCCATCGTCGCTGGACGACCGGTCCGGCGAGCGCATTGACCACAGCTACCGCATATTCCCTTCCGAACGGAACGTGCGCTTCAACGAGATTGAGTTCGCGCTGCCCGCCGCAGCAGGCCCGGCCTGTTTTCGCGCCGTGCGGGGTCTGATGCGCGACCGGTTTGTCGATGTCACCTGGCCTGTCGAGTATCGCACATTGGCCAGCGACGACATTCTGCTCAGTCCGGCACAGGGGCGCGAGACCGTGACGATCTCCGTGCACCAGGCCGCTGAGCTATCGTTTAGGGAATTCTTCCGAGAGGTCGAAGCGATCTTTCTCGATCATGAGGGCCGCCCGCACTGGGGCAAGATCCACATGTTGACCGCCGAGCGTCTGCGGCAGCTCTATCCAGGATGGAAACGGTTCCAAGCTGCCCGCCGCGAACTGGATCCGGCAGGCGTCTTTAGCAACGCCCATCTGGCGCAGTTGTGGGGTGAGTCTTAGCGCAGACGCCTCTCGTCCATGCTGCTTCGGAAGCGGGAGCCTCTGTCTGCCGCCCGGATTCCCGCGATGATCGCGTCTCAGCACGTCCAATCCCGCTGCATTTCAGAGGCTGGAAGTTGCGGGTTTTCCAGCGTTTTTTGGCTGCCGGGGAACTTTTTAACCCTGGGATCGTCGAATGTTCCGGTTTGAGGGAGAGCGGCAAGTCGAGCGGAAACAACACAGCACGATCCGACCCGACGGCCGTCCCACACCGGCGAGATTCAGGTTCCAATCGGTTTCCAAAAAAAGCGCGAGGGAGATTTGAGATGTTGAGCTTGGTCCACAACCTGACGAAGACTGCTGTGTTCTACATGATCGTTTCGAGCTTTGCCGCCACGCACGCGGCCGCTCAAGGGCTCACCAACCCGGCTGGCAGCGATGCACCGGCCGCGCCGGCTGCGACGAGCTACACGTCGCTGGGCGAGTTGGTCGAGGAGTCGGGCTTTGCGTATCGCCTGACCGACAACGGCCACTATCGCATCACCGTCGAATGGGGTGGTGAAGTCGTGGTCGTCGAGGCCTACGAGCACACCTTTTACGAGGACGAGAACGGCCGCCCGGTGAAGTGCATCTTCATGTACGGCTGGATCATGGACGTGCCCGAGGGCTTTCAGCCTTCGATCGCACTGTTGCAGAAGATCAACGAGATCAACGGCTCGCTGTACATGGGCCGCGTGCAGTTGAACGAGTACGGCATGTACTACAGTTGCTGCTTCTGGCTCGACGGCACAACGCTCGACACGTTCCTCGACCACGTCAGCCTGACGCAGGGTGACATCGACTGGTACACCGAGCAGCTCGCCCCGTTCGTCAACGAGTACCAGGACGACGTGGCGTTCGAGACTCCGGAGCCCGCCATCGACGACGAGGATCTCTTCAAGTAGGCATCGTGTGACGCACCGCGGCGAGCCGGTCGGCGCACTGCCTCCCGCGCCGGCCGGCAAGCCTTAACCCCCACAGGCGTTGCTCTCTGAGGTCAGCAGTGGCCAAAGGAGCAACGCCTGTTTTTTTGCGCCACGCGCCGTTGAGAAATGCCCGAGCGGCCGGCCCCTGCTCCGGTCGCCGCAGTCGTCTTCTGAGTGAAAGGCGAACACGCTCACTCTTCGCCCTGCGGTGGCTGCACGTCTCGCGGCTGCACGCAAAACGCGAGCAGTTCGTCGGGCGAGGCGTCTTGAGGAATGAGCTCGGGCTGGCGGGTGGTCTTGAGTAGATGAGCGATCAGCGCGTCTTTCAGCCGGGCGACGGTCTCACTGTGCTGCGGGTCTTCTGAGAGATCGACGCTCTCCTGCGGATCAGACTCGAGATCGTACAGGCGGAACGTCGGGCCGGTGAGTGGCGACGCAGGAAGGTAGCCATCCTCGCGCTCGCGGGCACCTCGCCAATAGACGAGCTTCCAGCGGTCGTCGCGAATCATGATTTCGTCGTGAGGAGCGTATTCCACGATGACCTGTTGGCGATGGCTGGCGGCACTGTGCGTGACGGCCGGCAGGAAACTCCGACCTTGGTTGGTCGGCGGGGACTCGACATCGCAAGCGTCGAGCACTGTCGGCGCAAGATCGATGAGTTCGAGCATCGCATCGTTGGCTTGCCCGGCAGGCACCTCGCCAGGGTGGCGCACGACGAGCGGCACCCGCACGGCTTCTTCGAAGCTGCAATGTTTCTCGAACCGGCCGTGATGGCCCAGCAGATAACCATGGTCGCTGAAGTAGATCACCAGCGTGTCGTCGCGGTGCCCTGCGGCATCGAGCGCATCGAGAACGCGACCCACGTTGTGATCCAAAAACTCGACGGCCGTGTAGTAGGCCGCGGCGATGCCGCGCTTGTCGTGATCGGTCAGCTCGCGAAAGATGGCCGGGATCTGCGGATCGTCGATCGTCGAAACTTCGGGCGTGGTGAACTCGTCGGGCGAGTGCCGGCCGCGAAATTCAACGGGAAATCGAAACGGCGAGTGCGGCTGGGTGAAGCTGACCATCAGGAAGAAAGGCTCGTCGCGCTGGGCGGCCAAGAACTCGGCTGCCTGGGTGGCGAAGTACGTGGCGTCCATCTGAGCGTCGGTTGCGCCGTAGGGCAGTGCATCTGCGTTCAGCCAGATGCGGGCAGCATCGCGAAACGGACGCCAGCGCGGCAGGACCTCGACGCCAGCGGGCAAGCCGGCGTTGGGCTGTTGGGCCAACCAGCGTCGATGGTCGGGCGCATCGAGCCGCACGTCGAAGCCGTGCTGAAGGTTGCTGTTGAAGTGCATCTTGCCGATGGCGGCCGTTTCGTAGCCGGCTGCGCCGAGGATGTCCGCCAGCGTCAGCTCTTCTGCCGGAAGCGGCGTCTTGAGTTCGGTAACACCGATCGTGCGCGGATAGCGACCCGTGAGAAACGACTGCCGCGATGCCGTGCAAACGGGCGAATTGCAGTATGCGCGCGTGAAGCGGGTCCCTTCGGCCGCCAGCCCGTCGATGCGTGGCGTGCGGACAATCGTGTTGCCGTAGCAACCGGTGACGTAGGCCGCGTGATCGTCCGCACAGATCAGCAACACATTGGGACGCGCGTCAGCGGCACGAGTCTCACCGGGCGGGCAGCCCAGCAGGGCGAGTGCGGCAATAGCCAGCCGGCTGAAACGCCGTGAAACGTGGGGTATGCGCGGGCAGTGCGGCATGTTGACCTATCGGCGGTTCGAGGAATCGGAAACCCACGCCGCGCGTCATTCTGCGGTGTCGGTCGAGGCGATGGCGCCATAGTAGTTGCCGGCCATCTCAGCGCACAAACGCCGGACGGCCGCGCGGTCGGTCAACTCGGCCATCTCGTACATGCGGTCGGCTTCGATTTCTGCGATGTCGTACGTTGTGGCGCCGTCGACGATCAGCTCGGCCATGATCTTGCCGATGGCAGGACTCTGCACGATGCCGTGACCGCAGAAGCCGGCGCAGTGATAGAGGCCATCGATGTCGGGCAATCGACCACAGAAAGGCTTGCCGTCGGGGGTGAATGTCATGATGCCCGTGGTGATGTTCATCGGCGTGCGGCCATCGATAAAGGGGAACCGACGGCCCGCAGCGTCGATCAGCGTGGCCACATTCACGTCGGCGCGGCCGACCTGCATTTGCGACATATCGAAATCGACGCCCAGCGCCTGCATGTCGTACAGCGGCGGGTCGGCGCCATACATGCCGACGATCAGACCGCCGGCTTCCGGCCGCGAGTAGATCCGCAGACCGCGGTCGCGAATCGCAGGGCTGTGGCGATCAACGTTCACATCGGGCAGGGGCAACGTCGTCAGGTAATAGTGTCCGATGGCCGCGGTCGGGAGCCGCGTCGTCGAGCGCTGGGCGAGGTCGGCCGACCAGGGACCGGTCGAGTTGACGATTACCGGCGCGTGGTACTCGGCGTCGCCGGTGCGAACGCCCTTGGCGCGGCCGGCGTCGACAAGAACCTCATCAACAGGCGACTGAGTACAGAACTCGGCTCCCGCCTGCCGGGCGAGATGCACGTAGGCGGCCAGAAGCTCCCCCGGCTGCAAGTGTCCGTCGGTGGGGCAGTAACAGGCGGCCACCAGATCGTCGGTCTTCATGTAGGGCAGCATCTGCGCGACTTGTTCACGATCGATGAGTTCGATCGGAAAGTCGATCGACTTGCCCATGGCGACATGGTCGCGTACCTCGACTGCCCGCGACTCGTCTGCGGCTACGCGCAGCGAGCCGGTCTGGACGAAGATCTCGGTACCGGTGCGCTGTTCCAGTTCTCGCACGATCTGGACGCCGTCCATCAGCATTTTGGTGGCAGCCCGGGTGGAGCGGAGCTGCCCGAGCAAGCCTGCCGCCCGGCCTGTCGAGCCCGAGCCGAGCATATCTCTTTCGAGCACGATCACGCTGCATCCGCGCCAGGCGAGCTGCATGGCTGTGCTGGCACCGGCGACGCCGGCTCCAATCACGATGCAGTCTGCTGTCCGTTTCGTGGGGGTCGCCATAACAACGCGCCGTGAGACTGAGAAAGGTGAACACCCCGGCCGCGATATGCGACCAAGGTTGCCGGTACGTTATACGGCAGCCATCGACGGGCTCAAGAATCAGCCCACCCGGACGACACGGCAGCCGTTGACAACCGGCGTGCGCGTGTCCTGCGACGTCAGCGGGACTTAGTTCGTCGGCGATACCCTGCTTACGGGGTTCGGGCGGGGGAGAGGCAATCTTGGTGAAGTTCGAGGCCACCGATAAGATGACATCGACAGGCCTCGACGCTCGCGGAGGGAGCCGGTCGAGCACCTGTGGGCGGCAGGTTCGGAAACCAGCGTCTCGTCTCCATACAGATGTGAGCCCATGCACTCAGATTTGGTCGTTCTCGGCGGTGGTCCCGGCGGTTACGCAGCGGCGTTTCTCGCGGCCGATCTCGGCATGGAAGTGGCCATCGTCGAAGCCGAGCCGCGACTGGGCGGCGTGTGCCTGCTGCGTGGCTGCATCCCATCCAAGGCACTGCTGCACGTTGCGAAAGTGATCTCGGAGGCGGCCCACGCCAAGGAATGGGGGGTCGACTTCGCCGCGCCCGGCATCGACGTCGACACCATGCGGGCGCGGAAAGAAAAGGTCATCGCAACGCTCTCCGGCGGGCTCAGCCAGTTGGCCAAAAAGCGAAACGTCCGCGTCGTTCAAGCTACCGGCGCGTTCGTCGATTCGACGACGCTCGAACTGAGCGGCGGCGATCCCAGCACCCGCGACGACGATCGGCTGACGTTCGAGCACTGCATTCTAGCCGTCGGCTCCCGGCCCACCATGCCCAAGGTTTTTGACATCGGCAGCGATCGGGTGATGGACTCGACAGGAGCCCTGGAGTTGGCCGACGTGCCCAAGTCGTTGCTCGTTGTGGGTGGCGGCTACATCGGCTTGGAGATGGGGTCGGTCTACGCGCAGCTTGGTTCGAAAGTCACGGTCGTCGAGCTTACCGAAGGGCTGCTGCCCGGCGTTGATCGCGATCTGGTCAAACCACTGCACAAGCGCCTCGAGAAGCTGTTCGCGGGAATTCACCTGGAAACGAAGGTGGCAGCGCTCGCCAAGCAGCGGGGCACTGTTGAAGCGACGCTTGAGGACGCCGAAGGGACGCGGAGCGAACGCTTCAGCCGCGTGCTGGTTTCCATCGGGCGGCGACCCAACAGTCAGGATATCGGGCTAGAGAATACGTCGGTCGAACTGACGCAACAGGGCTTTGTGGTCGTCGACGCCAAGCAGCGCACGGCCGATTCGCACATCTTGGCGATTGGCGATATCGCCGGCGAACCGATGCTGGCCCACAAGGCGGCCCACGAAGGCAAAGTGGCCGTCGAAGCGCTGCACGGTGGGCCGGCTGCCTTCGATAAACTCGCCATACCGGCCGTCGTATTCACCGATCCCGAGATCGCCTGGGCGGGGGTGACCGAATCTCAGGCACAGGAGCGTGGGCTAGAGTTTGAGGTGGCCCGTTACCCCTGGGCGGCCAGTGGCCGCGCTCAGGCGCTGGGCATCACCGACGGACTGACCAAGCTGGTAGTCGATCCCGAAACCGAACGAGTGCTCGGCGCCGGCTTCGTGGGATCGGGCGCCGGCGAGTTGGTGGCCGAGTCGGTGCTGGCCATCGAAATGGGCGCCACCGCGCGCGACCTGGCCGAATCGGTCCATCCACATCCGACGCTGAGCGAAACGCTGGCCTTTGCCGCCGAGGCTTACCTGGGGGTGGCAACTGAAATCTACCGACCGCGTCGTCCCCGCCAGCCGGTGGCTGGATGAGCAACACGAAATCGAATCGGCAGTCACGCTGAATTGCACGATCATTAACGTACACAACGGGCCGCCTACCCGCGCCCCCATGAGGTCCATCGATGGCCACGACTGAAGCACCGCGTGTCCGGCGTCCGCAAGATCCCGATCCGGCCGAAACCAAGGAATGGCTGGAGTCGCTCTCCTACGTGCTGGCCAGTAAGGGTCCGGAGCGCGTGCAGTACTTGCTCTCGCAGCTCAGCGAGGCCGCGTATCGCGGTGGCGTCGAGCTACCGTTTACGGCCAACACGCCCTACATCAACACGATCCCGCCCAACAAGCAGCCGATCTATCCGGGCAATCGCGAGATTGAGCGTCGCATCAAGAGCATCATTCGCTGGAACGCGATGGCGATGGTCGTACGGGCCAACCGCGAGAATCCCGGCATCGGCGGCCACATCTCGACGTACGCCTCGGCCGCCACGCTGCTCGAAGTCGGTTTCAATCACTTCTTTCGCGGCAAGAGCGAAGACTATTCGGGCGACCAGATCTATTTTCAGGGGCATGCATCGCCCGGCGTTTACGCGCGGGCGTTTCTCGAAGGCCGCCTAAGCGAAGAACAACTGCAGCACTTTCGCCAGGAGATTTCCTATCGCGGTGGTCTGTCGTCGTATCCGCACCCCTGGCTGATGCCGCACTTCTGGGAATTTCCCACGGTGTCGATGGGCCTGGCGCCGATCATGGCCATCTACCAGGCGCGATTCAACAAGTACCTGGCCGATCGAAAGATCAAGGACACCAGCGACTCGCACGTGTGGGCTTTTCTGGGAGATGGCGAATGCGACGAGCCGGAGACGCTGGGCGCGATCACGCTTGCTTCGCGGGAGAACCTCGACAACTTGATCTTCGTGATCAACTGCAACTTGCAGCGGCTCGATGGCCCCGTGCGCGGCAACGGCAAGATCATCCAGGAGTTGGAGGGAATCTTCCGCGGTGCCGGCTGGAACGTGATCAAGGTCATCTGGGGCGACGATTGGGATCCGCTCTTGGCCAAAGACACGACCGGCGCGCTGGTCTCGCGGATGGGCGAGATTGTCGACGGCCAATATCAGAAGTACACGGTCAGTTCGGGTGAGTACATTCGGCAGCACTTTTTTGGCAGCGATCCCGCATTGCAAAAGCTGGCCGCGCCGCTTTCAGACGAGAAGATCAAGCGGATGCGGCGTGGCGGACACGACCCAGAAAAGGTACACGCGGCGTATCGCATGGCGGTCGAATGTCAGGGCCGGCCGACGGTGATCCTGGCCAAGACGGTCAAAGGCTACGGGCTCGGCGAAGCCGGCGAAGGTCGCAACGTCACGCATCAGCAAAAGAAGCTCAACGAAGAAGAGCTCCGCGAATTCCGCACACGGTTCGGTATCCCGATCTCCGACGAAGAGGTTTCCCAGGCGCCGTTCTACCGGCCCGCCGAAGACAGTCCGGAGATTCGCTATCTGCACGAGCGGCGCAAGTCGCTGGGCGGCTTCGTGCCGGGTCGGCCCATGCAGGCCATGCCGATTCCAGTGCCTGGCGTCGAGGCGTTCGGTGAGTTTCTCGAAGGCAGCGGCGACCGCGAGGCGTCGACGACGATGGCCTTCGTGCGTTTCTTCGGGAGGCTGTTGCGCGACAAAGCCGTGGGGAAATACGTTGTGCCGATCGTGCCGGACGAGTCGCGCACATTCGGTCTCGAGGCGCTCTTCCGGCAGTGCGGCATCTATGCGCACGGAGGCCAGCTGTACGAGCCGGTCGATGCCGAAACGATGCTCTACTATCGCGAGGCCAAGGACGGACAGATTCTGGAAGAAGGCATCACCGAAGCCGGTTCCATGGCCTCGTTCGTAGCGGCGGGCACGGCCTACACGACACACGGGATTCACATGATCCCGTTCTTCATCTTTTATTCGATGTTCGGTTTCCAGCGGATCGGCGATCTGATCTGGGCTGCCGGCGACTCGCGCTGCAAAGGCTTCTTGATGGGAGCCACGGCCGGACGGACGACGTTGGCGGGCGAAGGTCTCCAGCACCAGGACGGCCATAGCCATCTGATTGCCATGAGCTTCCCGCACGTGCGGGCCTACGATCCAGCCTACGCATACGAGACGACGGTGATCGTGCTGGAAGGCATGCGGAAGATGTACGTCGAAGGCGATGACGTCATCTACTACATCACGATTCACAACGAGAACTACGCGCAGCCGCCGATGCCCAAGGGAGTCGAAGAAGGCATCGTGCGCGGCATCTACAAGCTTTCGAGCGTCGACGCCGGCGCCAAACGCCCGCGCGTGCAACTTTTTGGCAGTGGTTCCATTCTCCGCGAGACGCTCCGGGCGCAGCAGATTCTGGCCGAGAAGTACGAGATATCGAGCGACGTGTGGAGCGTGACGAGCTACAAGGAGCTATGGCGCGACGCGCTGGCCACGCGACGCTGGAACATGCTGCACCCCAGCCGCAAACCACGAAAGTCGTACCTCGAAAAAGCGATTGAAGGGTACGAAGGGCCGTTCATCGCCGCCAGTGACTACGTCACCGGCGTGCCCGACCACATCTCGCCCTGGATTCCCGGCGGGCTGGCGACCCTGGGCACCGATGGTTTCGGCCGCAGCGACACCCGCGAGGCACTGCGGCGGTTCTTCGAGGTCGACGCGGAGAGCATCACCTGGGTCTCGCTGTACGAGCTCAAGGAGCAGGGCGTGCTTGAGGCCAAGCAGGTCACGCAGGCACTCAAGGAGTTGGGGCTCGACCCCGAGAAGCCAGACCCGCACACGCAGAAGTTCACGATCTGAACCTTTTGCGACCGCAAAGCGATAACGGACGAAGGACAC
>CALKYM010000253.1 GCA_938003525.1 uncultured Planctomycetales bacterium | reverse complement strand
GAGCCTGTTGGCCGTGTCCCATTTCCTGCAGCATGTAGCCAATGTTGTAGTGGGCCACGGCGGGCGCGTGCACGGCCGCGAGCTGCTGATAGGCCTCGTCAACACGGTTCACCTTCAGCAGCACCTTGGCCAGATTGTTGCGGTAGAGCTTGCGCTGCGACTCCAGGTGGACCGCTGCCTTTAGCGACTCAATGGCTTGCGGCAGCTTGTTTTGACGGGCCAAACAAATGCCCAGATCATTGCGCGCCGTGGCAGACTGCGGATGGGCAGTGATGGCGCGCGAGTATGTCTCGGTGGCCTCTGCCAAACGGCCCTGGTAGTCGTAAAGGTGGGCCAGCGCCAACAACGATTCCAGATGATTGGCGTCGAGGTTCAGGGCGTTTTGATAGTTGGTCTCGGCACCCGCCAAGTTGCCGGCTCGTTCCTGCACGCGAGCCAGGGCCAGGTAGAACTCGGCATCGGGGTCTTCCGATGGAGTCCGGACCGCGATCGGATCGGCTGGGTCGCCGGGCCGTCGCGCAACCAAGTCCGTGGTCTTTTGCATGCCACGCTGGACGCTGCTGGTCACGTTCTGCGTGACGCGCTTGGTGCCATCAACAACCGATTCAGCCATCTGCGCGAGGCGACCTTTGGGCGCGTCGCTCTCGAGTCCGATAGCGGGAGCGACGATCGGGCGATCGCGATACTCTTCAGCGTACTCGGTGTACGGCTTGTTGGGGTCGAGCCTGCCGACCAAGGCCGGCTCGTGCTTGCTCGACTTCTTGCCGAACAGGTCCCAACCCGAAGATTTCGTGCCGAGGGACGGATCGCTTGAGCAACCGGCCAACAAAACACAGACGGCCAGCGTCCAGACTGAAGACTTCCCAGCCACGTGTACCTCCCTGTAACTGGCGTGGCGATTCGCGCATCCGCCGTTGTTCGGCTCCGCCGAACGAAGTTACCGCCCCAGTACCGCAAATGAAGCGGTCGCCTTGTGTTCCCATCGGACGCAGCGCATGTCCGTCTGCAACTGAAATGACGGAGGAGACAGCCTCCACCGATTGTGACGGTTGGGCAATCTTGGCAACCGTCAGCCAGCAGAGCGGAAATGGCCGCCTAGCGCCGCATCATGACCAGCAGCCCCAGACAGACCCCGCCGGCACACAGCGCCAGCAGCGGCGTTTGGCGACGGTGGTCGATCCAGCGTTGTACGGGTCGCAGATCGCCGCCGATGGCTTTCACAGCCGGCGAGGTCGTCTCACGAATGGTGATCCAAGTCCGACTGGTGCGGATGTCTTCCCGGAATTGCGAAATCACCGGGACGTCTAGCAGAAAGAACGCCGGCACCATCGAGGCGACGACCAGCACGATTCCGATAACGATCCGGCGCCGGCGACGACGACGCCTCAGCTCTTCTTGTTTGCGACGTCGTCGATTGCCCGGGTCTTGCTGTACAGGACACATAATGTCAAAGCCCTCGTGATCAGTCGTCGCGCGCCAGCGGCGCGACTGCCGATCACGAGGGCCTGTTGAGTGACTTCGTGTCCTGGAATCGCCTCCTGTGCGACTACTGGTCCAGTCCCAGACCCTTCGCTTTTGGCAGACGCGGCACGGGCGTCGATTCGCGGAAGCTCGTATCGATGTCGTTGACGTAATCGGCCGGGAAGCTCGGGGCCCGCAGGCCGGTTTCCATCACGTTGCCGCCCTCCTGGGCGTACAACGAACCAAGGTAATTTTGGACGGCGGCGATCCGGGATGCGGTCGCCTGGGCCGATTCGGCACGCGGCACCATGACCGTGCGACGAGCGGGCGTGGGTTGTGTCAGTATCCAACCAACCTTCAGCCGGCCGGCTTCGGTCAGCTCGTTCTGCGTGTCGAAGTGGTAGTCGCCCAGCGTGTTTTGCCGCTGCCAGCCTTTCATGGCCATGGCTGCAAACGGCGCCTTGGCCGTCTCGCGGTCCGCGTACACGAAAGGCAGCGGCCAGTATTTGTTCATTTCGTAGTCCCAACAGAAGCGGGCAAACGGCCCGCAGCCGTCGCCGTAACCAGCTTCTGCGGGTGCAGCGATGCCGAGCAGTGCGGCTCCCACCACGGTGAACCATGTGACTCTTCGCATTGCGCATCCTCCGTAGCGCCGCGCGGGTTGCCCCGCGCCTGGCGGCATCCATGTCCAATTGCGGCGGCGTTCACCTGCACTTGCCGGCACGCTGTTCCTTCCCTCTATCTATCGGCCCTATGCCACAGACGACTGGCGACGCATCTGCCGTCTACCGCTCTCCTGCGGCCCCTTTGACCAGACGTAATCGTCACAGCGTTTCGGTTGTATCGATGGCGTGGAATGCGCAATTCGCTCGCAATGCTTGCAGTCGGTGCTGGCTTAGCTGCCGCCCATCGCCGGGAACATCTCTCGCACCATCGTGATAGCAGCCGGACCGACCAGCACGACGAAGATGCCGGGGAAGATGAAGATCACCAGCGGAAAGATCAGCTTGACGGCCGTCTTCGCGGCGCGCTCTTCTGCCAATTGGCGGCGGCGAGTCCGCATCGATTCGCTTTGCACGCGCAGAGCTTGCGCGATGCTCGATCCGAACTTGTCCGCCTGAATCAAAATGGCAGCCAGCGACCGCAGATCATCGACGCCCGTGCGAACGCCGAGTTCGTGGAGAACTTCGGCTCGCCCGCGACCCATTTGCAACTGAAAGTTCGCCAACGCGAATTCCTCGCTGATGACGCGACAGCTCTTCTGCATTTCGTCAGACACTTTGCGCATGGCCTGATCGAGCCCCAGGCCGGCTTCGACGCAGACCACGAGCAGGTCCAGCGCGTCGGGCAGTCCCAGAAAGATGGCGTCCTTTCGCGACTTGGAAATGAACATCACCGCCAGGTCGGGCAGATAAAACAGTCCACCTGCCGCCAGCACGACGAACATCAGCGATTGCTGTGTCATCCCGTAGGAGCCCAGCAAAACAGGGGTCCCCACGACCAGGCCAGCAGCAAGACCGAGAAATTTGAGCCCTAGAAAAACGGTGGCCGCAGACTCTCCACGAAAGCCCGCAGTGGCGAGCTTGCCTTTGAGCTTACTCTGTTCGAACTCGCTTTGGGGTTGCAGTGGCTTCGCCAGGGCAGGCGAGGCCTTCTCGAGCATCTTTGCCAGACCGTCCTGCTTCTTGGCGGACACATCACCTTCGCGCCGCCTGAGCGCCGGATTGTTCAGCTCATCCAACCGCTCGCTGGCGCGCGTGCTGCGACCGGCCACCGTTTCCAGAATCCACCACGCAGCCGCGGCGAACATCCCGAAAATGGCAAACGGGAGCAGTTCTTCAAAGTTGACCAAGCCGGCGAAGATCACGGTCGCCTCACACTTTGATGTTCACAATCTTGCGGATCACCAGCGCGCCAAGCAATTGCATCACGACGCCGCCCACAAGCATTTTCTTGCCCATCGGGTCGGTGAACAGCACGGTCACGTAGTCAGGGTTCAAGTAGTAGACGGCCAAAAACAGCAGCGGCGGCAACGCCAACAGCACAACGCCCGACAACCGCCCTTCGCCCGTCAAAGCCTGAACCTGTCCCCAAATGCGGAAGCGTTCGCGGATCAAGTTCCCGATCTTGTCCAGAATCTCTGCCAAGTCGCCGCCGGTCTGCTTTTGCAGAATCACTGCCGTGGCGAAGAAGCGCAAGTCGAGGTTGGGCACGCGGGCCGTCATGGCTTCGAGCGTATCATCGAACGGGATACCGAGATTCTGTTCTTCATACACTCGACCGAACTCTTGCCCGATCGGCGCCGGCATCTCTTCGCGCACGAGACTGAATCCAGCAGCCAGGCTGTGTCCCGCGCGCAGCGCACGGCTGATCAGCTCCAGTGCATCCGGAAGCTGCGCGGCGAAGAGCTTGAGTCGTTTGCGACGCCTTAGCAACAGCCAAAACAACGGCACCAATGCCATGAAGATCGCCGCCACGGGCAGCACTCCGACCGGACTGCCCAAGTACCAGGCAATCACCCCACCGCCGGCAGCCAGTCCGCCGGAGATGCCGAAAAACACCGCCGGCGACAACGAAGTATCAGCCTGCTCGAACAACAGATTCAGATTGCCGAAGCGGCTGAACATCTCTTCCAGCGCCGAAGGCATGGAATCGAGCGGTTCGTGCAGAACGGAAGCCGCTTGTTTGAGTTTGCCCTGACTGGTCCCCGAGCCGGCGAAGAGGTCCAAACGATCTTCGTTCCGGCTGTCTTCGCGCTCGCGAAATAGGACGGCGACCGCGGCAACCAGCGTGGACACGCCGACGAACACTGCGATGGTGATGACGGTCGGGCTCATGTTCTGCGGCTCAAGGGTCTGTGTGCTCTTCGAGTCGAAGCCGAGGCGTCGGCGCACCGACGCTCGTGAATTCAGTCTTCCAACATCACTCGCTGCCGGAACGCGCTGGACGGCAGACGAACGCCGGCAGATTCCAATCGATCCATGAAAGTCGGCCGAATCCCAGTGGCTTCAAAGCGGCCAAAGGTCCGGCCGTTTTCATCGACACCTTCCTGAATGTAGTGATAGATGTCCTGCATGATGATCGTGTCCTGCTCCATGCCGATCACCTCGCTGATGTGCGTGATCTTTCGCGGGCCGCCTTGCAGTCGGTTGGCCTGTACGATCAGGTCCACGGCGCTGGCGATTTGCTGCCGCATGGCCTTCAAGGGCAGTTCGAACCCCGCCATCGTGATCATCGTTTCGATACGTGCCAGCGCGTCGCGCGGCGTGTTGGCGTGAATCGTGGTCAGCGATCCTTCGTGACCGGTGTTCATCGCTTGCAGCATGTCGAGCGTCTCCGCGCCACGACACTCACCGATGATGATGCGCTCGGGCCGCATACGCAGCGCATTGCGGACGAGATCCGTGGCAGTGATGGCGCCTTTGCCTTCAATGTTGGCGGGCCGCGTCTCTAGCCGCACAACGTGATCCTGCTGGAGCTGTAGTTCGGCCGCGTCCTCGATGGTGATCATGCGGTCCGAATTCGGAATGAAGCTCGAAAGCGTGTTCAGCAGGGTCGTCTTACCAGAGCCCGTACCGCCCGCGATGATGATGTTGAGGCGAGCTTTGATGGCGCCCTCGAGCAGCATCACCATCTCGGGAGTGAAGGCCTTATAGTTGAGCAGGTCTTCCAGCTTGAGCGGGTTCGAGCCAAAACGACGAATGGAGACGCTAGGGCCATCGAGCGCCAGGGGCGGGATGATGGCGTTCACACGCGAACCATCCGTCAGGCGTGCGTCGACCATGGGACAGACTTCGTCCACACGGCGGCCGACTTTAGAGACGATACGGTCGATGATCTGCAGCAGGTGCGCGTTATCGCGGAACGAGACATTCGTCCGCTCCATCTTCCCGCGACGCTCGACGTAAATATTTTTAGGTCCGTTGATCAGAATATCGCTGATCGTTGCGTCCTTGAGCAACAGTTCGAGCGGACCGAGCCCAAACGTTTCGTCGAGCACCTCTTCGATTAACCGCTCGCGTTCAGCGCGGTTGAGCAGGGTGTCTTCACTATCGCACAGATGTTCGACGACCAGCCGAATCTCGCGGCGAAGCGTGTCGCCTTCCAACTCACCGACGCGCGATAGGTCGAGCTTGTCGACGAGCTTCGAGTGAATCCGCCGTTTCAGATCCTCGTACTCGGATTCTTTCGATTTCTCGGCCGGGCGGCTGCTCGACAAGGCTTTGGACATCGGTTGCCACTCTCTGTTCGCGTGTCAGGTCTGGCTTGGTCAACTCTGGTTGCCCACAGCGCAGGCGCTGGACGTTCCCCAGGGAAACATAGCTCATCAAATGAGCGCGTCGAGAAAAGTCGACAAGCGACAACCGCAGACGACACAAGCGGTTGCGCTCGACGATTTCGGGTGGCCGCCGTCCCGAAGGCTGGCTATCTAGCCCGCGGTGGGTTCGCCGGTGCGGCCTGGCCCAAAGAAGGGGAACAGCCGGCTGAATCCAAGCTTTCCCGTGTTGGCCGTGTTGTCATCTGGAGTGTGGCCCGAGAGCGTGTCGGCCAACTGCACGATGGCCTGAGTGATCCGCGCCTTGGGAGCCTGCTCGATCAGCGGCACGCCGTTGTTGCGGACTTCAACCATCGTGCGGTAGTCGTTGGGCAACTGCCAGAAGATCTCGCGGCCAATTGTCTCTTTGGCCTTCTTGGTGCTGATCTGACCGCTATCCAGCCCCACTCGGTTCACAACGATCTTCACCTTGTCTTTCAGGCCGTCGATCTCGTTGAACGACGACATCAGCCGCACCACGTTTCGCAGGCAGGGCAAATCCATCTGCGTCACCAGCAAGACGTCGTCGCACTCCCGCATCGCAAGCATGTCCAGCGGGCTGTAGCCCTTCGAGAGATCGAGTACCAAGTGCGTGAACGTTGCTTTCAACAACCCCAGGACACGGTGAAAATCCTCCGGATAGACCTGCGCAGCATCCTCCATTTGCACCGGGCGCGGAAGAAGAAACAACCCGGATGAGTGTTTGGTCAGCGATCGCTTCAAGAGCGTGAAATCGAGGCGGCCCACATTCTGGGCTACGTCGAGCACCGTGTAGTCGGGAATGGTATCCAGAAAGACGTCCGCATCGCCCAGGCTTAGGTCCAAATCGACCAATCCGACCGTTGCCTGCTGATCGCGAGCCATTGCGCAGCCGAGATTCACAGCCAAACTCGTGCATCCGACTCCGCCCGTCGCACCCGCGACGGCGATCACTTTGCTTCCCCGCGCGCGCGACTCCCCATGGCCAAATCGACGTTCAGCAATCCGCTCCAGCGCTGCAAGCAAGTCTTGCAGTGATACCGGTCGGCAGATGAACTCTTTCGCACCAGCACGCATGGCCCGCAGAATCAGGTTGCCATCGTTCGATGTACTGACTACCAACGTGCTACAGGACGGCGACGAGGCGTTGAGGTTCTCGACAAGCTCCAGCGCTTTCTCGGGATCCTCATCGATCACAATGATCGCGATGTCGGGTTCGGTCTGAGCGACCACGTCGGCGAAGAACTCGTAGCGCGAACACTCGGCTTCGAGCCAGATGCGCTCCATGCCCAGCACTTGGGACTTGAGCTCATCGCGCCCGCCGTCGTCAGGATCGACGATCGCCAATCGCAAGACGTGGTTCATCAAGGCGCCTCGGACCAATCGCAGAACGGGTGCTCAAGCTGCCGTGCATTTGGGGCGCGCAGGGCAGCGAAAAAACCGTAGCAGGCAAGCGTAGCTTACTTCTGCCCGTTCACGTCGTAGCCCAACGGACCAATCAGTCCAGGAGGCGTGTTACTGCCGGCTGTGCCGGTTGTAGCGGGCGGCAGCACAACATCGCCGGTGGGCCGTGTTGGCAAGAGTGCCGTCGGAGGCGTGGGCGGGATCGCGCCCATCACGGGTGCCGGCTGAGGCGGCAAAGGGGCTGAACTCGCATTGGGCAATGCGACGTTCGGCGCTTGCAGCACGACTTCACCCGGGCCCGCGGGATGGTACCGCCGCCGGCTCGAGGTCGTTGAAGCGGTGTCTTGCACCACTGCCCCGGCTGAGTTGGGCAGGGGCACGACATAGTGCGACGCGCTACTGCCTTCGGGCACCTCGTAGGTGCCGCTCGCCGGGGGAGTCGGTGCGGTGCCCGGCGTCGGCACGGGCACGGGCTCACCCTCTTCAATCATTTGCAGACCGCCGTAACCCGGTCCACCCATCGGTGCGCCCATGTAGTCACCTTCGTGACCGCCGCGAGCACAGGGATCGCACGGCACTTCGATATGGCCCTTCCACCACAGTTGGCAATCGTTCGGATTGCACGAGTTGAGCCCCGGACCACCCGGCGGAACTTCATGCGGATCGAGCGCGTCGACCAGTTCCGGCGTCACCAGGATCAGCAGTTCCACCTCATTGACGTCAGAACTCGTACGGCGGAACGCTGCCCCCAGATAGGGCAAATCTCCAAGATACGGTATCGCCCGTACGCTGTTCTCTACGCGAGTCTGTACGAGTCCAGCGATGGCCAAAGTCTGCCCCGCCATCATTTCGACGCCCGTCTCGACTTCGCGGACGCGCAGACCAGGAATCACGAGTTCGTTGATCACGACGCTTCGGGTCGAATCGATTTCGCTGACGCGCGGCCGCACTTCCAGTCGCACGCGCCCGTTGCCCAACACGATGGGCACGAAGTCCAATTGCGTCCCAAATTTCTTGTACTCGATGGACACGGTGCCCAAGCTCTGCGGCACCAAGATTGGAAACTCTCCACCTACCAGGAAGGAACTAGGCCGGCCGCTAACCGCCACGAGATCGGGCTCGGCCAGAATCTTCATCAGGTTGTTTTCGCGCAGCGCCTCGAGCAACCCGAAGAACGCCTGTTGATTGTTGAGAATGCCAAACGTGGCCGTCTCGCCACCGGTGGTTTCGATCAGGCCGGTGGCCGACGTGAAGTTACCCAGCAGGCCCGTGACTCCGGACGTAATAAAGTCGTCGCCGTTGATTTCCACGAAGTCGAAGCCCAGTGTGCGGAGTTTCGTGCGCGAAATCTCCATAACCTTGACGTGCAGCAAGACCTGCTGGACGCCGCCCACACTGACGTTGTTGATCACCTTCGGATGGTAGTCCTGGGCGATCTCGATGATGCGATTCACGACGTCGGGCCGATCGACGAAGCCCGAGACGATCACGCTATTCGCAAGCGGAATGACTCGCAGCGAGCTTTTGGGGAACTGCGAGCGGAGCACCATCTCCAACTCTTGCGCGTCGCCATAGATAATCACGTCGACCGTGTAGATCCGCTCTTCGCCCTCGTCCCACAGGTTCACCTGCGTGACGCCGGCCTTCTTGGCGAGAATCTGAACCTGATTGGGTGAGATCGGCGTGATCTCGAGAATCTCAGGATTGTTGACCTGAGCCCGCGGGATGTTGCGGTCCAACGTGAGGATGCGGCTGGTGTTGACGATCATTTCCAGCCGCTCGTTGGCCTCCTGCACGTTGAAGACCACGGCCTGCTGCATAGCGGCAGGTTGCGCAGCGGCAGTAGCAACAAACCACCCCGTGGCAGCAAACAAGAAGATTCCCGCGCGCAGATTTGCGCGCCGCGCAAGAGGTGGAACGACCATCCTTGATCTTCCTTCGGCAATTCCGTTTGCGTTGGCGTGGCCCACTGGCCCAGTGCGGCCGCCCTCCTGACGGCCACCGCGCAGGGATTCCAACTCCGTGGAGTCCCTTGTTGTTTATCGTCCGTCGACCCGGCGAACGCCTGCCCGCCTGCGCATCCTTTTCGACATTTTGTGCCGCTAGCGAGCTAGCAGCTACTACGTGCCCCAGGCGTCCAGAATGGCGTCGTCGTCCTGGAAATCGTCGATGTTGATGTCGTCGAACGGATCGTCGGTGTCGTCGGCATCCGCATCGACATCGCCAGCCGCCCCGCCGCTACCGTCCAGCGGCTCGGTCGCTTGCGGCCCAATCGGCACTTCCTGTGCGACGGGGCTGTCGTCGGTGAACTTCACCTGGCGGACCTCGGAACCGATGTGCAGTACCATCGTCCAGGCGTTCTCGTCCTCGACAGGTTCCGCGATTTCGGGTTCCGGCTCTGGCTCGTTGCTGAGGAACGTCAGCAGATCGTCGCCGGCCTCTTCCATCAAGCTTTCATCGTCCGCGTCGTTCTTCTCCAAGCCGGGCTGGAGCAACTGGGCGATTTCCGCTCCGGGGGTTGTCGCAGCTTCCTCATCCTCGGGACTGCGAAGAACAAGGCGGATGCTGCCAAGCTCGGTGGCCAGCGTCACTAGCTCTGCTTGCTCTGGCGTCACCAATAGTGAAATTGTCTTGGCTGCGATCGATGGCTCGTCGCCAAGCTCTTCACTGTCGCGGCTCACCTGGTCGTTGACGGCGAACACTCGCACGTCTTGCAGTATCGTCCGCGTGACGGTCTGGTGGATGTTGAGCGACTGGTTCGTGCGGATGTGTACCAGCACATCCACGCGGTCGTCGGGCAGAATCAAACTGCTGGATCCACTCACCGCGTCGACACGCACTGACACCGAGCGGTAGCCCTTGGGAATCAGCACGCTGGCGGATGCGCCAGCATCTTTGCCCAACAGCTTGCTTTCCAGAATCGGCTCGCCCTTGACGATCGTCGTCCGAGAGCGGCGTTGGTCGATCTCGTCGAGGCTGATCAGCGCGCCGTCGGGCACAAGCTCGACCGGCCACTCTTCGAGTCGAACGTTCTGAACGTTCAATTCCTCGCGCAGGTTGATCGTCGTCATGGCGACCAGGATCGAGCGCATCTCGCCTTTCGGCTCGGGGGCCTTGGCGCGGTTGGTTGCCAGCACCTGGTTGATGCCGATCGATGCGACGAGACCGCATCCCAGCGCCAACAGCAGCAGGACAAGTGACTTGGGCCGCATGCGTTCCCCCTTGCGTTTCCGATATCTCGCCGCGCGGCGACCGCCTCGCCGGCCGTGCGGCGGGTGGAGCTACTGTGATGTTTCTCGGCGCATAACCGTCGTCGCCGTAAGTGTCTTCCCGCCGATGAACAACGGCGTCGGCAACCAGCTCACTTGATCAAAAGGTACCGAAACCTCAACGGTTACGGGTTCGCCATAACCGGCTGAACTCGGTGGACTCGGAGTAACCGTCACATTCGCACCCGAAACCGAGGCGTTGGCCAGGTAGTCGTTGACTGCGGTGGTGACGTCACCGGTGCTGGTGCCATCGAGTACGCCCAGGCGAGCGCCCTCGCGCGCGCCATTGGTAATGATCTGTTGCACCATCACCATTCGACCGTACTCGATCATGCCGAATACCAGCAGGAACAGAATCGGTGCCACGACGGCGAACTCGACGAGTGCCGCACCGCGGCGGTCGTTTCGACAAGGTCGCAGCAGACGCTCGACCCTGCGCCTTCCGGAGGGCCGATCGTTGGAGAGTCTGGACAGCTTGGATACTGGGGTGTCGTTCATAGCAGCATGCCCTCCCACGCGAAGTAGGCGATCGTGCCGATGGCGATGGGGATGCCGTACGGCAGCAACATCATCGTGCTCTTCCGCTCGGCGGCGATCGCTGAGAGCTGATTCGGATCGCGGATCGTCATGATCTCGCCCAGGATTAGCAGGAATTGGGCGCGGTGTTTCTGCCAGGCCCGTTGATAGAGAACCATCAGTACGGCCAGCACTGCTCCCACGACTGCGGAGACGCAGAAGGCGTAGAACGTCACGCTGCCCCACACCCAGGCACCGATGCCGGCCATTAACTTCACATCGCCGGCGCCCATTCCGCCGATGGCGTAAGCGGGCAAGAGCAGTCCAAGGCCGATGGCGGTGCCGACCAAGCTCCATCCGAGCCCTTCCCAGCCAAAGGCCACGCCGCTGTATATCCATCCGGAGAGGATCATCGGGAACGTCAGCCAATTGGGAACTTTGAGCTGGATCCCGTCGATGACAGCGGCCACGACCAGCAGAATGGTGACCAGCCATACCGGCCAGTGTTCAGCCAAGACCGTGCCGAGGGTGCTTCCGTCGAACATGATCGATCCTTGTCGGCAGTGAGTTTCTCAAGCACGGTCGCCCGCGGCCACAACCACGGTTGTCACGCTCCGCGCCCTGCAAATACATAGCTCACCACCAGCGCGCAGACCCAAACGCCATAGCAGGCCATTTGGAACAGGCTCTGTACGACGTCGTGACTGAGCGTCGGAACCATGGTTGTCATGACGACCACCGATGCCTGGCAGAGACGAACTTCAAGGACCTCATGGCCGAACGCCCCTGAGGACCCAGCGGGCCCCCAGGGGTCATCCGACGTATCCGGGGTGCGAGACGACGCGGCCAATCGCTCGGACCGGCCGCGCGTCCCGCGGGTGTGCTTCGCTTTACGGAGCGATCGAATCCGCAACGTTCTGGAACGTCGTGTTGGCGTTGGTGCCGATCGAGCTGATCGCCGTCAGGCACACAATCACGATCAGGGCGAGCATGACTGCATACTCGACCGCCGTGGGGCCATCTTCCGACACGAGGAAACGTTGCACTTTCTTGGCCAGCGACTTCATAATCTCTCTCCCCGTTTCAGTGGCAGCCCCGGCCGACGACATCGTGCGGCACAAATCAGAGCTGTCCGACCGTTCCGGCGCCTGGCGATACAGGCCTGTTTTTTGCTACCGCCGGGACACCTAGTTACCAAGGTTAAAAGTTCTGCGGATCAGGCGCGATTGGATCAGTCGTCGTGCGACGTGACCTGCGGTTTCCCGGCCGCGAGGTCGCGACCCAAACCAACGCCGAATCAGCAGGCAGGCCTCAAGTTTGTTAGCGGGACGGGCAACGCGAAGGGTTCATCGCCGTGTTGCCGTGACGGGCTTCCCGCTAGAGGCGCGCTCTTTCGAGCGCGCCGCCGACGCATTCGCCTTGACGTTTGCGTCGACACTGAAAACCTAGGTCAGCTTTGAACTGAGTCAAATCGGCGGGTTTAGCGAATCTGAAATTTTTTCACTGAGTTTGCGGCGCAGCAGCGCTACACCGTGCTCGCCGTATCGAATGTGCGGGTGCGCAGTGCGCTGAGTCGGCACAATCGCTGCAACGCGCACAGAGCGAACACATCCGACGCGTTCTGCACACTAAGAATGGCGCCGATGTTGACTGAACAGCGCGAGGATGGGTCTTCCCCGAGCATCGCGAATTAGGGTCTCCCGCCAGTCGCCCTCAGCGCTTAACAGTTGCTCGCGTGCTGCTGGGTAGTTGGGCGCGTCGACGAACTCGACATACCAGATGGACGTCGAGCCACCGCCAGTCGCGTCGGTCAGGCTGGCGTCTGGCTCGTTGGCAAGTACGACGCGGATCGTTTCCCCGCAGGCGAGATATCGCAGCGGCCAGTAAGTCCACCACTCCGTCGTTACGATCGTTACTTCGCTCTCTTCCGCGATCGACGCGATCTGGCGCAGCGCCATCTGCTTGGGATCGCCTTCCGCGACGCGAAACGCGCGATGCGAGCGGCCCCCGCTGGCCTCGAAAACGCTCAGGTAGAAGACCTGGAATCCGACTAGCGACAGCCAGCCGAGCGCGGTCAACGTCCACAGGGCGCGAGCCGTCGAAGCTGTGTGTGTCAATCTGATCGCGATGCCCCGCGAAACCACGACTACGGCTGGAACAATCAGACACAGCCCGTAACGCTCGAAGTGTGGTGCGATGGCGCCCGGCCCAGCGACGAGATAGAAGCCAACAGCGATCAGCGCCCATCCGGCGAGCAGCGTCATGTCCATCGCCTGTGCGCCCTGGCGCAGGGCATAGCACCATCCCCAACTGGCGACCGCCACAAGCACAGCGACTAAACCATCGAACAGCAGAACGATCAGACTCGAGGTGTCATATGCCTGACCGTCGGGCAACAGCGATCCCGGGATGTACTGATACGCCGTGACACCCGAAAGTAGGCGAACGTAGGCGCTCGCAAACCGCGCGATCTCACCGATATTGAAAACTCGTCCCGGAGCGCTATCGAGCCAGCCGCGCGCCATCCACACGGCGACGATGGCGACGCACAGCAGCAGCCCGCACGCGCCCACCGTGGCCAGGGGATACTGTCGCAACCATCGCCACAAACGGCTCAATGGCTGTGCGACGGCAATTGTGGAAGCCACGAGGGGCATTGGCAGCAGAAAGACGTTCGTCGGGTGAACGACGATCGCCGCCACGAGGCAGACCCACGAGACGGCCATCCAACGCCCGGCGCGGGAAGCCTCCTTGACTGCCAACAGCGCGCCGTACACCACCGGCACCGAAAACAACAGTGTCTGACTCGTGTCCCAGCCGAATCGGCTGTACGCCACGTTGATCGGCAGGACTGCCAGTGCCAATGACGTCGCGCTGGCGACGCCCTCTCCAAACACGCGCCGGCAGAGCAGCCAATTCACCGCGATCGCCAACAGCCCACTCACGAGCGCCACACTCCGCAGCGCGGCGATGCTCGCACTGTACATCGCATGAACGGCAACCAGCGGCACGAAATAAAACGGATTAAGCACGTTGCCGGTCGGCGTGCGCGACTCGAACGGCTCGCCCGCCAGCAGCGACAATGCCTGCACGCCATACCAGGCTTCATCGCCGTTCAGACCGGGCAAGCGATCGAACTCGTCCACACGCAGCCAGAGTGCGGCCAACAACATCGCGATGAGCTGCATTTGCCAGACAAATCGTACGGATCTCCGGCGCGTGGGCGCATCGAACGAGAGCGCCATCTGTTTGCCGCTCGCACGGCCGATCGCCGAACTGTCTGAAGCAATGGTTCCCATTGTCCCGGTTCGCTCGATTGCATCGGCCACGTCGCAACGTGCGGCCCTCTGAATCAATCGCTCAAGGCTACGACGTACCGCTCGTTCGTGCCGGCGGACCGGTAAGACACGCCGCCATGCGATCTGCCTGATCAGTGCGACAGGACGCAGGCAGATGACCGCCGCGACCTATGTTTCAGCAGTACTTGCGGCGGGAGCGAATCGCCTACCGGCGACCTCTCGACGCCTGAATTTCTCGCAATGATCTGTGCGCCCTGCCGCCGCTGCGCCCGCTGGTGCGCATTCCGAGCACTGTATGCCCACGCCTCCCGAACAATCTGGCGCGCGGCTCGAACGCCACCTCGCAGCCTGTGCGATGCTGGCCAGCCTTGCACTATGGGCTGCAGTCGCGCTGCCGCATTGGTGCGGGCTGATCTACACGGCGGATGATCTGGGCGCGTTTCACCTACCGCTGCGCGCCTGGTACGCGGAGCAGTTGGCTGCTGGCGAACCGTTCGACTGGCTGCCACATCTCTTCGGTGGTTTCTACATCACCGGCGAGGGACAACTGGGCGCGTACCACCCCGCTCATTTGCTCCTGTACGCGTGGCTCGATCCGTTTCGCGCGACAGCTCTGGAATCGCTGTTCGTCTATCCCGCACTGTGGTGTGGCGCGTATTGCTTGCTGCGGCGACATCGTCTCAGGCGCGATGCCGCTGCCTGCGGCGCGCTGTTCACGGCATTTTCGAGTTTCACGCTGCTGCGATTCATGCACGTGAATGCGCTGGCGGTTGTCGCCCATCTTCCCTGGCTCCTACTGGCGATCGACGTCCGCCTTGCCGTCACAACGCGACGCACCGCCGCGCATGCCGAGTTGGCCATCGTGCTGCTCACCGCGTCGCAACTGCTGCTGGGGTACCCCCAATACGTCTGGATCTCGCTACTCGCCGAAGGCGCCTATGCGCTGGGTGTCCTTAAGAAATACAACGCGAACGCCATCGACCTCGTTTGCATCGCGATCGCCAAGTGCGCAGCGGCGCTCGTCGCAAGCGTACAACTCATGCCCACTTGGTCGATGCTCTCGGAGTCAACGAGAGCGGCGGCCGATGCTGGACTCGCCGCTTACGGTTCGTTGCACCCAGCAAACCTGCTGCAGCTTTTTGCACCTTATTTGTTCGCGGAACGCGTCTGGGGACAAAACACTCACGAACTTGGCATCTACGCCGGCAGCGTTGCGCTGTTGCTAGTCGTCTGGCTGTTGGCCGAGTGCCCGCGAGTCGTCGAGGGCCGCTGGCTGGCGATCGCTGGGGGCCTACTGTTCGCTGGCGGATTGCTTCTCGCTCTCGGCGCTTACGGCGGCCTACATCGTTGGACCACCTGGCTGCCAATCGTCGGCAAGTTTCGTTTCCCCGCCAGGTATTGGCTGCTCGCCCAACTCGGCATCGCCGTGATCGCAGCCATCGGTTTTGCGGGGTTAGTTCAGAATGTCCAACGGCAATGGGAGAGGACAGTTCCGCGCGGCATCGTCGCGGTGTGGGTCACGGCGCTGGCGTCTATCACCATCGCCGGCCTAGGACCACTAGTCTTTCCCAGTGAGCGGCTGGCAGCGGCGCCGCACATCGTCGCTGGACCGCTGCTGTTCTGCATCGCGGCTACGCTCATCACCGCCGCTGCGCGAGGGCACGCTGCCGCACTCGTCGGTCTTGTGGTCTTCGCGGCAATCGACATCGGCATCTATGGACTCAGTTACACGGTCTATCCGCATGTCGAGCGCCACGACCGCTATCTAGCACGAGTCGAGCTTCCGCCAGATTGGGGCGGCGGACGCGTCGCGATGGACCTCACGGCGACTGTCGGCAGCGGGCTCTATACGGGCAATCAAATCCTTCTGTGCGGTGGATCGCGCGTCGATGGATACGCGGGGCTGCTGCCGCGTCGACAGCTCGACTATCGCACTCCCGCAGCTTTGAGTGCTGCAGGCGTGCAGTGGGTTCACCGGCGTGCCGCGGCGCAGCTCGCCGACGAGCAACTTCTCAGCGAAAAGGTCGGTGACTCGCGATGGTTTCAGCTCGGCGACGCCGCTCCGCGCGCGCATCTGGTGACCACTGCAACGCCCAGCGTGAATCCGCAGCAAGATCTTGTCGCACTCGACCTGAATTCGGAAGCATTGGTCGAACGGCCGCTTTCGCTACCCCAGTCGCTGGCGGGCATCGCAACGCTGCTTTGTGATCGACCGGGCAACGTCCAGCTTCACACTCTCGCACCTACTCGGCAGTTGCTTGTCACCACCGAATGCTTTCACGACGGCTGGCAAGTCGCCATTGACGGCCAAGCCTCTGACGCGCTGCGGGTAAACGGCGACTTCCTCGGCTGCGTCGTCCCCGCCGGACCGCACACGATCGCGTTTCGATTCGACCCGCGCAGCCGTGAGTGGGGCGCGGCGATTTCCTGTGGAGGTCTCGCCCTCACGCTCGCAACGTTTCTCGTGCGGAGTCGCCACGAACTACAAGTCGCGAGTGCGAATCGCTCTGCAGAAAGCGCAACGAATTAGAAGAGGATCGAGAAGGGGCACAACATGAACCACGCCACACCCCCGAACGCGATGCCGCGCCGCCCAGGCGGACTCTTGAGCATTGTTCTGCCCGTCTACAACGAAGAGGGAGTGCTCGACGCTCTTTATCAAAACATCTGGCAGGAAATTGCGCGGACCGGCATGGAATACGAAATCGTGTTCGTCAACGACGGATCGAGTGACGCCAGCGCGGACATTCTCGCGCGATTGGCGGCCTGCGATGAGCACGTACGCGTGCTGCATCTTGCCCGAAATTTTGGCCATCAAGCAGCCGTACAGGCCGGGTTGGCGCACGCACGGGGCGATGCGATTGTCCTGATGGATGCCGATCTGCAGGATGTTCCCAGCGCGATTCCGCAGTTCGTCGAGCAGTGGCGGGCCGGCTACGATGTCGTGTATGCAATCCGCAGGGACCGCAAAGAGAGCCGGCTGAAGCGGCTGTTGTTCTCGAGCTTCTATCGCTTGCTGTCGGCCATCTCGAATACCAAGCTCCCGCTGGATGCGGGTAACTTCGGACTGGTCGATCGCCGGGTTGCCGCGCTGATCACCGAGCTTTCGGAACGCGATCGCTACTATCCGGGCTTGCGTAGCTGGATCGGCTTTCGCCAAATCGGCATTCCGGTCGAACGCCACGCCCGCTACGACGAACGTCCGCGGGTTTCGTTCTGGGGCCTTTGCCGACTGGCGAAGACGGCGGTCTTTTCGTTCTCGTCGTTCCCGCTGGCGATCTTTGGCGTGATCGGGATGGCGGCTCTGGCAATCTTCGCAGGGCTTAGCGCTTTCTCCTTGTTCTGCAAACTGTTCACCGACTTGGCGATTCCTGGATGGACTTCGCACATCCTCAGTGCGAGCTTCTTTGGGGCGCTCAACGCGCTGGGCATCAGCATCCTGGGCGAGTACGTGATCCGGATTTACGATCAGGTGCGTGCGCGCCCGATCTACGTCGTTGGGTCGGCACTGAACTTCCAGCACGGCGACACTGCAGTTACCGGCCGGCCGCTCGAGAGCTCCGCGTCATCGGCTGAAGCAGCTCTGTTGACAGAAATCGAGCGCCTCCGCGAACAACTCATGATGGCCCGCGAGCAACTGCACGCCGAACTCGAATCCGCAACTCAGTCGATCAGCCCAACGGATGCGAGTTCATCCGCCGTTTGATGCGGGCTTGGTAGGCACGGGCTTCAGCAATCCTCTCGAACGCACGCCCTCATGCCGCCGATGTTGCCGGCAGCGGGTCGCTTTGCCTGAGCCACCCGGCCGCACGTAAGAGATCAGCGATCGCCAGCGGAGCGATTGCAGCGCCGAAGCACCACAGCGGAGCAACCAGGGCCCCCCAGTACTGGTTGAACGATTGTCCAACGATCGACAACCCAACCAGAAACGCCAGACCGACAAGTGCAAAGCGTTGCCCCGCCGGAGTCTGCCAGGCAACCAGGCCGAACACTGCCAGCGGCAAATAGATGGCTGTGACCCAATGCGGCACGACGAGCAGTAAGCCGTGGATCTGCGCTGCGGACAAAACGAAGGCCCAACCGCCGAAGCGCACCCACCCATTCTCATGGGACACCGCATCGGGACGGATCACTTCGCGCACGAGCGTGATATGCACCGTGTAGAAGCACGCGAACACAGTCAGACCGACGATCCACCACGCGAGTTCCCGCCACTGTCGACGCCAAAAGGCCAAGGCGGCGATCATGAGGACGTACGGCAAGGCGAGCTCGCGAAACAGAGCCGCCAGAATGCCGGCGGCCACAGCTACGCGCCACTCGTTTCGGGCATATCCACATAGCGAGAGCGCCATGAGAACGCCGCTCCACAACACCGGCATCACGTAGAGATCGCCCACGACGCACAAAAGCAACACACCCGCCAGCAGCAAGCCGCCTATGCAGGCAACCAACAAACCGAATTCGTCAGCCAACGTCGAAAAGCCCCACATCAAGACTGCGGTGGCCAATAGCGCCAACAGGGCCTGCCCGAGTTTCGGATCGGGCAAGCCGCCGAGCATCGCCATCGGCAGCGGCGTGCGCCAGTTGAAGACCGACTGCGAGGGATAGCCTCGCTGAGGCAACTCGTCAGACACCGCCGCATAGTAGCTTTGCCCAGCGCGGATCCGCTCGATCTCCGCGCGATACAGAGCGACGTCCCCGGCACCGTCTCGAGGGCCACTGGTGCGATCGTTCGCCAGGGGTGAAAGGCTGACGACCACCGACGCCAACACGGCCAGCATCAAGGCGACCAGCACGAGGCGTGCAGCGGTCTGATTCAAGCGGGTGAACGCCGTGCGTCGGCATTGCGACATCGTGAGACCTCGAGGCGTTGCGGGGATGCGCGTTGCGCACCGGACCCGCAAACGTAGCTCAAAGCCGCCACTGCGCGGTCGCTACCGGCCGCACTTGCGCCACAAAGCGCAGGATGCGAAGTCTCCGGCCGATCTCCCTCTTGCCGTATCAACCACCGCGTGGCGCAGTTCGTTCAGCCGACCTGCGGTTCGGGCCCCTCACCGGAACCGAGCCGCGACTCATCGGCCATCTCTTCGCGAACTTGCTGGTCGACGCGATCGTGGAAGCCGAGCCAGAAGAACACCAGCGTCGCCGCTGCCCCAACCGCCGGCCAAAACCAGATTTGCGGCCACTCATTCCGCTGGGCGACACGCCACTCCGACCGGGTCACTTGTCCGTTCTCATCCGCATCCGCGAGGGTGAATGCCTCTGCGAGTGCCTCGGGAGAATAAGTCCACGAGTCGCCCCGCGGCGTCTCGATCGTCAGCGGCGCTGCAGCAGCCAGTTGATCCTTGGTCATGCCGTACTCAGCCGACTGGTAGGGGTCCTCTAACTGCGCGGCGAAGCCCGTTTTGCCCTCAGCATCCCAATCCGGCAGCGGCTTGCGCTCTTGACCATCCGAGCTGTCCGCAACGGACACCGTCGCCGGCGGAAAGCGATCCATCGTCCAACCCGCCACCAGCGCGCCCACAAACATGCCCACGCCAAGCGTGACGAAGGCAATGAAACTCTGTGCCCTCGCGCGCTGAGCGATGTCGGCCTTGTTGTCAACGTAGATCTGGCTGGCGACAAAGAAGAAGTCGTAGCAAATGCCGTGCAGCAGAATGCCCACAAAGATCAGCGGCATCGACAGGCTACCAAAGGCAAAATAGCGAAGCACCCAAGCCAGCATTCCCACGGCCAGCATCTTCTTCACGCCCAGCCGAAGAATGAAGAAGGGCATGGCTGCCATGAAGACCACCTCGGACATCTGGCCGAAAGTCTGCAGGGCCGTCGGTCGCGGCGCATCGAGTTGCACCAGAAAAATATTGGCCAGGTTGTAGTAGAAGGCCAGCGGAATGCAGATCAGAAACGACGCGACGACAAACACCAGAAATGAGGGATCAGTCAGCAGACTCACAATCGCGCGTCGTTCACCGGACGCGACGGTTTCCTGCGGCTTAGGGGGCGTATGCGGAAGCAGCAGACAGAAGACGCCCAATACAAAGGACGACCCGGCCGCCAGGTAGATGGGCGTCTTACTCGTGCCGTCGAGCGCAAATCCAACGACGATGCCCGCGACGATCCACCCTACGGTGCCAAACAGGCGAATCAGCGGAAACTCCTGCTGCGGATCGCCAATGTTGTCGAAGCTGATGGAGTTGGTCAGTGCCAGCGTCGGCATGTAGCACACGGCGTACGCGACCATCACGCCGAACAGCGTGCCGGGATCGGTCACGTTGGCGGCATACAGCAGCAGTCCTCCACCCAACAGGTGCAGAAACGAAAGCAGCCGCTCGGTGGCCAACAGCCGGTCGGCCACGTAGCCCATGAAGAGCGGTGAGACCATGGCCGCGATGGCCGTCGATGAGTAGACGCGGCCGATCTCAGGTCCGCTGAACTTGAGTGTGGCGTCCATGTAGCCGCCGAGCGAGACACCCCACGCGCCCCACACGAAGTACTGCAGGAACATCATCACGCAGAGCCGCGCGCGGACAAAACCCATCACAATCTCCCTGGGGCGAAAGCGTCGTCAGCGGCACGCCATCGGCCGGCGAACGCCCGACCGCTCATGCCACGACAACGGAAAGCCCGACATTCTAAGTGTCGGAATCCAGCCGCGAAAGCAACTCGCCGCCGAGTGCGGGGCTCGCGCAATCAAGACTTGAAGGGCCGACCCGATGGCCCGACGCAGTCAACGCCAATGGCTCACATCGCCGCGAACGATAGCTGAACTATCCGATCAAGCCGCGCGAAAGAGAAAGTGGAGGATAGGGGACTCGAACCCCTGACCTTCTGGCTGCCAGCCAGACGCTCTCCCAACTGAGCTAATCCCCCGTTGTGGAAATGGTGGCGCGAGAGCAAACTATGGGGCATTCACTGCCGTTGCCACAAGCGTGTACCCGATAGAGGCTAGGAAGTCGGCATCGGTTCGCTCGAGGAACCGACTACCCGAGAAAGCACTTAACGTCCTACGCTTCATAGGGTTCCGCTAGCGAAGGCGTCAGGCTATCAACCGTCGCAAAACCTGTCAACCTCGCGCCCGCGCCCAACAATCGTCCACGCCGGCCTGATCGCAAGTCAACCCTCGTGAAGCACACGCTCATCAATCTGGCGCGAATCGCACTCGCCGCCTTCGTGCTGGGAGCGCTGTTTTACTTCGCGTGGCAGAACGAAGATTTCCGCACCAACGTCGGCCAGCTTGGCGAAGTGCTGCCCACCGAGTGGCCGCGGCTGCTGCTCGGGTGGCTGATCATTCTCGTCGGCATCTCGATCACCATCACACGCTGGTTCCTGCTGGTGCGGGCGCTGGGACTGCCATTTCAATTCGGCGAGGCCCTGCAACTTGGGTTCATTGGCTATCTCTTCAACTTCGCGTTGTTCGGAACCGTCGGTGGCGATCTGGTTAAGGCTGGGCTGATCGCCCGTCGCAATCCAGGCCGTCGCGCGGAGGCGGTGGCGACTGTCGTGGTCGACCGCATTGTCGGACTTTACGGCTTGCTCGTTGTGGCGACCATCGCGATCATCGCCAGCGGATTGTTGACAACCTCCGGACCCGCCGCGCTGCGCGCCATCGTGCGCACAACGCTGATCGCAACCGGAGTCGGCGGTGCCGGGATTCTGATGCTGCTCGTCCCAGGCTTCACGAGCGGTGCTCTCTCAGAATTGCTCACCGGCTTGCCCAAAGTCGGGCCGACGATCGGTCGGCTGATTGGTGCGATTCGAATGTATCGCCGTCAGTTTCCCTTGTTGCTTTTGTGCCTGGTAATGAGTGGTGGCGTGCACACGTGCAGCACACTGGGCGCGTACATGCTGGCCACGGCGCTTCCCGGGGCAGCCCCTCCTTCTTTGGTACAGCACTTCGTAATCATCCCGCTGGCAATGGTCGCGGGCGCCGTGCCGGTCATGCCTGCCGGGCTGGGCCAACTCGAAGGGGCGCTGATGTACCTCTACTCGGCCATCGCCGGGGCTCAATCAGCGCAAGGTCTGCTGGTGGCGGTGGCGTACCGCGTCGCCACGATTCTTAATGCCGGTTTTGGCGCGCTGTTGGTGCTGCGGCGTCGCCAGGAAGTCGCCGAAGCGATCGATGAAGCCGAGCACGGCTTTGATCCGGACGACGATCCCCGCGACAGCCGCAACGACGAAGGCGACAGCGGCGTCGCGGCGTGAATCAAGCTGCCGAGGCTAGGGACCGGAGCGCGCGCCGTCGATCGTCACTTGCCCGCCGTCGTTGATGATGCCCGGCGCCGTGTTTTCCAACACACGGCTCTGTTGCAGATTCACTGCTGCTGGCCCTTCGCACCACAGTTGGGCCGTACCGTTGTCGCCCACCGTGCAGTCGAAAAGTTGCACGCGCGACGCGCCGCACACGGCAACGCCGCTGCGACCGTTGCCGCGGCTCGTGACGCGAGAGAGCACGACGTCGTACGCCATGTCATGTGCGTTGATGCCGTCAAGATGAAAGCCCTGCACGGTGAGACTGTCGATGATCACGTCCCGGGTCTGGTAGAGGGTGATGCCCACCGGGTGAACGGCATGCGTCAGTCGGTAGTCGCGCAAAAGCTGTCCCGGCTCGACGCGAAAATAGACGTAGCCGCCATCCACGGCCCACTCGAGCGGGTCCAAGTCGCCCCAGGATGCGAGTTCAAGATTACTGCGGCGCAGCAGAGGTCGGTCATCTCGAAACAACTGCTCGTAGTGCTTCCATCGCGGCTTGAATCGGAAGACATCCACATGGGCCGATTCCCACGCCCAGAGCGGCACCTCTCCCGATCCGTCGAGCACGGCGCCGTTGCCGAGGATGACGAACGGCCGCGCGCCATCGCCGGCGTGTTTGTGTCCGACGAGCGAGATGCATTCGTGATAGGGTTCTGCATTCGGCGCCAGAATGATCCGGTCGCCTCTACCTGCCATTTCGAGCGCGCGAGTGATGGTTTGCGTGGGCCCCTGCCCCGCGCCAAGGACAACCGCACTGCGACCGTCGAACACGTCCCGGCCCGCGATGTTGTTCACGAAGAGATCGCGCGCTTGGGTGGCAGCCGGGTTGGCCGCCAGGATGAGCATCAGCATCAATCCCGCCCGCATCGCCTGTTCTCCTTCGGACCTGCCATGCCAATACAACACATGCAACTGTAGCACGCGTCCGGCGATGACTGATAAGATCGGCTGAGTTAGCACTTTCGGATGCGACGGCAAGCGTCCGATTCGTTCGCGTTCGGCGATTTCGGGAGAAGCGACACAATGCAGGTTGCGATTAGTGCGGGGCACATCGAACTGAGGCAGGGGGACATCACCCAGCAGGAGGTCGATGCCATCGTCAACGCCGCCAATACGCGGCTAGCGGGCGGTGGCGGGGTCGATGGCGCCATCCATCGCCGCGGTGGCACTGCGATCATGGAAGAGACGGATCGTCGCTACCCGGAAGGCTGCGCGACCGGTTCGGCCGTCATTTCGTCCGCCGGCGACCTTGCGGCCCGCTATGTGATTCATGCAGTCGGGCCGGTGTGGGGCGGTGGCCATCGCGGCGAAAGCGAACTGCTGGCCGGCGCCTATCGCCGCTCGCTCGAACTGGCCGCTGAACACAAATGTGGCAGCGTCGCCCTACCGGCTTTGAGCACCGGCGCCTATCGCTATCCTCTCGATCAGGCCAGCCGAGTCGCCCTCGGCACGGCAATCACGTTTCTTCGCGATGATCAGTCCGCACTTCCGGAACTGGTGCGGTTCGTCCTCTTTGACGCCGGCGCCTACGGCGCGTTCGCCGCAGCGTTGGAGGAGTTGACGGCCGACGACACGTGACACGCCCGATGGGATCACTCTACGCTGCCGGCTGAGGCCGCGCTTCGCCCAGCCGATAAACCCTAGCGACGCCGTCGTAGCCTGCGAGTGCAACCCGCCGCGCCGTGTTGTCGAGCGACATGGCGCGCGACGCCTGAGGGAGCTTGAGCTTCCAGAGTTCGGTCTCGCCCTGAAGATCCCAGACGACCAGAAAGCTGCCGCCGCCGCCGCTGATCGCGCCGACGACCAATCCGAGCGGGTGAAAGTCGATGGCCCAGCACACCGCCCGCAGGTCTTCCTTCAGCTTCAGCACGCGCGACTCGCCCGACTCCCGATCGAAGAGCACGACCGCCGCGTTGCCGACTCCGGCGAACGCATTCGAGACGTTCGTGATCCCGCTGGCGGCTACGTAGCGCCCATCGGCACTGACTGCCAGCCCCCGCGTACCGCCAATGTCGGCACGGAAGCCGCCATCGTACTTGTACAGCACGCTCGCATCACGTTCGGCGATACACACTCCGTCGGCCACTTGCCATTCGCGTACCACACCCTTGAGATCGCCCGACACCACGGTTTGCCCGTCTGGCGTGAAGGCCACGTTGTAGACGTGCGACTCGTGGCCCTGGAGTTCGCGAACCAATGCCCCGTCGGCCAGCGACCAAAGCTTCACGCGATGATCGTTACCGGCGCTGGCGACCAACTGACCCTGCGGATCACAAGCGACGCCGCGAATCCAGCCCGCGTGGGCTTGAACTTCGCGCAGGGGAACTGGCTCGGACGCTTTCAAGTCCCACCAAATCAGCCGCTCGTCGTAACCGCCGCTGATGAACGTTGAGCCGGCTGCGTCGCAGGCCAACGCCCACGGCCAGCTTTCATGTCCCACGAAGTCGGCGCGGTCGTCGGAGCCGAGAGTCCAACGAACGATTCGCTGGTCGGTGCCGCCGGTGAACAAGTACGTCCCAGTCGGATCGATGCGACACGAGACCAACGGGCTCCCGTGCGCGTACTCACCGTCAGCTTCGGTCCAGGCGGCCTCAGTTTGTTCGGGCTCGCTCACGACGTGGCTTCCTCTTCGTTGGGCTTGCCGTCTAAGCGACTGATCCGCAGACGGCCATCGTGGTGCGCAGTGACAATTCGCAGGCCGTCTGGGTGCAAATCCATCTCCCGCGCCGTGTTGGGCAACTTGTGGACGAAGAACTCCTGTGCCTCGCCTGCACGCCAGAAGATCACGAATCCCCCTCCCGAACCACCGCTGATGGCGATCAGGAAGCCACTCGGATGGTAGACGACCCGCCACGCAATGCCTTTGAGTTTGTCTTTGGTCTCATGCGTGGTCTTCAGCTCGCCGGTCTGCCAGTCGAACACCAACAACATCGGCTCGTTGACGGCGCCGAGCGGATTGGTGGCCGCAGTCAAGCCGGAGCAAGCCAGTTGCCCGCCATCGTGCGACAGCGCCATGCTGCGCACGCCCCCGTAGTCGACGCCCTGCCCGCCGTTGTAGGTGTGCAGCGCCGAGGCGTCGAGCGTTCGGACTTCCTGGCGGCTGGCCACATCCCATTGTCTGATGACGCCCGCCAAATCGCCCGAAAGCAAGAACTGTCCCTCGGGATGCCAGAGCAAGCTGTAGACGTGCTTTTCGTGTCCGGCGAGCTCGCCGACCAACGCGCCGTCGGCCATGTTCCAGAGACGCACAATGCGGTCGTTTCCCGCGGTCGCGATCTGCGCTCCGCTAGGATGCACGGCCGCAGCGCGAATCCAGCCGTCGTGCGCATCGACCGACCGCAATGGGCCCGGCGTTTCGGCTGCGGCGGACCACCATACCAACCGGCCGTCGTAGCCGCCGCTGACGAGCGTTTCGCCCGTCGGATCGAACACCAGCGGGCGAACCCAAGTCTCCTGCGTTTCCAGGACAAACTTCTGGCCCGATTCGACGTCAAAGCGAAGGATGCTCCGATCTTCTGACGTGGCGAACACGAACCGACCGGTCGGATCGAAACGACAGTTGATGAGCGGAGCGTCGTGCTCCCATTCGGCCGCCACATGTGCCTGCGTCGGATCGGCCGCTGCGACCGCTGAGTCGGGCGCGGTGTTCACGCCAGCACCTCTTCGATGGCCTCCGCGGCAGGATCGGCGATCTGCACAGGGCGACCATCGACCGTAAGCTGATCGGTCGGGTCAAAGCCCAGCGCTCGCAGATAGGTATGAAACAGGTGCCCGCCGTCGACTTGGCGATCGACCACCTCGGTGCCGTTGTCATTGGTCGCGCCGACCGTACCGCCCAGTTGCAAGCCGCAGCCGGACATGGCAATCGACCACGCTGTGCCCCAATGGTCGCGCCCGTAAAGATGATTGATGCGCGGCGTGCGTCCAAACTCCGAGAGCACAAGCACCAGCGTGCTTTCCAACAAGCCGCGATCGGCCAGATCATTAATCAACGTGGCGAAGGTGCGATCGAATTCGCCGAGTTGCTCGATGTGGAAGTTGAAGTTTTCGTTGTGAGTGTCGTAATTCGAGTGCGACACCTTGACGAACGTGACGCCGTTCTCCAGCAGCCGCCGCGCCAGCAGACAGTGACGGCCGAAGTCGTGCGTGCCATACCGCTCGTGGTCCTGTTCGGATTCCTTGCTGACGTCAAACACCTCGCGCTGCGCCATCAGCGCCGCCGCTTGATCGTAAGTCGACGTGTACGCTTCTGTGAGCGCGGTGCGGCGCCGCCGCAGGAAGCGTTCGTCCTGTTGACGACGAAGCGACTGGCGGGCGGCATCTGAAGTGACGGAAACTGCATCGGGCAAGGCTGTGTTCTGCGGCGGGTTGCCGTTGCCGAGCACGACCGGTGCGTAGCGGGGACCCAGGAACGCTGCTTCGCCGGCGCTGATGCTGCCACCGCCTCCCGGAGTAATGTGGATATAGCCCGGCAACGCGGCACCTTCTGGCGCAAGCAGGCGCGCGGCGAGCGATCCCATGTACGGATAATCTGTCGACGGTTCCCTCCGCCGACCTGTCTGCATGATGTACGAGCCCTTGCCGTGGTCGTTCTCGTTCGTGTTCACACCGCGTACGAGCATCAAGCGGTGCATCTGCTGCGCGGTATGGGGCAGCAACTCGCTAATGTGCACGCCCGGGACAGAGGTCGGGATCGCGCGAAAGGGGCCACCCGTATCGGTCCGCGGCTTCGGATCCCACGTTTCGAGTTGGCTCACACCACCGGCCAAGTAACAAACCAAAACGCGCTTCTGTTGCCGCTGGAGTTCTTCGGCCGCCGCCGGGCGAACCAGTGTCCCTAGACCCGCACTCGCGCCGGCTCCCAACATCGTGCCGAGAAAGCTTCGTCGGGCCAGTCCGTGCTCCTGCGAACCGCATGCATGATTGCATTTCATGGCCATTATCTCCTGTTCCACGACGCCTTCGTTGGTGTGCTTAGTGGTTAAAGCGGAACTCGCTAGACGTGCACAAGGCCCACGCCAGTTCACTGACTGCCTTGGCAAGCTCTTCTGCCCGAGCGGCGAGGAAACCAGCTACCTGGCCGCGTTCCAAATCATTCGGTGGTCGTGAGAGCGCGCTTAGATACAGCTCATGCGCGATGGCATCTGCGTCGGAGAGCTTCGCCAGTCGATCGACGAGTTGACTGGAGCCCGGTGCCAGCCAGCCAACGAGCGGGCCACCATTGGATAGAAACAGCGCCTGGTGAACGGTCGACTGCACGTTGTTTTGCGGACTTCCGCCCGGCGCCCCGAAGAGGCTGATGAACGCACCGAGGTTTCCCTGCAGGCGCGAATACACGCGCTGTTCGGCGACTTCGTCGGCGAGCCGCTCGCGGGCCGAGTCGACGGCCAACAATTCGCCCAGTCGCGGATCACCCGTGGTCAATTCTTGCTGCACCGCTGCACGGTGGGCCGCGGCGATCCCCGTCGCTTCCAGCAGGCTGAAGCACAACTGCTCCGGCGTGAGCGGCTTCAGCGGACCGGAAGCATATTGCTCGGGCACCAGCGTTTTCGGATCGATTCCATCGGGCAGGGCGCTCGAGCGCCCGTACGTCGCGCTTGAGGCGATGGAGCGCATGAGGTGACGCATGTCAAAGCCGCTGGCTACCAACTCGTCGGCCAACAAGTCGAGCAGCTCCGGATGCGAAGGCGGGTTATCACTGTGGTGGAAGTCGACGGGATCGACAAGGCCGCGTCCCATCATGAGCGCCCACAGGCGGTTGGCCCAGTTCAGCGCGAATGCACGATTGTCCGCACATGCCAGATCGCGGGCGAACTGCTCCCGGCGACTATATTTCGGGATAGGTCGAACGCCATCAGCCGGCGCGACGACGTGCTCTTGGCCACCGGGAAACTGTGGCTCAGCGGGCGGCTCACTTTCCAGCACGCGCGGCAAGGTCTCGTATGTGTCGTCGGGCGAAAACACCGACTGAAACTTGACCGGATCGGAAACGCCCTTCTCCGCGAACACCGTCGGCTGATTGTCCGCCGAGAAGACGAAGCTGCGACTCAGGTAGGCCAGCAAGCCGTAGTAGTGTTGCTGCTCATAGTCGCCCACCAGCGGGTGATCGTGACATTGCGCGCATTGCAGATCACGCCCCAGAAACAGCCGGCTGACATCGCGAACCAGCAGGTTCAGCTCTCCGCCCCGGTCGAGATAGAACTTGCTCGCCGGACGCCTCGCAGGATCAGTGTCATCGGCGGCCAAGATTTCCCGCACGAGTTCGTCGAGCGGGCGGTTCTTCAACACCGCGCGGCGTAGATACTCTTGCCACTCGGCCGATGGCACATGCGTATCGCCGCGACGCTCCATGAGCGTTACGTCGAGCCACACCTGCATCCGCCGCGCATGCTGCGGGCTGGCCAGCAACCGGTCGACGAGACGAGTGCGTTTATCGGTCGACGGGTCATCGAGAAACGCCCGCGTTTCCTCGGCCGGTGGAATCGTGCCCATCAAATCGAGATACAGCCGGCGGAGAAACTCGGCATCGTCGGCAGGAGCGGCAACGGGCAATTCGCGCGCCTCGTCGATCAATCCGTCGATCTGATCGGCCAGCGAGCCGGATTCCGCTGGCGGGCGTTCCGGCCGCTCCGCCGCGCCAGCCGGAGCCAGGAACTGGACGGCCACAACAACCGTCGCCACAGCGATGCAACGACGCAACATTAAGAGCACTGGCCGCACGTGGACAGCCATCGGAACGAATTCCCCCACGCTCGGGCGGGACTAATCAGGAGGGACGAATACAGGCGGGGCTGCGTCGGCAGGTATGAGGATCCGCGCCGGCCGCAGACCGGCAAGGCCCGCGAGGCTCTCAGTACGGCCGGTGCAGGGATCCATCAGGCGTGACGCATATGTTAGTCGTGCGGCGGCCAAAAAGTCAACGAAATCGCCCCCTCGCAGAGGGAGTCGCACGCCTGGAATCGCCCACAGCACGGCGCATCGGGGTGCAGGCGTTACAAGTCGGCGCGGCTGTGACGATTGCGCGCGTTCCCGGTGAGCTTCGCCTAGGTCGTCGTCGCCGTCGTCTTGCTCTCTTCGCTAGGGCTGTGCCCCCAGCGGCTGGCGCGGACCTATTCATTGAGGTACATCCGCTCGTTGCCCACAGCCGAATCGTGGAGCTCTCGCCCAGTGAGCACAACGCTAGTTGAGCAACCTGTCGAACGCCCTGTTGTCGTGCCGACTCGCGTACGGGGCAGCAGGCGGCTGGCGCCCGCAGTCATCGCGATGGTGATTCTGCCAGCCTTGCTGTTGCTCGATATCGGGATTGCACTGGCTCGCGGCTGGGCGTTGGAATCGCAAGTCGACACGCTCGCGTTGGCAGGCGCGATAGGCTGGTTACTACTCCTAAGCGTGGCGCTGGTTTTACCGGGCGCTCGCTCTCGCGTTGGCGCTCACTGGCAACCGATTGTTGCGTCAGTAGTCGCCTTCGGAACAGCGTGGCTGTTCGCCGAAGTGGCGCTGGGTCTGATCACGCCTGAATTGGCGCGACCGCCGCTGCACCGACGATGGCCCGGGATGGAGATGACATTCCATCCGGATCCCAACGTCATGCCGGGCGTCTCTGGACCGGCACGGTACACGACGAGCGCTCTCGGTCTCCGCGCCGTGGAGTTCCCTGCCGACCGCAGCGTCCCCCGCGTGCTTTGCCTGGGCGGCAGCACGACCGAGTGCGGTTACCTCGACGAGCCCGAGACATGGCCGCAGTTGTTTGCCTTGGCGTGGAACGGACCATCGGGCGCA
The DNA here is from genome assembly GCA_938003525.1 of uncultured Planctomycetales bacterium. GTDB lineage: Bacteria > Planctomycetota > Planctomycetia > Pirellulales > JAEUIK01 > CALKYM01. The sequence goes on along the minus strand of CALKYM010000253.1, from coordinate 53,023 downwards.
AGTGAAAGTTCCATTTGGGTCGGCAATGCCGGCATCAGCGGCTTTTCGAGCCGGCATCACCTCCGATTCGTCGAAGAGTCGGAGCTGATGCATCAGATTGATTGCCTGATCCTGCTGGTTGGCATCAACGACTTCTCAAAATACCTGGAGACCGAGCGGCTCGTGGAGGAGGTGCTGCGCGACGAGCGAGCGGCGCAGGCCCGTCGGCCGCTGTGGTCCTACACGCAACTGCGCAATCTGTCGCGGCGGGCCGCCAATGTGCTGACTCCCACGATGACACGTCACTACGAGGATCCCGATGGCGCCAACTATGAACTGCGACGTAACGAGCGCCGGCAGGCTACCAAACTGGCGACATTGCCGAACTTGGAGCGTCCGCTGGTTGAATATGGACAGCGCATCGAGGCGATCGTCGCTGCCTGCCGGGCGCACCACGTGCGATTGATCGTCATGAGTCAGCCGGTGCTCTGGCGCGATGGACTAGCAGACGAGCACGATCGGCTGTTGTGGCTGGGTTGGGCTCCGGATGGTACGTACTACACTGCGGAGTCGTTGCGGCGGGGGATCGACCGCTACAACGAGATGTTGGCCAGCGCCTGTCGAAAGCTGGCCGTTGAGTTTGTCGATCTATCTCCGCTCAGCGGGAACCCTGCGTACTTCTACGACGATTGCCACTTCACGGAACTAGGCGCCGCCGAGGTTGCCCGCCGGCTAACCGACCATTTCGCGCGGCATCCGTTGGACGATCAGGCGCACAAGTAGTGGCACTCGGCCATGCTGGTCACGGCCTCTGTGATTACCCACATTCTGGGTGGTCGTTGTGCGTTTCGAGCCACCATGCTGCCTCAAATTCGCTAGCCAAATCAACTCCGCCACGTCACAATAACCGGCGGCAGGTGTTCCCTGAGCGGCGCCAACGTGAAAGGACGCCTGCCGGGCCGCGCTCTCCTGCCCCGGGCGCGGCTTTTTTTGTGCGCGGCGCTAGCGCCAAACCGCGCACCTGCCGTCCGCCCGATAGCCTATCGTTGCGCCAGCAGCTCGTCGTGATAGCCGATCGCTTCGAGCCCGGCGCGAATGCGATTGACCTCGTTCTCAGATAAGGGACGCAGCGGCCGGCGAAAGACCGGGCTCGGAAACCGGCCCAAGAGCCAGCGGGCGACCTTCATCCGCTGGTGCGCTGCGCTCCCCGGCTCCCCGAAGTTGTAGACGATCCGCGCCAAGGGCGCCACCGTCTGCTGCACCTGTTTCGCCCGGGTCAAATCGCCATCTAGAGCGGCGTGCACAATCTCAACCATCAGTTCCGGGACGAAGCCTGCGAAACCAATCAGCGCTCCGTCGGCACCTTCCAGCAAAGTGGGTAACAAGAACTCGTCGTGGCAGGTGACGATCGTCACATGCGGCGCGGCGGCCTTAAGACGTTCAAAGTCGAACAGCCAGCGAGCCATATCGCGCGTGCCCATTTTGATCATCACGACCTGTGGCAGCTCCACCATCCGCAGCATCTCGTCGAGCGTATAGCCCGCTCTGGTCCATGCCGGGTACTGGTGAACGACGATGGGAACCTCCGCCCCCTGGGCCACATCCTCGAAGAACCCGACTGCGGTCTGCGAACTGCGTCCGAAGCGAAGCCAGTGATGAGGTGGCATGAGCAGGATGGCATCCGCTCCGGCTTCCCTGGCGGCCACGGCGTGGTCGATGGCTTCCAGACTGCCCTCTGCCGAGACACCGGAGATGACCTTCACGTCGGGATTCGTGTCGCGCACGGTCTCTGCGACGATCTGCGTGACGCGCTGCCGTTCAGCAGTTCGCAACGACATGATCTCGCCCGTGTGACCGTTGCACGTGACACCTTTGACTCCTGGCACCAACGCCAATTCGGCGATGTAGTTGCGCAGCCCGTCTTCGTCGAGCGACTCGTCTTGACGGAAGGGACACAGCGTCGCCGGAAAGACACCGGCCCAAGGATGATCGTGCCAGGCCATCATCGAAACTCCGCGTAGATAGGCGCTGATCGCATTCGCCCGCGCAGCCTAGACGCTCTCGTGCAGCGCTGCAACGCCGCAGCGTTAGCGTCTGGCGTTTTCGTTGACGTTGGACACGCGCGAGGCGTCGCGAACGATCCGTCCTACGACGACACACTCTAGCGGTGAGTCGTTCTTGGAGCGGCCAAACGGAACTTCGGCGACGAGCTGCCAGTCAAATGGCAAGGTGCCGGAGGTGAATTCAATCAGCCGGCCGCGGCCATTGTTGCGCCGCTGGGGCGTATCGCCCTCGTGCTGCGTGTAACAGAAATAGGTCACCGATTGAGGGACCTCGCTCGCGGCTTCCGGCCAATTCAGTTGCGGGATGGGCGTCTCATAGTAGTAAGCAAAGCGATGAAACGCCGGGCCGAAGCTCACCAACTCTGCATCGGGGGGGAGCGTACCCTTGAGCGCGGCGACGTCGGCCGGCAAATCTCGACTTCGGGCGGCTGTTGCATTGGTGACGAGCACGCTATTGGTGACACCGATGAACAGCGCAAGCCCCAGGATACCGGCGAATGAAGCCGTCGATGTCGTCCGGTGCCAAGCCAACAACGCGGTTAGTGCGCAAAGCCAAGCGAAGGCCGCGTAGACGAGCATCATCGACGAACTGCCCATCATGGCAACCATGTCGGGCTCGAATCGAGCGACGGCAAGAATCGCGATCGGCGCTACGAAGAACGCCCCCGCCGTCGGCAGCCAGACGAGACGCCCCCGGCGGCTGCCGGGAGACGCCAGTCGAAGCTCGAACAGATACTGCATGGCCCAACCGGCCAAACAGGCGACGACGGGGTAGAGCGGCATGTAGTAGCGGCCTCGTGCATCGGCGGCGAACCAAACGCTCGGATAGGTCACTGCGAGGCAGACGAGAAGGAACACGAGGAACGATCGCCGGTTTCCCAACTGGCGGTGGAACCCAGGTAACGCAAGCACAAACAGGAACGCCGACCAAGGCAACATGCAGGCCAGCGTCTCCAGCGGGAACGTCGCAATGTGTTTGAGCAGGCCGCCGCTGTGCACGCGGTCGCCGATCAAGCCGAACCACACGTCACGCACCGCCTGCCCATCCGTCAAACGATAGAACGGAATGAGCCACGCGGAGACAACGATGGCAAACGTTGCGATGCCCAACAGATGCCCTGCGCTGATTAGCGATCGCCAGTCACGTCGCAACAGCAGATAGAGCCAGGTAACGCTGACAAAGTAGACCGGCGCCTGAATGCCTTTGGTCAACGCTCCCAGCGCGGCCAGCGCATAGCCGCATGTCCAGAACATCGCCGCCGGGACGCCGCGGCTGTACAGGGCGTGCCACCCGAGAAGCGATGCGCTGACGAAGAGCGTGAACACGGCTTCTGACTCACCAAGTCCGCCAAGTTGCAACACCTGGCCCATGGTTGGATAAGCCAGAGCCGCAGCCAGCGCGCCGTAACGCGACAGAAACGCTGCGGCATACACGTAAACAAATGTCGTTGTCAGTAGCGTGGCCAGTACGCTGGGAAAGCGAATCGCGACCGCATCCACTTGCCCGCGCGCGATGCCAGCCAGCGCCATGGCCCAACTGCCAAGCGGAGGTCGCTCGGGAAAGACCTGACCCTGCTGCCGCGGCACGATCCAATCGCCCGTGGCGATCATTTGCACGGCACCGCGGGCCCAGCGCGACTCTTCACCGCGCACCGACAGCGCCGTGAGGCGTGCGCCGTAGATACCCAGAACCAACAGGACCAGCGCACCGATTTCCCAGCGTCGCCACCAGGGCGTTCGCTCGTCCACGTCGAGCACGGCTACGGTGTCTGTCACGAGGCGTTCCTTCGCCTACCGATACGCCGTCGGCTGCGGTTCAGGCGGCCCGACGATGTTGCTCCCGCCGTGCCTTCTCATGTCCAAGGCTTGCTGGTTGCGGATTCACGCTGGCCGCATCATCGCCGTTCAAGCGGTATTGCCGGAAAAGCAGGGCCAGATCGACAAACGCCCGGACGAAGTCGCGCGGTTTGACCTTGGACTCACCCACCTCCGACCATTGGTCGAGTGGCAACTCGTAAAGCATCGCTCGCTTCGCATCTCGTCGCCGCCATATCCGCCGGTAACGGGCCAGTACCTCGACGTCGAAAATCCAGCGCGACTGAAACGGCTCGCGAAATACGGCCCGGCAATCCTCGGTCGCCCGAAACATCTTGGCCCCGCACTGCGTGTCGCTCACCCGCAAGTTCAGCACGTGCGCGGCAGCAATGCGAAAGGCCTTTCCACAAAACCAACGCCGCGCGTCGCGATTGATCTCACGTCCCAGCAGCGGTAGTCGAACGCCGATCACCGCATCATCGTTGGGCCGGCGCTCGAGGACCTCTTGAAACTGGCGCACCGCCGACAGGGGCGTTGCCAAATCAGCGTCCCAGTAGGCAACGAAGCGAGGTCGGCGATTCAGAGCTTCTAACATGCCCTGACGCACAGCTTCCGCTTTGCCGCAATTGCGCGGAAGGTGCAGTGTGCGGATGTTCGTGGCGTTTTCATTTCGCAGGTGTTCCAGCAGCGCCGCCGTGCCGTCGGTGCTGCCATCATCTACCAACAGCAACTCGATATCCCGATGCTGTGTTGCAAAGTCGCCGAATGCCCGTACATCCAGACGATCCTGCTCGTTGTAGCAGGGAACAACCACGGACGAGTGCCAACGGTACGAGTGCATGCGCCTGTAAGCTCTGAAGGGGGCCGCAAGAGAAACTGCGACGCCTGCACACCCCAAGCCTGCGACAATCGGGAAGTACAGTCACGCGCTTCGGCGCCCTTATCGGTCTTCAGCGGCGCGAAACTTGAAGGTCTGCGCGGATTGTATGGGCATCCTGCCAGCACTGCATTCGCGCTAGCTTGCGTCGAGGTCTTCCAGATTCGTGTCGAACCGCACCGTGACGACATGCCAGCGGTCCGTCTTGGCGTCGCTCTCGGGACGGTAGTAAGTGAGATGCCATGCAACAGGAAAACGCTCGCACTTGTACAAGTAGTGGCAGATGACCACGTCGTCGCCGACGCGGCGCAAGGCAACCTGCTCAATGCCGCGACAATCGCCATACAGGCGATGAATGTCCGGCACCTTGGCCATTAGACCCTCGATGGCCTCCGACTCCGCACGCAGAGGCCCATCCGTGAGTAGTGATTCGAAAGCCAGTTTGGGCTCACCGTCGGCGATCTGCCTGAGAAAGTCGCCGGTGCGCTCGGACAATTCGGCTTCGAGTGCACCTCGCTGTTCGGCTTCCTGTGCGTTCGCGACAAACACGAATGCTACGAACAGGACGATCAACAACAGGAGCAACGGCGGTTTTCGCAACCAAGGCATCGCCTATCCTTTCACGTTTCTTGTCGTTTGCTGGCGGGCACAATGATCCAGCCGCAAACGCGGTGCATCAAACAGGGCGAAACTCTCCGCGGCGTTGCACGTGCCATGCCGGACAAAGCACGCTAGGCAGATTCTCGCACGACTGGCTCGCAGAGCGGATTGCGCTGCGCTTCATGCCGCAACTCGGCCGCCAAAAAGAAGGACCCTGTACAACAAACCAGATCCGTCGCGCGTGTCCGACGTACTACCTGCTGCCAGGCGGCCGCCACATCGGAGCAGACAGTCATCTCAGGCGAGCAGCCCAAACTGGGTGCCAGCCGCCGCGCCGTCGCACAGAGGTCCTCCGCTGCGGCCGCCCGGGGATTGCTGCCATACCGGGTGAAATAGACTTCATCAAAGCATGGCAATAGTGCGGCCAACATGCCCTCGGTGTCCTTGTCTCGAGCCGTGGCAAATACCAGGCGTCGGCATGCGGCATGAAAGCTCTCTTTCAGCGTTCGCAGTGTCGCCTGCACGGATGCGACATTGTGGGCCGTGTCAAAGACAACTGTTGGACAGCGTCGCCACACCTCGATACGCGCCGGGCAATTGAGCTCGGCCAACCCACGTCGCAGCGCGGCTTCGGAAATAGCGATGCCCTGTACTTTGAGCTCGGAAAGAATCGCGATCGCCACCGCGGCGTTACTGGCTTGGTGATCCCCCAGCAAGGCCAGCGTGAGCTCATCGTATTGATGTGTCCGCTTGCCCCAGCGCCCCACGTAGCTCAACCGACCGTGGGCTGGCGCACGTTCCACATGCCGAGGCGGAAGATACTCGTACTTGAAATCGATGCCCGCCTGCGCCAGCGGCGCACCGCGGTCACGGCAGATCCTGGCGATCACGTTAAGGGGAGCGGGCTCCATCTGCCCCACCACGGTCGGCACGCCGGGCTTGATGATGCCGGCTTTTTCCGAGGCAATCTGCTCCAACGTCGACCCGAGTTGCCGTGTGTGGTCGTACGAAATGCTAGTGATTGCGGCCACCCGCGGCGTACAGACATTCGTGGAATCGAGCCGTCCCCCGAGCCCGACTTCCAGGACCGCCCAATCCACTTGACGGCCACGAAAGTGCAGCAGGGCAAGAGCCGTGACGAGCTCGAAGTAGGTGGGCTGACCCTGCGGATCGCCCGCCGCTTCTCGGTCCATCTGCTCGACCGCCGGCCGCAGCGTATCGAACATAGCGACGACTTCGTCCGGACTACATGGTCTGCCGTCAACGACCCACCGCTCTTCCAGCCTTTCGAGGTGTGGTGAGGTGAACAGTCCAGTGCGGTGCCCCGCCGCGCTGAGCACGGACGCCACCATCGCCGCTGTCGATCCCTTACCCTTCGTGCCGGCGATGTGGACGATGGGCATTCCCTCGTGCGGGTCACCCAACAGCGACAGCAGGCGATTCATCCTTGCGAGCTTCAGCTCACGCTCGCCATAGGGCGGATCGCTGGCGCGCTCGTAGTTGATGCGGCCGATCAGGTAGTCGATGGCGGCCGAGTGGGCGTCGTGGGCAGACATGCAGGCGAAGCGTCCCGACGGGATGGCAGCGAGAACCGGTGCGACGACACAGAGTATTCAGAGGCGGCCCAGTGTACCGCGTGGCCCGAAGACTGTCTGCCAGCGAGAAGAGCGGCAACAGGCAACTGCTCGAGCGCACCCTGCGCATGCGGGCGGGGCCGAAGGAGTGCGGGAAACGCTCCTCCGACCCCGTGTGGTCGGCAGGGAATGGGGCGGGATGTGGGGCGGGAATACAGCGGTCGGCCAGCGGCCGGTTTCAGTTTCAGGCTACGGCGCGATGGGCACTCGCCGGCGCTTCGCGCCGTAGTGCGTCGCACAAACGGCGCGCCTCGTCGAGGTCGCGCTTCATCGTCTCGGCCAGGTAGTAATCGCTGGAAGAATCGGCGTCTTGCCACTGCTCGTAGCAGGACGTCATGTGCTCCAAGATGTCCTTCATCCACAGAAGCTGGGCGTTTCTGGTCACGGCTGTCTCCCTCCTCGGCATCATGCCAGCCGTTGTCTGGGTCGTCGGCTGCGGATAGTGCATCTGCCGTGCCAGAGCCGGCGCAGACTGAGACCCCGACGCTCAACACGTTTCTACAGAATAAGTTGCGCCGGACGACAACGACATGCAGAAGGGCGACCGAAGAAGGCGGCGCTGGCAAAGTCTTTGTAAATTCTGCCAAGTAACGCTGCCGCGGCAGTTGCTCGGGCCGCCCTGTATGCGGGTTTCAGTCGAGAACTCCCGACTCGATCAGATCCTGTCGCCGCCGCGTCGAGAGGGCCTGCCAGGCTTCGCGATCGATCGTCTCAGCAATCGCGCGGGCCGAACCGTCCATCAGGACCACGTTCACCACGCCCGGGTGATAGCTGCGCGACGTGACCACCGCGTAAGTCACAATGGTGTTCGATTTCCCTTCCTGCTGGTTAGTCCAGTCGATGTCGTAGGTCACTCCATCTACGGCGGCTGGTACGACGGTATTGGGCGTGAACAGTGTCGTGAACCCTGTCTGATGTACCCGACCATCAACCCACTCGGTGTGGCCCGTGTTTTTCATCAGGTCGGTGCCCAACTTTTGATCGCCACCGAGCTGAGCGACGTCTTCCGGTCTGGCGGGCATTTGCGGGTCTGGGGCTTCGTGCCCAGCATTGCGAAAGTAGGGCGTATATCCCTTAACCTCCGCTGCGCAGAGGGTGTTAGACATGCCGTCGATGAAGTGCGCCGGAGTCAGCCCGCGGTTGGGTAAGAACGCCCCCTCGCCGGCCAATGGATTCTTCGGATCGGAAGCCAGCCAGATGCCCTGATTGACGCCGTAGCTGAGCGGATAATGCTTGGGAACGCCGCCGGAAACTCGCAGCTCGTCGTTGATTTCATCGGGGCAGAGATACATCGGAATACGGGTCGTCTGGACGCGTGAACCGTCGCCCAGTTCTGCAGATGCGTAGCTCTCGCGGAAGTCGACCTGGCTGAACAGATTGCCCTGCTCCATGAATGGCAGAATCCTGGCCTGGGCCGACCAGTCGCCCCCTTCGTCGCCCACGACACCACAGCGACTCGGAGGGAACACGCCCGCGGTGACCTGATAGTTGTGCAGCGCCAACCCAATCTGCTTCAGGTTGTTGCGGCATTGCCCCTGTCGGGCAGATTCGCGGGCCGCCTGCACTGCGGGCAGTAACAGGGCGATCAGCACGCCGATGATGGCGATGACGACCAACAGCTCGACCAGTGTGAACCCCTCAGTCGGCCGCCCGTTGGAGGAGACGGAGCGACTTGAGAACCAGTTGCAAGGATTCAGGGAAACCATAGCGTCCGATGCTTGTATTGAGACTCAGTATCACAAAGACAGGCCGCGATTGTAAGCATCAGAAAACGGATGTCAACCCGCCGGGAGACATACGGCGGAGGGGCAAGACGGGACGCTGTGCGCGATAGCGTCGTTGAGCGGTATACAGGCCGCGCCCGATGTGCGACTTGCTAACTGCTATTCAGAGACGTAGGGCAACAGAGCCATGAAGCGGGCCCGCTTGATGGCGCGGCTGACGGCGTGCTGGCTGACTGCCGTGCAGCCCGTCTTACGGCGGCCTGTGATCTTGCCGTGCCGTGTGGTGAGCTTCGAAAGCAGGTCGATGTCCTTGTAGTCGATCCACATAGGGCGCGGACGCTCACCACCCACAAAGATGGGATCCTTCTTCTTCCGCGTCCCGACCCGTCGTCTCTTGGCCATCATCTGGCTCCGCATCGCAACTTACACCTACAGGAGGCCCATCGCCCCCAAGACGAGCTAACATCATACACCGGCTCACCATGGGCCGCCAAGTGGTTCGTCAAAGGTGGGAGCGGGCTCAACGAGGGCCAAGTGGCCGAACTGGCTGACCGCCGTTTATGAACTGATCCGCGTCCGGAGCCTACGTCGAATCGGCGCGGTGACGAACAACGCAAAACCACTCAAGAGCAGACAGCCTGCCGACGGTTCAGGAGCTGTGAAGGTGGCGGTTCCCTGTGCCACGATTCGAGCGGAAATGTGCAGCTCTAGCTCAAGATTGCCGGCCAGAATCATATTGGAATGCCAAGGCATGTCGACCGTGACCAGAAACTCGTTCGGATTTTCAGTGGGATCGAATTCTAGTTGACCGAACTGTGTTGCGGGAACTCCATGACGGTCGGTCCCCAGATCGTCAGCTTCCAGATCGGACAGCAGCAGGTCGAGATCTTCGTAAAGGGCACTGATCGGACCTTCGAGGTCGATGTGGGCACGGCCATCGAACGCCATGAAAGTGCCGCCGAGATTGAATTGTCCATCGTCTTCAACACGCAGCATGTGACGCCCTGACCCCTCGGGATTGAAGAGAATGGCGGCGGGATCCTCAACTAGCACATCCGCCGAACCGAGAATGTCGAGATCTATCTGGCCCGCCAGGTCATTGGCGAGGTGGACCCGCTCGGGGTTGAAGTGCCAGCCTACGACGCCCGTCCCGGAGATGGCGTCAAAGTCGACGCTCAGCGGGCCGAGCAGATCTGCGCCCAGCCCACCAGGAAGAGTTGTCCCCGAAAGCACGACCGACAAATCGATTTGGCTGCCGGGCAGCAGTTGCATGTCGAGTGAAACGTGCGTGCGAGCGATAGCGGGGTCAGCAACGGGAACGATTCGTACATCGTCCAGCAACGTTTCGCGACCCGCTACTTCTTGTGGAAGCGTTCCATCGCTCAATACGGAGAGCGTGTAACTTTCGCTCTGCGCGACGAAGACGTCCGTTGCGCTCCGCTGCCAGTCGACGTTGTTAACGATTGTGTACGGGAGAATCTGTTGCGTGTCGCCTGGCGACGAAAGCTCGACGGCCAACGCGGTGCCGCCGTCATCGTGAAAAGGGAATGTTTGCAACCAATCCAGGCGGTATGCCTGGCCAACGGTCAGACCGCTGATGGATTGCGACATGACCGTAGTACCGGCCAAGAAAGCGTGCTGGCGGCCGTCCGGTGTCGGGTCAAAACCGCTGTGTGGCCAGAATTGGGACGAGCGAACGATTCCTCCTTGGTTGAGGTGGCCACTGCCTTCGAATGTCCATTCGGCACCTGCTGGCGCGACGACCCACTCCCTCCATTCGAGCTCCGGCGCCTCGAATCCGCCATTGTTGATAGTCTGCGCGAACGCAGTGCTCGCGTGAATGCCCACGGCGACCAGCACGCAGAGTGTCGTGAGCAGCTTGCGGCGCGGCTCTGGGCCGCATGGGCCTTCACGACGGCGCCGAGGTCGCCGTCGATGCCAACAGAAGGCGCAGCAAACCGTCCCGCTGAGCAGCAGGAAACCAGTCGAAGGTTCGGGCGCTTCGAACGCAACGGTCCCTCGAGCCAGGATCCTGCCGGTCACCTTCAAATCCAGGTCCAGGTCGCTCACCAAGGTGACGACCGTCGTCCAGGGCATGTCGAGTGTCACCAGGAACTCGAACGGGTTGACGGTCGGGTCGAAGTCGACGTGGCCAATCTGTGTGATCGGCGTCCCAAACGACTCGCTCCCCAAATCGTCCGCATTGACGTCCGACAGTAACAGCGTCTGGTCGTCGACGATGGACGCTATCGGGCCTTCAACGTCGATGTCGGCTTCGCCGTCGAACTGGAGAAAGGTGCTCCCCATGTGGAAGTTGCCGCTCTCGTCGACGTGCAACATGTGCGGGCCGGCGCCATCCATGTTGAATAAGATGGCTGCCGCGTCGCGAATCAAGACATCGGCCGTACCGAGAATGTCGAGATCGATCTGGCCGCCAAAGTCTTGGGCCAACCGGATCTGATCCGGATTGAAGTGCCAGCCGACCACACCAACGCCCGAGATGGCATCGAAGTTGACGCTCACCGGACCAACGAGATCTTCGCCCAGCGAGCCTTCCAGCACGTTGCCACCCAAGATGAATTCAAGGTCGATCCTGCTGCCTTCGAGCAACTGCATGTCCAGTTCAACGTGCGTACGCTCGACGGCGGGCGCACTGACGGGGACGACGCGCACGTCGTCTATCAACGCCTGGCGGGTGGCGTATCCGGAAGGCGTCTCATCGTCGCTGAGGAATGAGAGCGTGTAACTCTCGCTTTGGGCGACGAAGACATCGCTGCTTCGCCCGTCCCAATCGATGTTGTTAACTAGCGTGTGCGGCAAGATCACCTGCGTGTCGCCGGCCCACGACAGCTCCACCGCCAGCGCTGTGCCACCGCTGCCGGACTCAGCGGCGAATGCCTGCGACCACTCGACACGGTAGGTCTGGCCCACCGTCAGGCCGCTGACGGTTTGCTCCATCTGCGACGTGTCGCGCAGGTACGCGTGCTGCAAACCGTCCGGAGCAGAATCGAACGTGCGATGGAAGAAGCCGTCGTGTGTGATACCGCCGCCCTGAAACGCCCAATCGGGGCCGACAATCCCACCCAACGATTGCCCGGGCGACAGGGCGGGCGTCTCGAAGCTGCCGTTTCCCAACACCTGAGCCGGGAGCGGGCAAGCCACAACGAACTGCAGTCCAACTACGATCGCGAGCGCAGCGGTGAATTGCCGGCAGAGTCGCCTACTTAGCCTCTCGCCGCACCAGCAATCGTGCGCCCACTCGGTAGCGCCATCCCGTTCGATCATGCGAGGCCCCAATCTTCACACTCGAAGAGTCGTTTGCCCCCGGTAGTAACGCAAAGACATTCGAACCATCCGCGCAAAAAAAGAGCTGGGCGGGATCTCGCTCCGGCCGGTAGCCGGCAGCGATGGAACCCACTCAGCTCTTTTGGATTAGCGTCGCCTGTCTACTAATTGTTGAGCCACCTCCCCTTCCCCCGGAAGCGGCATCTCGCGCGGCTCAGTCTAGCGACGGTTATCGCGATGTCAAACGAGTAGTCGGCGATGACATATCCGCAAGACGGCTATGGACTGCATGGCGCAGGTCGGAGTGTGGAAGAACGTCGGATCGGGCCAGATCAATTGTGGCAAATCGATCACCACGGATATCGCTGCCTGAGCGTCAGGACGCACTCGAAGCAGTAGTTGGACGGGCCCCATCCGATGGTGCGGCACCCACGTCCGCGCCATTGCCTCCCGTCGGCTGACCCGCTGAGCGGAACCGAGCGTGCAGCGACTCCCAGTCAATAGTCAGCCTGCCTCCCGTGGTCTCATGCTGCCTGGCCCAGTTCATCAGCAACTCGAGACAGGCGTGGTCGATGTAGTCGAGATGCTGAAAGTCGACGTGTAGCTCGCAGCCGCGAGGGACGTTTTCCAATTCGGCGGCGATTACCGGCAGGCGGATGAATGTCGCTGCCCCGTGAAGACTTAGCACGGCCGACTGATTGGTTTGGTCGACATCCAGATTCGTTTTCAGATGCGAGAACGTATGGAGCAGCTTGGCCGCGGCCAGGGCGATACCTACGAGTACGCCGGTTAGGAGATCGGTGATCACGATCATCGCCACCGTCGTCGCGTAGATGGCAACTTCGCTGTAGCCATACTTGGCCAGACCCCGAATCGCTTTCACGTCGACCAGTTTGAATCCGGTGTAGACCAGGATGGCAGCAAGGGCTGCGGTCGGGATTTGCCGCAGCAGCCCTCCCATCGCAACGATGAATATCAGCAACCAAATACCGTGCAGGATCGCAGACAGTCGCGTCTTCGCGCCAGCTTGCACGTTCGCAGAACTGCGCACAATCACGCCCGTCATCGGCAGTGCACCCAACACTCCGCAAATCACGTTTCCGACACCCTGCGCGAGCAGCTCGCGATCGTACTTTGTGCGTGGGCCACTGTGCATCTGATCGACGGCGGTAGCGCAGAGCAGTGTTTCAGCACTGGCCACCACCGCAATCAGCAGGGCCGTCTGAAAAAGCGTAAAGACGCTCGTGTCGCTGAGCACCATCAGCGAAGGAAAATGGATGCCGTCCCAGAGGCGGTCCGGTACCTCGACATACACCACCGGGAGAGTGAGCAAAGCCGCCATCACGGTCGCTACCACAACGGCGACGAGCGGCCCGGGAACAACACGGAGCCTCTTCGGCGCGAATTGCCAGATGATGATCGTGACGATGGCTGCAAGACCGAGCATGGCGGCCATGTGATGATTCTTCAGCTCATCTAAGAGCGATTCCAGTGCGTCGACAGAGTCTTGCTGAGCAGCCAGTAGACTCGCAGGGTCTCCATCGGCGAGCGTCTCGATGGCGTCTTGGGCCTTCGCGCTGGCGGCCTCTGCGGCCGCTTCAACGGCTTCAGCTCGACCTGGCCGCACAAGCTGCTTCTCCGACCGCAAGCTCTCCAGCACCGACTTGAGACCGGTCAAGATCTCCTGTTGGTCAGACATGAATTGAGCGATGTTGCTCCGCGCTGCGTCACGTCGCGGTTCGCTCTCCTCGTCGCGCGCGTCGTGGATGTGCGGGAATTGCTCGCCGACACGTTCGTGCAGGTCAACTTGCATGCGGTGCAGCTCGCCGACCTCCTGCAAGAGACGCTTATGAAACTGCCGCGTCTCAGGACGGCTGTTGGTCGGCAACGCCATGCCTTTAGCCACCGCCTGGGGAATCGTAACCAGGTTTTCAATTCCGCTGCCCTTGGGCTTGTCGTCAACCATCACATGAAACTGGCTGGCGAAGATCAACACGCCGATGCCAGCCAACATCCCTTTGATGACGGCGGGCGAGACGGCGCGGAACCACTGCCCCAGCCGGAACGAGCCGGCCAACAACTGAAAGATGCCGGCCATGAGCACCAAGACACCAAGCGTCTCAAGACCGAAACGCTGCACGGCTTCGATGACGATCACGGTGAGCCCGGCGGCAGGACCGCTGACTTGCAGAGGGCTCCCCGCCAGCGTGCCAACGACGATTCCGCCGACAATGCCGGTGATCAGACCCGCGGCGACGGGCACCCCCGACGCGATGGCGATGCCCATGCACAATGGCAGCGCGACCAGAAACACGACCACCGAGGCGAGGAAGTCTTTTCTTAGATCTGCTGTCGACACGATGTCCCTTCTGCGTCGCTGGTTGAGGATTTGCGCTGCGACCCCGGCCGCCACAACGCCTGACAAGCGTTGGCGTCACATTGTATTTCGGGGCGTGGTTTGTCAAACCCCATTCCCCCCGTCGCGAAGGGCATGTCGCGAAGGGCATTAGGGCAAGTGACTCAGGAGGGCCGTGCCCAGCCCTCCGGCTAGCGCCAAATCACGCAAGAAGCCGGGCTCGCATTTGCTAGCGACGCCGCAGACGAAAGAAGATCCACGTCAGAAGTCCGGCGCCCGCGAGAGAGATCCCGCCCGGCTCTGGGACGATGACATCGGCGACGGTCAACATCCAGCCGAAATTGTCGACGCCGAGTGGCCCGCCGCTGTTGCTGCTCACTAGGTCGACGGTGTTGATACCAGCCGACGAAGTCGTGCTGAACTGTAAGAAGCTCGCGTTCAGACCCAGATTCTGATCGATATTCGTGCCGAGCAGGTTGCCGTTGTACTTGATCTGCTCACCCGTTCCGGCGTTGTCGTCTTGAACCGTGAACAGCGAGAGCTGCGTCGCGCCCGCCGCGACGTTCGTCAAGTTGAACGACTCGGTTTCAGGCGTGCCGTTTTCCGCGACCGATTGGATACCGTCAACAATCGTGATCTGGCGCAGCGGGCCTCCCGGATTGTTGTAGATGACGATCAGCGCGACGCCGCTGATTTGATTGTGCTGCATGTTTTGGCCGATGGCATAGTTATAAGTGCCCGGCCCCGGGATCAAGGCATTCGTCACATCCCACTGAAAGCCATAGAAGGTCGTGAGGATGCCGGAGTTGTCGCTGGCAAACGGGCCGGCCACGGCCGGTATGGCGGGCACACCGCCGAACGTGGCATCGAGTCCCAGGGCAGAGTTGACCGTGTTCGCATAGAGCGTGGCCTTGGTTACCTGCCCGGGTAGGAAGTTGCTAAGCGTGAACGAACCGGCAGCCGGTTGCGTTATTGGGGGATTGCCGCCCGCCGCGGCAGCAATCTCCACGCCGATTTGCCCCGTCTGCTGAAACGACTGGATCAGTCCTGCCCGGGCCAGGTCGTTCGTGAGCACGATCAAGAAAAAGCCCAACGCGGCACTTCGTAATGGACAACTCATGAGGATCGCCAATCGCGGAGAGACTCGAGCAATCACACATCGCGTCGATAGCCCGCTCTTCTGCTCCTTCCGCAAGGTTGCGACGCCCAGTATCTTACCAGCGCACTGCAGGCTAATGCCATGTTCGTCTGCATGACAAATCGCAAGTTGTTTTATCCGGTTTGCAGCAGTGTGCCCATCATCTTTTTGCAAACTGCATGCTGGGTGCTCGAGCATCACGTCGGCAGCTCTCCGATCGCAGGCATAGGGCACATTTCCTTAACTCGCCGGGAGCACTGTTATGGTGCGACCGCGTGGAATCCCCGTACCTTGCGCGCAATCCAGGGCCCTACCATGTACGCCACCAGTGCGAGATCAAGTAGTAACTCCAAGATCGCAACCTGGCTCCCGTAGTGTTGATGATCCCAGTAGCTGACGGGACTGGAGAACCGGAAGTTCCAGTTGAGGGGCCAGAACAGGACTGGCCCGTCGTCGTAGTGAGTGAAGATGTCGACGATGGAGTGCAGCAGACAAGCCGCGAGAAACCATGTACACCACCGCGCCGCGACCAGTCGCCGGCGAGTGAACATCGCAGTCAGCGCGAGTCCCGCCAGCAAGCTCAGCGGCGAATGTAACGCGTTGTGCAGCGCGATCCACCAGGGATCGCGAAAGTAAAGCGTCCCGAAGATGTGGCGAGCGGCGGCCTCGCCCGTCCAGCCCAACCCCGCCTGGTAGTAGGCCAGCCCACCGAACGACAAGAGGTACAGCGGCACGTCCGGCGCCACCGCACCCAGGTAGACGGCACTGCGCGGTATCTCCCAGTCGGGCAGCGCTTTGCGTAGCGCGGCGGTCATCAAGAAATGTGTCGGCGTGTTCATGGTGGCTGCGCTGCGGAGCCTCAAGTACAACATTCTAGCGCCACGGCGCACGCGGTAAGGGCCTGAGATCCGATGATGACCAAATCCTCTCCCAACGCCACAGTCAGGGCTGGCGTTTCAGACGCCGCAGTCGAGCGGGCGACCGGCCGCAATTGGAAACAGTGGCAATCGGCGCTCGATCGCGCTGGGGCTCGTGAGTGGCCGCACAAAGAGATCGCCATCTACCTCGGTGAGAAGCACGGGCTGAGCCCTTGGTGGCGGCAAATGGTCACCGTCGGCTACGAGAAAGCGATCGAGCGTCGTGTCCTCGGGCAGACCGCCGAGACCGGCTTTCAGATCGGCGTACAAAGCACTTTGCCGCTCGACATCGACCAGGCCTGGGAACTTATCGCCAGCCGCCGGGGCGCCACCCTCTGGCTCGGCGCGACTCCGCGTGCAGTACGCTTCGAGGTTGGATCAAGCTATACGACACACGAGGGCGTTGGTGGCACTTTCCGGGTCGTCGTGCCCCGCAAACGTTTACGGCTCACCTGGCATCCCAAAAACTGGGACTCCGCCTCCACGTTGCAAGTCACACTGGTCGCTGGAAGCGGAGGAAAGACTTCAATACGCTTCCATCAAGAGAAACTGCACGACGCCACAGCTCGCGCCGAAATGAAAGCGCATTGGCAACAGGTGCTCGCCGCCCTGAGGGCTGAGGTCGACGGCGCTTCGGAAACTCAACCGCGGCGCATGGTGCGAAAGCACAAATGAATCGCGCGCGAATGTCGACCGCGAGCATACCCGGCGTTGTGCCCCGCTACCTCTTGTGGATCGGCACCCATTTCTTGCCCAACTCGCCGGTGTAGTTCGCGCGAGGTCGAATCAAGCGGTTGTTGTCGAGTTGTTCAATGACATGCGCAGCCCAACCTGTGACGCGGCTGACGACAAACAGCGGCGTGTAGAGATCGACTGGCAGACCCATGTAGTGGTAGAGCCGCGCACTGGGCCAATCGAGGTTCGGTGGCAGGCCCTTTTCGCCGGTGACGATCGTCTCAATCGTTTCGGCCATCTGCTCCATGTCGGTGTGGCCGGTCTCCTCGGCGAGCTCACCACACAACGACTTCAACCAACGTGCGCGCGGATCACCCGTCTTATACACGCGATGGCCGAAACCCATGATCCGCTCTTTGCGGGCGAGCGCATCGCGGACCCAAGGCTCAGCATTCTCTGGAGTGCCAACCTTTTGGAGTACCTCCATGACCCGCTCGTTGGCGCCGCCGTGCAGCGGTCCCTTGAGTGCGCCGATGGCGCCGGTGATCGCAGAATGGAGATCGGCCATCGTGGAGCAGATCACGCGCGCGGTAAATGTCGAGGCGTTGTACTCGTGCTCGGCATAAAGAATGAGCGAAACGTCCATCGACTTGACCGAACGCTCCGAGGGAGCCTGGCCATAGAGCATCCATAACAGGTTGGCGGAAATCGTCCGCTGTGGATCGGATTCAATCGGCTCGAGCCCCTGACGAAGTCGATGGCGGGCGGCGAGCACCACCGGCAGTTGGGCCGTGAGCCTCTCGCTCTTACGAAGGTTCGCCTCGTGGCTGTTGTCCCCGACCTCCGGATCCCAATGAGCCACCGCGCTCGCTCCGGTTCGCATGACATCCATGAACGAAGCCGACTCGGGAATGGCGCGAATCAACTCGATCACCGCTGCGGGCACGCGGGCCGCTTCGGCCAACCGCTTGTTGAACCCGTCGAGCTCGGCGCGATTCGGCGGCGAGCCGTGCAACAGCAGGTAGGCGACTTCGTCGAACGTGGCATGTTCGGCCAGATCTTCAATCGAATAGCCACGGTACTGCAATCCGCCGGTGATGGTACTGATGGCCGTCTCGCCCGCTACGACGCCTTCCAGGCCGGGGCTGTAAATCGGTTCGCTCATTCGGCTTCTCCGCTGAAATAGGCCCGGTCGCGGGCTTCGTAGTCGGTGTATCCAAGCAAATCGTAGAGCCGCTGCCGCGTCTGCATGCGATCCAATAGTGAAATTTGTGTGCCGTCGCGACGAATCGCCGTCAGCGCCTCTTCAGCGGCGTGCATAGCCGCCCGCAAGAGCGTGACGGGAAACAGGGCGGCCGCGTAGCCAAGTTCGCTCAGCTCGTCGAGCGTCATGAGTGGGCTCTTCCCGAACTCCGTCATGTTGGCCACCAGTGGAACCTGAACTTGCTCCGCGAAACGACGGAACTCGTCACGATCGGCTAGCGCTTCGGGAAAGATCCAGTCGGCGCCGGCTGCGACGTAACGGTGTGCTCGATCCAGCGCCGCGTCGAGATCCATCACGCCGCGGGCATCGGTGCGAGCGAGAATCACAAGATCCGGATCGCGCCGCGCTTGGGCGGCCGCGCGAATCTTGGCTTCCATCTCTTCGACGCTGACGAGTGTTTTGCCGGAGAGATGTCCGCACCGCTTCGGTAGCTGCTGATCTTCGAGCTGAATGGCCGCGGCGCCGGCGGCTTCCAGCTCGGCAACCGTGCGGGCAACATTGATCGGTTCGCCAAATCCTGTGTCGGCATCCACGATGATCGGTATCTCGACGCTCCGGGTGAGCCGCCGCGTTTCTTCAACCAGCTCGCTCAGCGTGAACAGTCCGATATCCGGTATCCCGAGCGTGCCTGCTGAAAACGCAGCGCCGGAAAGATAGGCCGCGCCGAAGCCGGCACGCTCAATCAACCGCGCGGTCAGCGCATTAAAGGCCCCGGGCACCGCGAGCGTCTTGTTGCCCACCGCCGAGCGGAGAGCTAGTCCCGGAGTAGCGGTTGACACCCTGTTTTGTCCTGAAAAGTCGAGGAGCTGAAGGCCCGCGCGAGGCGTGTCGCGGCAAGTGATAGAGATGTTGCGCGCTTCCGATATGGTCACCCCACGGCACCGCCACCACGGCACCGATGACCTACCCGGCACCTGGAACGACCGAAGTGCCCGAATATAGGGCCCGCAATCTTGCACTTGCAAGGGGCCACAGAGGAGGCGAGCGGACCACCGCATCGCGCTGCTCTACGCGCTTCGGGTAGCACCATCTAGGCTAAACCAGCCAGCCCCGCGCTGCGTGTCGCAACATGCCAGTCGCCGAATGAGTGCAGATCCCGTGAACCCACCACCGCGCGCTGCCGACTCGCGGGAGCGAATACGTCAGTTCGGCTGGGGCTGGTTCGAAACGGCGCTCATTGTCGGCGTGTTCATCGCCGCCTGCCCCTTCGCCGCGCCAGAAGTCAATGAGGCCACCTATCTCACGAAAGCCCGCCATTACTGGCAACCTGAGTGGGCGGCCGGCGACCTCTATCTCGAATCGGGAGATGCGCATCGCGTCTTCTACGTGATTTTCGGCTGGGTCACTTCTCTAGTGCCTTTGCCCGTCGCGGCATGGATTGGGCGACTGGTGACGTGGCTGTCGATTGCCGCAGCCTGGCAGCGGCTGTCGTGGGCACTTGTGCCACGACGCGGCATGGCCGTGTTGTCCGCCGGATTGTTCGTCGCCCTCTGCGAGCGATTCCACATGGCGGGCGAATGGGTCATCGGTGGCTGCGAAGCGAAGGGATTCGCCTACGCATTGGTGTTCGCCGCCCTGGCGTCGATCGTCCGGCAGCGTTGGCTACTGGGGTGTCTGTTGCTGGGCGGAGCCTGCGCGCTACACCCGATTGTCGGCCTTTGGAGCTTCGCTGCAGCGGTAGTGGCTTACGCGCGGCCAGCAGAAGACCGGCCGCCGACTATCGCGTTGTTGCCAGTGCTTGTCGTCGCCAGCGCCATCGCCGCCGCGGGAATCCAACCCGCGCTGGAGATGGATGCGAATACTGACCCTGCGGTGCGTACGGCAGCGCGGGAGATCTACGTCTTCCAACGACTGCCGCACCATCTTGTACCGAGCCGGATGGACTCAGAGCACGTCTTACGCTTCGCTGGACTTTCCCTGGTGTGGTTGGCCCTGTGCTTTCTTGTCACGACCGATAAGCGACAGCGCCCGCTACGAACGTTTGTCGCGGTATCGCTGGTGATTGCTCTATGCGGCGTACTCATCGACGAGTTGTTGGAAGGCAGCCCTCGTTGGCGCGCCGAGTTGCTGCGGCTGTATTGGTTTCGTCTGAGTGACGTGATGGTGCCGGTCGGAGTTGCTCTACTGGTGACGATCGCGCTGGTGGATGGACTCGCCGCAAGGCGCCGCGGCGCGAAAGCGGCGCTCGTCGTGTGCATCCTTGCTGTTGTAGGTCATCTCTTGGAGCACGAAGGTAGATTTCGACCCAGTGTCCGCACTCCACGCGGTGAGCGTGGCGTCGTTATCGATGACTGGCGAGCCGCCTGTGAGTGGATCGTCGAAAACACACCACCGCAGTCACGATGGATTACGCCCCGCTACCAACAAACCTTCAAGTGGCATACCGGTCGCGAGGAAGTCGCCAACTGGAAGGACCTGCCACAGGATGCCCAGAGCATCGTGACCTGGTGGACGCGACTGGGAACCTTAACGCCGGATGCTGTCCACCCGGAGAGCGGGACTCCACGACGAAGCAATGACCTCGGTTGGCTCGGTACTGCGCGATTGCGTGAACTGGGCATCGTTTATGGGGCAGACTACGTGGTGGCCCGCGCTGAACCGCGGGTTGCTCTGCCGCTTCTGTATCAGAATAATTCCTACGCGGTGTACGATCTGGCTGGCGAGCGGTCCTTTTAACCAGAGTTTGACGTCGCGCCGCAGTGAGTCGAGGCGCGCCAGCGAGTAGCTGGCCGAAAGTTCACACCGAGCGCAGAGGTGGTCCGCCATGAGTTCGCATCACACCCGCGCCGAGTACCAGCGGCTCTGGCGAGAAACCGATCCGTGGGCGCACATCCCCGAGCGCTACAATCTCGGCGTGGCGCTCACTGCGGGGAACGTCGCCGCGGGTCGCGGCGATCGCGTCTGCCTGTATTGGGAAAACTCCGCGGGCGCCGCACGTCAACTGACCTACGCGGAGATTGACGACGCCAGCTCGCGTTTTGCCGCAGGTCTCACTGGTTTGGGCATACAGCGCGGCGAGAAGGTGCTGTTGCGGCTGCCAAACCTTCCCGAGTTTTACATCGCGGCCCTGGGTGTCGCGAAGCTGGGCGGGGTCTTCATTCCCAGCAGCACGTTGTTTCGCGCAGCGGACATTGGTTATCGCGTGCGTGATGCGGAAGTCGTCGCCGCGGTGACGACTTCCGCGCTCGCCGGCGAGGTGGAAACCGCGCAGGCGCAATGTCCGACGCTACGCCACATCATCGCCGTCCCCTACGGCGACGTCGCCTTGGGCAAAGATCAGGTCGATTTCAACGCGCTCGTGGGAACCGACGCCTCTGATTTCGTGCCCGCCGATACCGCTCAAGACGAGGTCGCATTTCTGGCCTACACGTCTGGAACGACGGGCGACCCGAAGGGCGTAGTGCACATGCACCGCTATCCAATTTCGTACGAACCGCTGATTCGCTACTGGCACGACTACCGCGACAATGATGTGTGCACCTGCCCCGCCGAGATGGGTTGGATGTTGCCTGTTGCATCAACCTTCATGTACGCCATGCGTCGGGGAATCTCGATTGTCTTATACCATCCCGTCGATGGGCGGTTCGACCCAGGAGCGTGGTTTCGTCTAGTCGTGAAGTATGGCATTACCAACTTTGTGGGCACGCCCACCATCTATCGGATGCTGCTCGCCGACCCTCGGGTAAAGGAAGCCGATCTGCAGACGCTACGACACGGCACGAGTGCTGGCGAGCCTCTGCCCGCCGACACGGCCGAAGACGCTCAGCGGCGCTTGGGGTTCCTGCCGCTGGACGGCATCGGCATGAGCGAATGCATGGTCTACTGCTTCAATCACGCCGGCTTCGAATCGATTCCCGGCAGTTGCGGCTGGCCAGGCCCAGGTTGCGAAATCAAGCTGATGGACGAGGATCTTCAAGAAGTTCCCGACGGCGAAGAAGGCGTACTTTGCGTTCGCCGCTCGACACACCCCGGCATGATGCAGGGCTATTTGAACAAGCCCGAGCAAACGGCTGACGTCTTTCGCGGTGAGTGGTACTTCTCGGGTGACGTGCTCGCCAAGGACGATCAAGGGCGGTTCTGGTTCAAGGGGCGAAGCGACGATCTGATCGGGGCCAGCGGCTACCGCATCTCTCCTTTTGACGTCGAAGCGGCGCTGGCCGAACATCCCGCGGTGCTGGAAGCGGCCGCTGTGGCCAGTCCCGACGCGCTGCGCGGTTCGGTCGTTAAAGCGTTTGTCGTACTCCGCGATGGACATCAACCGTCCGATGCATTGGCCGTCGAGTTGCAGAATTGGGTGAAAGAGCACGCTGCGGCGTACAAGTACCCGCGTCGCGTCGAGTTCGTGCCCGAACTGCCCAAGACGCAAAGCGGTAAGGTCCTGCGGAGGCTACTGCGGCAGCGCGAAGAAGAGGCCCGTGCGAACGACGACACTTAGGAACAACGTCTGTGAACGACCCGCGACTGCAAGAGCGACTCGTCCGCCGTCTCAACGCGCCGCTTCCCGGCGCAGCAGCGCAGCGGCTCTATGAGCCCGACTTAAGTTACGGCCGTCACTATGCGCCGCCACCACCAACAGCTCGCCAAGCCGCGGTCGTCGCCCTCTTATACCCACACAAGGACGCGTGGCACCTCCCGCTCATGCTGCGCCCCGATACCATGGCCGACCACGCCGGCCAGGTTAGCTTTCCCGGCGGGATGATCGAACCGGGTGAACAGAGCGCGGAGGCGGCGCTTCGCGAAATGGAGGAAGAGCTCGGCATCGCGACGGCCGCCGTCGAGCTACTGGGCCAACTCACACCGCTGTATCTCTTCGTGACCGACTTCTATGTCACGCCCTGGCTCGCCATCGCCAGCAGCCGGCCCGAGATTCGCCCCAATCCGATAGAGGTGGCCGAAGTGCTTGAAGTACCCGCCACTGTCCTGCTGGATCCCGCGCATTCGGGCGAGCATGAACACCAGCACCGTGGACTGAAGTTTCGGGCCCCCCATTTTCACTGGCAGCAACACCGCATCTGGGGAGCCACGGGAATGATGCTGGGCGAAGTAGCTGCCGTGCTCCGCGAAGCAACCGAGTTGCCGCTCGATGATGAGCGAGAGACCGAGGTTTGACCGCCGATCTCGTGCTGCTCAGCGCTGCTCGTCGATGGTCACGACGTTCAGCCGTAACGGCGCGCGGAACGTCGGCAACTCGATCGCGGCCATCGGGGCCGGGGCTAGGGCCAATCCGATTCGCGCCGCGGTGACGGCGAGATCAGCCATGGAGCCCAGGCTGGTTGACTCCGACCGTCGCCGAGAACGCACGAACGACTGATAGCCATCCAAGGCGAACTGAGCCGCAGCTGTGAGGCCGAAGTCGATTCGCAGAGGAGCCTCAGCCCAATCGAATGGCTCCTCGGCGGCCAGCTCGGCACAGCGTTCAGCAAGGTCCACAGATGTGGCAAACAGAAATCGTTTCTCGAGCGTCGCGATCGTGGGCGAAAACCCCTCTGTCAGCGCCGCGAGCTGACCCGTTGACGTACCCGCGATGGGCAACGCCGAAGTCATCTGTCCCGCTCCGACACGGCGGTTGCGCAGCGAGAGGCGAGGTCCACCCTGCTGCTGGAGAACCTGGCTGAGTTGATTGACTCCGCCAATGAATGCGAGTTGGTACGCCAGCCGCATCTTGCGCGGCTCTTTCGGTGCGAATACGACAGCCACCGCGGGGACGCGCGATGGCGAGGCGCCATTCTCACTTCCGCTGTAACGCGAGCGGGCGACAATCACTTGCAGGCCCGGTTCCATCTGCTGTGCAGTCTGCGCCGCAAAGACGACCGCGCGGATCAGCAGCACCAACTGCGGGCTTGCTTGCGCAGTCTCGGTGAACGCATCGCCGTCAAGCAATATCTCGCTGGCTTGGCGCGCGAACTCTTGATTCACAGCGGTGGTGAATGAGAGCAATGTCTGCCGAGGAAGAAGCGGCCGCGGCGCAGGGCCTGCCCTTTCCAGTGCTGACAGCAATCGCAGAGCCGTCGCGAGTTGCTTGGCGGAGTCTGGCAGTACGATCGACACTTCAGGCGGATGCGTGTCAAGACGCAGTGCGGCCGCCATGAAGCGCGGCGCTCCGGGCGAAACCTGGACGATCAATTCAGAGGCGACTCGCAAGTCGCGCACTATCTGGTCTGAGTCTCCACCCGGAAGCCGAGGCGCGAGGCTCCACGGTAAGCGTGCGCTCTGCCAGCCAAGCGCATCTGGCACTGCCCAAGCCGCGATTGCACGTCGATCGGGCAAGGCCTCCCAAGCGCGTTGGAAATCAACCACGCCGTTGAGCGAATTCTCCTGCGCCGGGTTCCGCATGCGGTCGACAATCTCCGCCGCAAACTCGCGCCCGCGAACTAGCGCCCACCACGACGACCCACGTACCAAGCTCGTTCGACCAACGCGGAGCTCGACGACCGTCGAGGAATCACGGCTCTCCGGTGTGCGGTGCTCCAGCACTTCGCACCACCCGAGTTCACTTCCGATACCTCCAACTGTGCGCGCAAGCTGCTCCCACAGCACGCAGATCGGCCGGCCATCGTTCGACGGGCGTGGCACCAGGAGCACCGCCCCGCGCGATGATGCATCCATCGCCACGACGGGCCGGGCTTGTAGTTCGGACGCATTTCCTGAGCGACGACCGAATGTCGACATCGTAGAACAGATGAAGATGTCCGACGCGTCCGACAAGTCAGCGCACTCGATGAACAGCGCGGTCGTAGCCGGCAAAAGGTCTGCGGCGGCCGGCCCCACGTCCGCGGCTAAGGCGGCGGCGTGCCGCAGGGCTACGATCGCCGCGAGTAACGTAAGCCCGCGAAACATCGTTTCACGAGCGCACTCGCACCCGCGGCGGTGTGAAGAACGATGCCACAAGAGATTTTTCATAAACTGCGTCATGACAACATCGCCGCTGGCAGGAAGCGCATCTGCGCGCCATTCTGTTCGACGGCGGCGGCCGTAGCAACGCAGTACGGCACCCTCGTACGTGTATACAATCCAGGATTGCCCACTACAGAAAACGTCAAAGGAACCCACCACCGCGATGTCCCGCACCCGTCACCCCACCACCGTCGTGTTCGACCTCGATGGCCTGATGTTCAACACCGAAGATCTCTATCACGAGGTCGGGGCAGAGTTGTTGCGGCGGCGGGGCCGAGAGGCGACGCGCGAACTGATGAGCGCGATGATGGGCCGGCCGGGCGACGACGCGCTGCAGTTACTCGTCGAAGAACACGCATTGGACGAATCGGTTGAGGATCTGGCACGCGAATCGGACGTCATCTTTGCAGGGCTCCTCGACGGGCGGCTGGCTCCTATGCCTGGGCTCTTCGAGTTGTTGGCCGCTCTCGAGACCGCGGGCATTCCCAAAGCCATCGCTACCAGCAGCGGGCGGCAAATCGCGCTGGAGCTATTGCGTCGATTCGACTTCGTGACGCGGTTCGAGTTCTTGCTCACGGCGCAGGACGTGCCGCGCGGCAAGCCCCATCCGGACATCTATCAGGCTGCCGCGCGAAAGCTCGCCGTGGACATTGGTCAAATGCTGGTGCTGGAAGACAGCGAGAACGGTTGTCGTGCCGCCGTCACCGCCGGCGCCTACACCGTCGCTGTTCCAACGGAACACAGCATCGACCACGACTTCAGCGGAGCCCAATTCATCGCGAACGGCCTGCGCGACGAACGCATCTTCGCCGCGTTGGGACTCCCGCCCGCATCGTAGACTCAGGCAGCTCTGCCGACCTTGGTGAGTAGGGAAGTCGGCACATACTGAGATAGACTGTCGCCCGCCAGTTGGGCGAATCGCGTGAGGCCATCGATCAAGAGTGGCATTGGGACGCCCAGTATGCGACGCGCGCGTCGCGTCGCCAGCGATGTCTCAGGCGGCATACCCGGTTGATCCGCCCCGCGCGACTCGCCGACGACGCGCCACGGGCGAGCACCATAAACATCGGCGAGCGTGAGCGCGAATCGAGCAGGGTTCGTGCGCTCGGCACCTGCGAGATGCAGGCAACCACGGACGTCTTTGAGAAACGCCGTGTACAATAAGTTGGCTAGGTCATGCGCCAGTATGGGTGTCGCGTGTCGAAAGCTGTCGCACTCCGGCAAGTAGCCATCGCGAAGCGCGACCCAAGTGCGGCAAGCGAAGCTCGCCGCGTCGTCGGCTAAAGCGAGGCCGTAGGCATGTGTCCGAACGTGCAACAGATCGTGCCCGCGCAGGTAGTCTTCGACGCGGCGACATGCCATGCCCGGTGTGGTGCGTGCCGAGCGCGGTGACGACTCGTCGTGAAACAGACGCGGGCCCGCGAAGACAGCATCGCTGGTCACGACAGTCAATCTCGTCGCCATGCGTTTGGTCGTCGCGATGAAACCGGCAAGCCTAGGACGCTCGTCCAAGTCTGGAGTGTTTGCTTCCCAAGCGTTGTTGGCCGTCGCACCGCAATGGATGATCCAGTCGGGCTTCAATTCGCATGTTTGTTCGGCCACCTCAGCGGTGCGTGCATCGCGATTCCCGGCGGTGCTGCGGCTGGTTTTTGTGGCGCGGCAAAGTGGCGATTCGAGTCGATCGCAACGATCGGCCAGCGCGGCGCTCAAATTCGAGCCCAGCGTCGTGTCGGTGCCTGAAATGAGCAATCTTGGCATCGGGCAATCCTTGCAAATGCCGGCTCAATCGCGGTTGCGCGGCAATGTGGGCTGGGATTCTAGTGTGCCCGTGGACGCTCACCAATCGCTGTTGTCTGCTTTCCGGCGCACGCGGTTGATAGCAGTTGCCAGCGAAGTGTTCGCATTGACGCTTTTTGGCGAACAGAGTTAGACTTCGGCCGTGACTGGGAAGCGGCGAAGTGTATCGCTCTTGCTGCCTGACAGGGGACGATGGATCGAAGCCAAGGCCGTTCAGGATGACGTTTACCCTCGGTGTCGTAGAACTTGGCGGACAGTCCGCGTGGCGTCGCGCGCACGCCGACCGCAGGCTCGCCGGTCGTACACTCCTGGAATGGGTCGTTCGGCAGACGACCGATGCACAGCGTCTCGACCGAGTCGTCGTAACACTGCCCGAGGCTGCCGATGCTCGTCGCGCCGCGGAGGGCTTGCCAAGCGATGTCCCAATTGTCTGGACCGAGGAAACGGACTGCCTCGCCACCTGCGCGGCAGCGCTCGATCAGTTTCAACCCGATGCGATTGTTCGCGTCGGCGCGGACACGCCCTTTCTCGACCCGGCTCTGATCGACCGCCTCGTGACCACCGCCGAAGAACATCGGCAGTGCGACTACATTAGCTACTGTTCGCGCAGCGGGAGTCCGACGGTGTTGGCCTCATTGGGCCTGTGCGCTGAATGGTGCCGTGCAGACGCCCTTCGCGTCGCCGAGTATGAAGCAACCGATGCGGTAGATCGTGGAGACATCACGCGATTCATTCGCGCGCATCCGGAGCGGTTTCAGTTGCGGATGATCCCGCTACCGGTGGCGATGGATCGCGAGGATGTGCGATTGGCGGTCGCCGCCGGAGAAGATTGGGACTGCGCACACCTGATTCACGAGGCGCTGGGGGCCGAAGAGCTCGACTGGTCACGAATAGCGGGCCTGCTCGAACAGCAACCGGCTCTGCGAGAGCGGATGGCTGAACTGAATCGCCTGGAACACGGAACAACCGATCGAGCGTAGTACGGCCTCGCCCGGCACGGAAAGGATTCCAAGAGCATGGGCAGTTCGCGTGGCGACTCGTCGCCCGATGGCGCTGCAACCGCTGGTGATGGGAAGCCCAAAGAGTTGCGTACCGCAGCTTCTCGGCGCCCCACGGCACGAGGGCAGAAATCACCATCCACTCGCGCGGCCACTCGCCTGCAGGCGATCGTCTTCGAAGTCGAGAACGTCTTATACGACGGTTCCGATTGCGGGCGATGGCTGGCGCACGTCACTTCTCCGTGCTGTGGAGTCGCGATCGAACCGCTGAGAGCGATCTGGGAGAACGAGTTCCGTCCCGCCGTGAAGTGCGGCGAGTCCGACCGCGAAACCGTGTTGGAAGCATTCTTGCGAACTCGTGGATTGGCAAGCTGTCAGGCTGGCGAAATTCTTGCTGCGAGCGTCGCGCGGCGCCGTACTTGGGAAGCGACGACACGCCTGTTTCCCGGTGTGCTCCGCACGCTCGCCGCACTCAAGAAACACGGTCTGCAATTGGCCGTCCTCGCCGATTGCGAGGATGACGCCGACGTTTTGCGAGCTCGATTAGAGCGGCTCGGTGTGGCCTGCCACTTCGACTGCGTCCTCTGTTCAAGAGACTTGAACAGTCTAAAACCTGCCGCCGCGAGCTACCGAGCCGTGCTCGCCGCGCTGCAGGTGCAACCCGATCTCGTGGCAATGGTCAGCCACAGCGCCAGTGATCTCGCCGGGGCTCAGCTGTCTGGAATGCAAACCGTTGCCTTCAATCCGGAAACGGCTCTAGTTGCAGATTGCGTCGTGCAGCACGTGGATGAACTGATCGGCCTCGCCGCACAAGCGTCTCGCCCGTCGGCTGCTGCCTAGGTGCTGGGGGCGCCGGATGAGCAGCGCGTGGGCCTTTCGATTGCCTTCCGTTTCTTCCACGCGAGACAACGCAGCAGGTGAGCCATGCGACTACTGATTTTTGCCCGCCATGAATTGGTTGCGGGCCACGAGTCCCGGCTATCCGGTGGTGAAGAGCCTGGCTTGCTTCTCGAAGGTGACTGGCCCTATGAGATGCGCTCCTCGAAGCGCCTATCGCTCGACAGATTGATCGACGCGCGCCACGGTTGGGTCGACGAAGAAGCGCAGCGGGTCGCGGCGCAGATCAGTGGGCTCGACGCGGCAACAGCCCAAAACGGTCAAGCCCACGTGAGTGTGGCTTACGTCAATGCTCTGCGGTTGCGCTACTATCTCGTCAAGCTCGTGCGATTAATTGCTGCGTTCGAAGCGGGCGTGTTGCCGGCGGCAGAGGAATACGAGTTGCAAGCCGCGCGAGGCAGGGACGAAGACTACGTGCGTATGCTGTTGCGCCTTGCTGAACTCCACGGATTGCCGGGAAAGATTCGGTGGCATGATAGCCAGCCGCCTGCGCCTGTCGCACACCCGTCGAACAGCATCTGGCGCCGCTGGGCGACGGCCCTGCACCAATGGACCGACCGAACAGACAGGTCCTCGAACGAATCCTCGCCGCGGGTGATCCTCTGCGGCAATCCGCGAATTCTCGACCCGCTTTGCCACCAACTCATCAACGATGGCGCTGCGGTTTGGTGGCTCTACGATCGATTGGCCGTGCGAAGTTGGCTCCGGTGGCAACGGCATGGTGTGGGGCAACTGATCTGCGAAGCTGAGCGCGGCGGCGCCAATCTGCTGCCCTTGGGGATGAGTCGATTGGAGAATCGGGAACGCCTGACCGTGCGTGGCGTTTCTCTGAAACCCTGCATCGAGGCTTGGCTGCGACAGGCGGCACAAGAGCACGGTGCCCGGCAAACGCAGCTCTTCGAACGAACGGCCGCCCACTTCGACTCGATCCGGCCCACGCACTTAGTCATCGATGAAGACGCCACACCGCTCAAGCGCATCGCTGTGGCCGCGGCCAAGCGCTTCGGCGCGCATTCGCTCGTGGTGCAGAACTCGGCGCCGGGGGTGAGGTGTGGCTTGGTGCCGCTCGCCGCCGATCGCATCTGCGCGTGGGGCGAGACTTCACGGTGGCAACTCGAGCGATGGGGAGTCGCCGCCGAGCGGATCGTCGTCACCGGTTCGCCCTGGCACGATCGACTCGATGCCACGCGCTGCGCTGTTGTCCGGCGAATTCCCTCGGAGATGCGGCATGTGGTCGTGTTTCTCGTGCCTCCGCCCCGCGACGAGAGACCCGAACTGGTCACGTACCACAAGACGTCGCAGACCTACGCGGACATGCTGCATGCAGTACTCGCGGCGGCGGTAAAACGACCGAATGTCCGACTGACAATCAAACTTCACCCGCGCGCACCCGACACAACGGCGGTGCGGCGAGCTCTCTCTGCCCATCCGCAGCTCGACGCCTGCATCGTACGACAAGCCACGCTCGAACGACTCTTGAATAAGGCGGACTGTGCGGTGAGCCTCGGCAGCAGTGCCGGAGTAGAAGCAGCCATCTTTGGCGTCCCCGCCATACAGGTGCTGCCCGCCGGCTCCGGCAACATGCTGCCTGCCGCCACCTGGGGCATGTTGGGCACAGCGCGCGCTGCGAGTGAAATCGAATCACTACTCGCGAAAGCCTGCGAACCGGCCCACGCATCGCACGTGAAAGCCGATCCGCATGTATTCGGCCACCTGTATCGTCCGGCCACTGTCCAAATCAGCGAGTTGCTCCGACGGGACGTGGATCGCGATGTACAGCCGCAGCAGATACTCAACTTTCCTTCAACGACCGACACCTCAGTGCACGCAGCAGCATAAGAGTGCGCGGGTTTTCTGCCCCGCGGCTGCACCGCAGGTGGCAATCGTCCCCGTGCCGGGCACAAATGCAGAGTTCATCGACGTTGTTTCACCATGGCATCAGACATCACCCTTGCGGCGACTCGCACCACGCTTCGCGACTCGGTTGCGCCGGCGACCGGCTGGCGGCGGCTGGTGCGAGACTGGGGAGTGCTGGTTGGTGCCACACTTGTCGGGCAGGTTCTCGGCGCTATCACCAGCCTGGCACTGCGTGTGCTGTTGGCTCCTCGGCTGATTGGCATTTGGCAGGCAGTGCGACTGGCCATCGACTACGGCAGTTTTGCCAATCTGGGGGTCTCGAAAGCCGCAGCCCGCGAGGTAGCCATCGCCAAAGGTCGCGGCCGACCCGCCAATGTACGGTGCGACGTCGAAACTGCGTTCAGCTTCACAGCGGTCAGCACGTGCTTGTATGCCACCGCACTCATCGTCGCTGGAGGCGTGGCGTGGTCACGGTCGACCGAACGCTCGGCCGTTTGGGCGGTGGCATTGTGCGCGGCAGCTGTGCTCTGCATCGTGCAGCGGTTCATCACCTATCACATTACGATTTGGCGGGCAGAGCAGCGATTCGGCGCGACTGCGCGACTCGGTTTGATGGAAGCGTTGCTGACGCTGGTTCTGTGCGTATTGGGAGCATGGTGTTTTGGCCTGGCCGGTTTACTCGGCGGTGCCATCCTAGTCTCGTTGATCGTCGTGGGCTTAGTCAGCAGTTTGCGAGAAGAGCGCACTGGCTGGCGATGGGATGGGCGCCGCATATTGCGGTTGATTGCCATCGGCTTGCCCATCGTCGCGGCTGGCGTGGTCACGACGTCATTTCGTACGCTCGATCGCGTCGTGATTCTCGCTCTCTTGCCGGAGAGCGAATGGCAACTGGGATGCTACTCCGTCGCATTGCTCGTCAGCGGCCAGTTGTACGGTCTGGCCAACACGTTGGGTACAGCTTTGGGGCCGCGATACGGCGAGGCGTTCGGACAGAACCCCGATGCCAAACATGTGGCCCGTTTGGCGGCCCGCGCCGCTGAGCTGCAAGCGGCAGTGCTCTCTCTGCCCTGCAGTCTGGCAATCGTCTTAGCCCCACCTTTGTTGGCATGGTTCTTGCCTGATTATGTCCCCGGATTGGTCGCCATCGTGTGGCTGGTCGTTGGTGTGGCGGCTATGTCGTGCGCGCTGCCGGGAAGCCAAATCCTCGTGGTAACGGGGCGGCAAAACGTTGCATTGTTTGCGGCGTGTATGGGATTGGCGGTTGCGCTTGTAACCGTGCCTCTCGCCGCGTGGATGGGTGCCGGGCTTGGCGGC
This sequence comes from uncultured Planctomycetales bacterium, assembly GCA_938003525.1. Lineage (GTDB taxonomy): Bacteria > Planctomycetota > Planctomycetia > Pirellulales > JAEUIK01 > CALKYM01. The sequence continues at coordinate 20,939 of CALKYM010000253.1, read as the reverse complement.
ATCGCGGCTGCCGTGGCCGCGGCACAAGTCGGTTACGCGGTGGTCGTGATCCGCTGCTCATTCTGGCGTCACCTGGCCTGGTCAGCCCGATGGCTACATTGCGGCGCCATCGCTCTGGCGTTGGGGCTCCCCCTGGCGATCGCCTGCGGACTGGCAGGTGCAAGCCCGAGCGACGTTCGCGGCTGGGAAGCAATCAGGAGCTCGCTCTTCGTCGCCGCGAGCTGGGCGTTCTCGTGTTCCTGGCTCTGGTACCGTGGCGGTTGGCGCGGAGAATGGTTGAAGTGAGTGACTTCGACACGATTGCCACGGTTCCCCATCGACAAGGGAGACCACGTCTCGACGAATTGAGGCGTCGCGTCGGCAAGCCGGCGGGCGATCACTTCGGCAACTGGATGGCAAGGCGGATTGCGCGGCCCTTGGCGCTGCGCATCACCTGGGTCATCGCGCCTTGGCCTGTGAGCGCCCATGCGGCGACGCTGGCGGCGCTGTTTGCTGCTTTGGCATCGAGCGCGGCATTTGCGACCGGCAGCACGTGGGGGTGGATGGTCGGCGCGGTGCTCTGGCAACTCTGGTATCTGCTCGATCACGTTGACGGACAACTCGCTCGGCTGCACGGCAGTGCGTCGCTCGATGGCGTCACGTTCGACTACTTGATGCATCATTTGGTCAACGTCACGGTGCCGTGCAGCATCGGCTTTGGTCTTAGTATGTGGGGAGCGGAACCACTGTGGTTCTTCGTCGGGCTGGCTTGGGCGATGGGCCTGCTGACGATCGGCGTCCATCACGATGCCCGCTACAAGGCGTTCATTCAGCGACTGAAATGGGTGCAGGGTGAACTGCGCGTCCGAGGTGCGGGCGGTTTCGCCCCGGCAGCGGCAACCCAGCGGCCACGTGCGTTGTGGCGACTCGTCCGCTGGCTATTCGCGAAAGCCTGCGAGCCTCACGTCGTCATGAATCTTGTGACTGGCGCGTCGGTTGCGACTCACCTATTTGACGACACTGGCCTCACTCTCGGCCGTGCAACCGCCACCATTCTGGCAGCGGTAGCAGTCGCGGTTGCCGCAGCAAGGCTGAGTCGCGCGCTGCGCGATGAGTCTGCAGAGCGCGAATTCGCGCGGTGGTTTCAGCCACCGCCCGGGCACGACCTGATCTACCGGGAGGGCCGCTGGTACAGCGTCCCAGTCAAACGGGCCGACGAGCTAGCATCCACGACGCGCGCTGTGCCGGCAACATCATCCGCCGTCGGGGCCACTTCCGCAATCGACTCTTAGTTGGGCACGACCACCGCCCGGCGAAATCGCGGTTGCTTCACGGATCGTCTTGACCACTTCGCCTAGAAGGTCATACTTTGCGGCCCGCGCGCCCGCGCTGAAGTCCGCGAATGAGTCGCATCAGGAAGCGCGCTGCTATCACCTTGATGCTTCGCCGCGCCGCGAGAGAGGTCACGGATGATCGTCGATCTTGTGGTGCTCAACTACAACGGCCGGCACCTGTTGGCTCGCTGTCTGCCTTCAATCGTGGCGGCGGCAGCCCACTCGCAGCACCGCTGCCGCGTGACGGTCGTCGACAACAACTCGACAGACGGCTCGCGTAGTTGGCTGGCGTGCGAGTTTCCTGAGGTCGATGTTCATGTCTCGACCAATCTGGCGCTGTGCTCGTTCAATCACGTGCTCGCCCGTCTAGACGGCGATGTCGCGATCCTGCTCAACAACGACGTCGAACTCGCCACACCGGCTGTCGATCACCTTGTCGCGCCACTTGTGGCCGACGGCGTGAGTCGCGGCGGAAGCTGTTTGTTTGCGGCTCCGCAGTGTTGGCGCAGTGATGGCGTCACCTACGAAGGGCTGCGCACGGCGGTACGCTGGCGTTGGGGACTGGTGCAGGCCACCGCGCTCTTCCCAGGCCATCGACCTGGAATACACGAGTCTGGATTGACCGCCTCTGCCGGCGCCGTGTTGGCCGTCGACCGCGCGGCGTTTGTCGAACTAGGCGGATTCGACCCCCGCTACCTTCCCGGCCGCATCGAGGATCTCGACTTCGCGTATCGGGGTTACCTGGCCGGGTATCATGGAGTCTACGTGCCCGCTGCTGTCGCCTATCACATCGGAGCGGCCACGTTCGGAGCGTCCTTTGGAGAGGCCGGCTGCGATGCCCTCGCGCTTCGCAACACACTGCTCTTCCAGCGGAAACATCTGCGACACCCGCTGCACGTCTTGAGGGGCATGGCTGGCATCGGGCTACGGATTGCAGCCGAGGTCGTCTGCGCACCGTTTCGATCGCGCGCGCGTCGCTGGCGATTGTGCCAGGCTCTCCGTGCAGCCTGGCGACGGCATCGGGCGTTTGACGACGAGGTGGGCAATCAGGGAACAACGCAGAACCCAACGCGAGAGCGCGCCTTCTTTCGCGATTTCCACCCGCGACGCATCTTGAGATTTGGTGCTTCGTCAGCGGCTGTCTACGCCGGTGATGACGACCGTGGCGAAGCGTTGCCGTCACACTCCCAAGAACCGACTCTGGTCGCGGGAGGACCGCGATGAGAACTTCTGTGCTGGTGAAGGAGCCGCGGGAAGACTGTGCACATGCAGCCGCACGCGCGTCCGGCGAGCTACATAACGTGGCGTCGATCGATGCGCATGCTCCGTTCCGCCAAACGGCAGTAACTTCAACCGCCGCCAAACCATTACCGCGCCACCCGATCTCTGGCTGGTATGCGGAGCGGCTTGCGCAGTGGATTGCTGAAGCGCTGCGCGCCACCGTTTTGCGGCCGTGGCACGTCACGCTGTTCGGAAGTGTGTGCGGAACGGCGGCCATGGCGTCGCTCATGGGATCGCCTCAATCTTCGGCTGTGGCGGCCGCCTGGGTGTGGATCGCATGGTTGTGTGATCGCGTCGATGGCCGATTGGCCCGCCTGCAGGGTAACGCCTCGCGGGTTGGTGCCTGGATCGACGGCAATCTCGACGAGTTCGTCGATCTGGGCGTGCACGCGGCCATGGCATTTGCAGCGGCCACGGCTACGGAGAGTTCCTTGCCCTGGTTCCTGTTCGCCGCGCTAGTCCTTGGTAAGTATCTGCTGATGCACGGCCTGATGCTCGATCGTGAGCAAGGCATACCGTTGAGTTCGACTTCCGGACCGCGTGCGCCCGGACAAGCGTTTCAGCGAGTGAGCCGCTGGCGCGCTGCCTATCACCTACCGGGCAACGCAGACATCCGACTGCACCTTCTTGTCGCGGCTTTGCTCACCGGCTGGCTCACGTTGGAGCTTGCGCTGGTAGCGGCCTACTACAACATCCGCTGGCTCGTGCGACTGGTGCGCATGGTACGCGGCGCGGCGGGGGCATCTCGATGAATCGCCCGCCGCTGCTGTCAATTGCCATCATCGCACAAGACGAAGCGCCTCGACTTGCAGAACTCCTGTCCGCGCTCACCTGGGCGGATGAGATTGTCGTTGTTGATGGCGGATCGCGAGATGCGACTCCTTCGATCGCACTGCAGCACGGCTGCCGACTTGTGTCGCGGCCATTCGACAACTTTGCGTCGCAGCGCAACTTTGCCATGCAGGCCTGTCGCGGCAAGTGGGTTCTGTCTCTCGATGCCGATGAAATGCCGACGGCAGCATTGATCGACGAATTGCTGGCCGTGCTTGCCACGCCCCAGTTCGATGCATATCGGGTACCCATTCGCAGCCGCATCTTCGGGCGCCGCATTCGGTTCTCAGGAACACAAGATGACTGCCCCATCCGGCTTGTGCGACGCGGCGGCGGTCGTTGGTCGGGAGCGGTTCACGAATCGCTGGTCGTGGCCGGTTGCGTGGGTCGGTTGCGAGGCCATTTGAGCCATCGATCACTCGACGACCTCGAGACGTTTTTGGCTAAGATGCATCGCTACACGCGGCTGGCAGCCACACAAAGGGTGGCCGCACGGGAAGCGCCGCAACGACACGAACGATGGTATCGACCAGTTCGTGAAGCTGCGCGTCGCCTGATCTGGAAACAGGGCTGGCTCGACGGCCCGACCGGCTGGGCCTTCTGCTTCTTGAGCGGACTCTCGGAGTGGGTACTGGCCGACCAGCATCGACGTTTGTGGCCAGCAAATCCCCGCCACGCGAAACATTAGGCCGCGACGTGACGGCGCCGCAAGACATCACCTGAATTGCACCAACCGCGCAGGGAAGTGCGGAGATGACGCAAGGATCACTACCGCTGTTGCCGCTGGTGCTGGCCGACGTGCCACCTGCGCTCTCGGCATGCCTGACCCAAGAGGGGATTTCCTGGTGTCGGCACCGGGAACAGCCGCTCGATGGTCGCGTCGTCCTTTTCGACCGCCATCGCGAAAGGCCGCCCGAGGTCGATCGCCGCCAGGTGCTGATCGATGTTCACCGTATTCGGCAGCAGCTCCGCTGTGATCCGTTTCAACAATGGAGCGACGCGCGCACCGGGCGCGGTTGGTGGAAGATTGGCCCTTTGAGCGTCAGCGAAGAAGTTGCGGCGGTCGACAAGGCGGCGATCCGAAGCGCGATGCTCGGGTCTCTACGAGGATTTGTAGAAGAGGCCGGCGGGGTCTGGTTTCGCCTCAGCCGGTTTCCTTACCCCTACCGCAGCGCGTTCAGCTTGCGCATCGACTACGACGAATATCACGCGGAGGACGTCGCCGCGACGCTGGCCGCCTTGGCAGGGCATGAAGATTGCACCAGCCACTACATTTGCGGAGCCAGCTACGAGGCACAATCCGACGCGCTCCGTACCATGCGCGGTCTCGACGTGGGAGGCCACGGCTACTTTCACCACACGTATCCCGATCGGGCGACAAACGTACGCAACATCGAACGCGGATTCGCCGTGTTACGCCAAGCCGGCATTGAACCTGCGGGCTTTGTCGCTCCACACGGACGCTACACCCCAGGATTGGCAGAAGCTCTAGCGGAGCTTCGGGTATCGCACAGTTCGGAGTTCGGCCTCGCCTACGACGATCTGCCGTTTTGGCCGCCCGGCAGCCCAGTGTTACAGATTCCTTGCCACCCCGTGTGCCTGGGATCCTTTCTGCAAGCCGCCGGCAAAGCTGACAACCAGCGCGCCCGCGATGAAGCAGCCGATATTGCCACTGCCTATTTCACACGCCTGGTCCGGGCACGCTATCTGGCCGGTGATCCGGTCATTATTTACGGGCACCCGACGCGACGACTTGGCCAGTATCCACAACTGCTGCACGGTGTCTTGGGTGAGGCCGTGCAGTCATCCGCCATGTGGCGTACGACTCTGCGCACTATCAACGTATGGTGGCGCGCACGCTCAAAGGTCGCCCTGCGACTTTGGCGCGACGGCGATGAGCTCAGCGTCGAAACAGACCACTGTCCTGCAAAGTGGCGTCTGGGCGGCGAATTGCTACGCGGGTCGAACCGGGCAACGGTTCCCCTGGAAACGCCCAGTGTCCGTTTCCAACCCGGCGCGCTGGTCTTCGAAAAGCCGGCGGCCAGCCAATCGCCCCGGCCTTTGAGGATCGACCGTGGCGAATCGCTGCGGGGACGCGTGCGGCGTTGGGTCGATTGGGAATACGTGACGCCACTGAATGAAATCGATCGTTCGACGTGGCGAGGTTGGATCAAACACTCGCTGCGCCGCGCCAAATCCAACGGTGCGCCGCCCCTCTCGCACATCGAGGATCACGAATGATGTCGCCAAGCGGCTCTGCCGTCTCGACGCGCGCCATCGGCCGCGACGGGTTGCCATCAGCCGGCCGCCGTCGCGCGTTGCGTCGGGTACAAGCTGAGTCTCCGACAAAATATCTTCGCATCCGCCTGGCCGGACGCCTTGACGCACTCGATTGCATGGGCGGGGGCGAAGTGCAACTGAACTCAACACAGCGCGTCCTGCAGGCGGCCGGCGCCGATGCACGTCTCTGGCAACCGTGGAAAGAGGGCTTCGCGGAATTCGATGTGCTGCATTTGTTTGGCACGCGACCCGAGTTCGTCGACGTGGCCCAGGCAGCGCGGCGTCATGACGTGCGAGTCGTTCTCTCACCGATCACCTGGTATTCGTTGGAGGCCATCTGGCGCGAACCACGATCGTTGCCACGCCGGCTGCTCGGGTGCGCACGTCACATCTTGCGCAAACATTGGAATGCGGCCGACTCTTGGCGGCGGCGTTTGTACCACGCGTGTGATCTCCTGCTGCCGAATTCGCAAGCCGAAGCAGCGCAGTTGAACGAACTGTTCGGCATCGATGCCCCACGGATGCACGTTGTGCCCAATGCTGCGGCTGCGGAGATGGCCGCTGGCAATCCCGAGGCATTTGTCGCGTACAGCGGATGCCGCGACTACGTGCTGTACGCCGGTCGCATCGAGCCGCGCAAAAACCAGCTCGGTTTCCTCCGCGCGATGCGCGGCAGTCCGCTGCCAATCGTTGTGCTGGGCGATGTCGTGCCTGGCCACGAGCGCTACTATCAAGAATGCCGCAAAGTCGGCGGAACGAACGTCCACTTCGTCAGCGCGGTACCACCTGCGAGTGACTTGTTGGCCAGTGCCTACGCCGGCTGTCGCTGCCTCGTGCTCGCGAGCTGGTACGAGACACCTGGTTTGGTCGCACTCGAAGCCGGATTGCAAGGCGTCCCCCTGGTGCTCACGAAGCACGGATCGGCCACCGAGTATTTCGGTGAACTTGCCGAGTATGTCGATCCGCGTCATCGCAGACAGTTGCGAAGGGCCGTCGACAGGGCCTATCGGGGGCCGCGCAGCCGTCATCGCGCGCAACACGTGCGAAGCAATTACACCTGGTCCCGTGTAGGTGAGGCAACGCTCCGTGCCTACGAAGCGATCGTTTGAGGCGTCCAGCCCACGCCAACGTCGCGCCGTGCGGCGGCCCTTGCCGCGCGGGCACTACCGCTACGTGCGCCGCCGATGGCATGTGGTCTGTGCGCTCATCGACATGATCGGCAGTCTCGCGTTTGCCACAGCGCGGTGGTTGGCCCGCCGCCGTCGATCTTGGGCCGTCGACGATTCGCAAGTGCAGCGAATCCTGCTCATCCAGCTCGATCACCTGGGCGACGCAGCCATTACGTTGCAGGTGCTGCCAGCTTTAGCGCGTCGATTCCCAGCAGCTTCGATCGACGTGCTCGCCGGGGCTTGGACCTCGGAACTGTTCGCCGCCTCGCCGGCTGTCGATCGTGTCTACATATCGCGAACGAACCGATTTCGGAATCGGGGCTACGGCAGATGGCTGCCAGCGATGGTGCGTTGGGGACCGACGCTGCATCGACATCGCTACGATGTGGCGATTGACGTGCGTGGCGATCTACCAATAGCGCTGCTGCTTTGGTTGACCGGTGCCCGACACCGCATCGGGTGGGCAGCCGCTGGTGGCGGGTTCCTGCTCACCGACTCACCGGATTACGTGGCAGGGCGTCCAGAGATCGAATCGCGCTGGGCACTGCTCGCATGTCTCGGCGTCGCCCGCGATCAAAGTGCACCATCCAACAGCGGCCTGCAGATCGATTCCGCGGCACGGCGTCGTGCCGCGCGAATTCTAGGCGATCTGTCAGGACAATCACGACCTTGCGTCGTGCTGCATCTGGGAGCGGGCACTGACGCCAAACGCTGGCCAATTACACATTGGCGCACATTGATAGATGCGCTCATCGACACGGAACGAGCCAACGTTTTGCTCGTGGGCGCCGATGCTGACCGCGCTCGCGCATCGAGCATCACGGGCGGCCGTCCCGACGGCGTTCGCGATCTGACGGGCCGACTGCGACTTGGCGAACTCGCGGCATTGCTTGACGCCGCCGATGTGTTTGTCGGCGGCGACTCTGGGCCCGCGCATCTGGCCGCGAAGCTGGCCGCAGCTACGGTTGTCATTTTCAGCAGTACGAACGAAATCGATCAGTGGCGTCCGCGCGGCGCGCGTGTGCGAGTGCTGCGACACAACGTCGCCTGCCAGCCGTGCCATCGCACCGAATGCGTCTGGAGCGAGCACCCTTGCATGAATGGGATCTCACCCGCCCGCGTGCTGTTGGCGGTGCGACAAGCGCTACGTCAGCACACCGATCGGAGCGTCGCACCACGTACCGCCGACGATTGCGGCCGAAACCCCGATCTTACGCTCTCAAGTAGAGGTGCCGCGTGATTGCGCCGTGGCGTCCTGATGCAGGAACGCTCGCCACGCGGCGTCGCGGCATGCGCGCGGCGCGCAGGGCGGCCGCGGCGTCACTCATTCGACAACCCACCGAACCAGAGCCGGACACCGTACGGCAAGTGGATCCCGCGCGGGCATGGCTCGCCGCAGGCTGGATGATCGCGTGCGCCGTGGCCTACTTCACTCGGATGTTCGGCCTGTGGTGACGAATGTGAACAACGATCAGCCTTCTTACAATTGACCGGCTCCGGCAGTGATGGCTTGAACCTTTTCGGTCGTGTGGACTGCGCGTCAGCGTGATGGAATACCTGACTTCCCTGACGGCTGTGCTGACCACGTGCCTGGCAACAGCAGCTTTGTTGCTGGCGTGCTTTGGCGCTGGCCGTCCACTGCTGCGCCTCCTCGACCACGAAGCCGACGACACGCTCGATACCGTCACGTGGAGCATGGCGCTGGGCTTGGCCGCGGCCGGTTGCGTGCTGATGTTCTTGGGCCTTTGCGGGCTACTGTACCGTCCAGTGATTGGCGTCTTGACGATGACCGTTTGCTTTTGGGGGCTTGGCGAAATCTCGCTGCTCTACTGGGAGCGCAAAGATCGCCAGCGCGCGCGGCATTGGCCCACCGCAGAGACCCAATCGACTGCCGGTCGGCTGCCGCGCGGTCTGGGTTTCGCCTGTGTCGCCCTTTGTGCGAGTGTCGCGGCAGGCTCGTTTGTCTCTGCGCTGGCGCCACCAACAGCCGGCGACGCTCTCTACTACCACCTCGATCTACCCAAAGTGTTCCTGCAAGAGCACGCGCTCGTCTACCTCCCCGATCACGAGAAGTCCACGTTTCCGCTGTTGGTCGAGATGTGGTTCCTCTGGGCGCTGGCCCTGGATGGCCCCGTCGCGGCCCAGTTGATTCACTGGTTCACGGGTCTGCTTTGGGCGGCAGCAACCGTGTTGCTGGCCCGACCGCTCGTCGGTCATACCTGGGCCTACCTGGCCGGGGCCGTAGTGCTCTTGGTACCCGGTGTTTCACTACAGATGACCGCACCACTGAACGACGTGGGCGCGGCGCTACCAACAACGTTGGCCCTGGTGGCCTGGCACAAGGCAGCCTGCCAACGGCAATCGCATCGCTGGTACGTTCTCGCAGGAGCGATGCTCGGGGCGGGGCTGGGAGCCAAATACACGGGATTGCTGTTCTTGACCGCGTTCGCTGCCGTCGTGGCCCTGCGGATTTGGCAACGTCAAGCGGAGCGCCGAGTCTTGCTGCGCGGGACGTTTCTGGCCGCCTGCGCTTTGATGCTGGTTGCAGCGCCCTGGTATGCGCGCGCTGCGTGGCATCGCGGTAACCCGGTCTATCCATTCTTTCACCAAGTGGTCTCAAGCGAAGGCACCGACGTTCTGCCGGACAAAAAGACGCCACTGGGCTGGGACGCCGTCGCCGTCGCGATGTCGCCAGCGCATATCACGCTATTTCCCGAGCGGTTCGGCGGACGCGGTCACCAACTCGGCGCGTTGTTTCTTTGCGCGCTACCAGGGCTACTGATCGCGCGGCCGCTGCGCGGACTGGGAGAACTGCTGAAGTTGGCGGCCGTGTATAGCGTGCTGTGGTACGCCCTTCGCCAAAACGTGCGGTTCCTGCTACCAATCGTGCCACTGTTGGCCATCGGCGTGGTGTGGACAATTGTCGAACTGAGACAATGGCCACGTCATCCGCGCACGCTCGCCTATGTCGCCGTGGCCTCACTGTTTGTCGTCGGTGCCGTCGTGCCGTGGCGCCGCGCCGCCGGCAGCGCGGCAGTCGCCACCGGCTGGGAGAGCCGAGAGGCATTCTTGACCCACCATGAACCCACCTATCGTGCGGCCGAGTTGGCAAACCTGCTGGTTGGTCCAGACTCACACATCCTGAGCCAGGACTATCGCGGCTACTACTTCAAGTCGCGAGTCACCTGGGACAAGCAGTACCGCCGCCGCAACGATTACACGGTCGATGTCGAACACAGTGGCGGACTGAGCGCAACGTTGCGGGGCGCAGGCTTCACGCATCTCCTCTTGGCTGAGACAAGTGGCGATCAAGGAATTCAGTTCGATCCGACCCTCAGCAATCTGGTCGATCGCGAGCTGGCGGCGGAGTCCGAACCGGGCGCCGAACAAACGCTGCTCGTTCTGCACGACTACCAAGTCGACGACAGCGATGGAATCCGCCGCCGGTACCGTCTCATCATGCTGCGCTGAATCGCGTTCCCCGTCGGACAAAACTGCTATCGATGATGTGCCAGCAACGCCGACTGGCGTTGGTCGCACCCGCGATCACGTGTTATAAGCCGGCTCCTCATGTCCGGCAGGCTGCCGGCACCTCTCGTGAGAGTTCGACCATGGATGGTTTACTCACTCAGGTCGTCGCCGACGCGGGCAGTGCAGTAGCCCCGCGGTATCAGCTCTCGGTCGTCCTGCCGGCTTACAACGAAGAGCTTGCCATTTGTGCCGTGCTCTCAGAGATCGCTGAGGCCCTAGCGGACGCTGATGTGCACTATGAGGTGCTCGTCGTCGACGATGCGTCGACTGATCGGACGGCGGAACTTGCGGAACGATTTGCCGAGTCGTGCTGGCAATGTCCCGTGCGCGTTGTGAGATCGCCGCAGAGACGCGGCGCAGGCGGCGCCCGCAAACGGGGCATTGTTGCCGCTCACGGCGAGATCGTCGTGATGCTGGACGCGGACGGCTCATACCCCGCTTCGAGCATCCCGATGCTGCTGAGTTACTTTCCGCACTACGATCAAGTGAATGGTGCCCGCACATCCGAGCAAGGCCGTCTGCCCTGGCTGCGGCGACCGACGAAATGGCTCATCCGGCGGCTGGCTTGCTATCTCACCGGTCACAAGATCCCTGACCTGAACACCGGACTGAAGGCGTTTCGCCGCGACGTCATGCTCCGCTGGCTGTGGGTCGTTCCAGATGGTTTCAGTTGCGTCACGACCATGACGCTGGCGTTTCTTACGAACGGCTATGCCGTCAAGTGGATACCCACGCCCTATCGCCCAAGAATCGGCCAGAGCAAGTTTCATCCACTCAAGGACACACTGGCGTACCTGGGCACTGTGCTGCGGATCGTGTTGTATTTTCGCCCCCTGAAGATCTTCATGCCGCTCTCGGCGCTTGCCACGACGATAGGGCTGCTCAAGAGCTGGTGGAGCTTTGCCACGACCGGCTCGATGCAAGAGTCGGACGTCGTGGTACTCACGGCAGGATTCATGGCGGCGCTGCTGGGGCTGTTGGCAGAAGTGATTGTCGCCCAGCACCGTCGCCCCTAGGGATCAGCCGCTACGAGCCCTGAGGCGGCAGGGAACGACAACCGGATGGATCCCTCTCCCTTATCCCGTTTCGGACCGGGCAATCGCGCCGCTCCTCATTCCCTCGCTCCTCAACACCGGAAGCGTGGTGAGGCGCGCCGGCGCCGGTATCTTGATGCTGCCCTTCCGCACGTTCCGCGACTCCTGGGCGCGATCGACCGCAACCCGTACCGCCCCACGTACGGATGTCTCGATCGCCAGTTCTGGCACTACCGCACGAGCGACTTCCCGTCGGAGATGTACCAGGAGGGCGCGCTGGTTCTGGCGCAGGTGTATCGATACCAACTCCCAGGCAACCGCTGGCAAGGTGAAGCTCGCGTTGCCGAGCTCGCCGCGGCTGCCATTCGTTTCGCCGCGCGCAGTTGCCACGCCGACAGCTCATGTGACGACTACTATCCGTACGAGCGCGCCCTCGGCGCGGCCGTCTTTTCCCTGGCGGCGACGACGGCAGCCTACGACCTGTTGGAGCTAGACGATCCGAGCGTCCTCCGCTGGTTTGCCCGGCGATGTGACTGGTTGATGCAGCATGATGAGTCAGGGCGTCTGGCCAACCACCAGGCATTGGCTGGATTGGGGCTGGCGCGTGCGGCTCGACTGATCGGCAGCGCAAAGATCGAACGTGCAGCCGAGCAGCGGATGCGCGTGGTGCTCGACTGGCAATCGGGCGAGGGTTGGTTTGAGGAGTACGGTGGTGCCGATCCTGGTTATCAGACTGTAACGATCGACTGCCTGGCGCAGTACCGCGCTCTGACAGGCGCGACCTGGCTCGACGAGGCGCTCACTCGCGCCGTCGCATTTTCGCATTCGTTTTTGCATCCCGATGGCAGCTACGGCGGAACCTATGGCAGCCGGGGAACCGGACACTTCTATCCACTGGGCATGGAACTGTGCGCCACGGAGATTCAGCAGGCCGCCGAACTCGCAGATGGTTTTCTCGATGCCTTGAGATCGGGACGGATCGCATACTTCGACGACGATCGCCTCGTCGCACATCGGTTGGGAAACCTGATCGAAGCCTATCGGGCGTGGCGACCTCGGCCATCGTCGGCCAGGTGCCAACGAGCTTCGCAGCAGATCGTCGGCTACCCGGAGGCGCGGATCGTCGTCCGCCAGCAAAGAGCCAGTCAATCGATTGTCTCCGCGGCCCGCGGGGGAGTCTTTACGCATTTCTGCGAAGGGAAGCGCGTGGCCAACGACGCGGGATTGATCGTGGAAGATGAGCGAGGGCGGCTAGCGGTCTCGCAGTTGCACGATCGGTCGAGGCGCTACCAATGCGACATTGACGATGTCCTGGCGAATGGCATCGCCTCCGGAGATGACGATGCAGACGACCGGCTTGATCGGGCAATGGCCGCGGTCGAGGTGAGCGGTCGCCTGCACTGGATCCGGTTTGAGACGGCCACGCCGACCAAGTTTGTGACACTCCGACTGGCAATGCTCTTGGTCGGTCGCTGGTGCCGGGACGTCGTGCGGCGTCTGTTGCAACGCCGACTAATCACGCGGCGTCAGCAGGCCCCCATCTCGCTCACACGCCGCGTCGAGTTTCTCTCCGCACCTTTGCAGACTCCGGCATCGGGTTCCCCGACACGTCAACCGAGCCTGCGCGTCATCGACACGATCCAACTGCACGACCAGGGTACGCGCGTGAAGCGGATGAGCTTCGGGACCGACCACGAAGCGGCCTACGTCGCCGCCACCGGCGTGTATCAAGATGCCGCGCTGTTGCCCTGGACCTCTCTCGACCAGCATCTCGATGCGCTGCACAGTACCGGACGCGTGACCATTTTGCGCGAGTTTGAGTAGCGCTGCTGGTGCCTGGTGCTCCGCATCTCATCCCCACGAGAGCACTGCCTCAAGCTGCCGGTGCTAGCGTCGCTCGCGCCAAACGCGGCGGACTGCGCAGCTGCGGAAACTGATCGCAGGGTCTAGCGACCACTCTCATCCTTTCTTGGAAAAGATTGCGGATTAGGCAAGCTTTGCGGCCGACAATAGATTTGCCGGCTCATTCGCCGGCGGCTGCGCGCCGCAGCAGGTCGATCGGTGCTAGCGGAACAGGGCACCTGTCACCCGGCGCTGCGAAACACAGTCTCGTCACCAGCGCATACCGTGTGAGCGGTCTTTCGGACCATAGGACCAACCATGCAGCGGCATCACCTTCTTGCAGCGGTGCTGGTGTTGTGCGGCGTGTCGGCTGGCACGGGCTGCAAAACCTGTGCGAGTCCGTTCGACTACTGCGGTCCTGTGTACGCCGGCGGCGACTGCGGCGATTGTGTGACATTCAGCCGCGCGGCATCCGTCCTGTCGGACCCATACGCTTATGAGTTCGGCGTGACGTCTCCGGCACCGCGCAGCCGGCCCACACCGGCGCAAGCGCCTGATGAGGGCGAGTCCTTCGAAGACATGCCCTTTGATGGGGAACTTCCGCCGCCTGACGATTTCGAGCCCGATGAAATGCCCGATGAGCTACCCGGCACGCGTCCGATCTCTTCAGGGCCACGTCCGGCAGCTTATGAAGCGCAGGGGCGGCGCCTTCAGTTGCGTCGCTGATACGCGACGATCGTTCAGCCTCAGAGCTCGCGGCGCGTTTGCAAGGCACGCGCCGCGCGGTGAGAATCGCCGAGCCCTGACCGGCATGTCGACCGGTCGGTCCGCGCGCCTTCGAGCCGAGCGACGATGGTTCCTTCCAACCCAGCCTCCGACGAGCGCACAAGGCCCGTCTCGGAAGTGATCACCGTTCAAGCGCCTCCCACCACCATGGGCGGCGTCCTGCGTCGTCTTGGGCCCGGTCTCATCATTGCCGGTTCCATCGTCGGCTCGGGCGAGTTGATCATGACGACGAAGACGGGCGCCGAAGCCGGTTACTGGCTGCTGTGGCTGATCGTCATCGGCTGCATCATCAAGGTCTTCGTCCAGATCGAATTCGGCCGCTTCGCGATTACACAAGGCAAGACGTCGCTGGAGGGCATGAATGAACTGCCGGGCCCGCGCCTGCGCGTCAACTGGCTGGTCTGGTACTGGGTCCTGATGTTCACCATTGGACTTGGCCAATTGGGCGGCATTCTCGGCGGCGTCGGTCAATCATTGGCCATCAGCGTGCCGATAACCGGTGACTACAACGTCTATCTAGAACAATTGAGCGAGCGAACCAGGTTCGATGCGGCCGTCGAAGAACGTCTCTCCGAGCTGCGAGCTGCCCCGACTGACGGGAGCATCGACGATGCGGCACTCCGCGCGGGGGCAGAAGTCGAGGTCGTTGCAACACTCGGGCTCCCGCCCGATCTTCCGATGCACTACGACGATCTGTACTGGTGTTGCGCGATTGCCCTCGTCACGTCTGTCCTGCTCGTGAATGGCCGCTACGGTATTATTCAGGCAGTCGCCACCACCTTCGTCGCGCTCTTTACACTGGTGACAATCGTCAACCTGGCCGCGCTGCAGAGTCACCCCGACTGGGCGACGGGCTGGAGCGATCTGCGCGACGGGTTCTCATTTGCCCTGCCCCCGAATTCCACGACTGCCGTGGCAACGGCCCTGGCCGCATTTGGCATCATCGGCGTGGGTGCGTCTGAGCTGGTCGCGTATCCGTACTGGTGTCTGGAAAAAGGGTATGCCCGCTTCACCGGACCCCGTGCTGAGAGCGACAGTTGGGCACAGCGTGCATCCGGTTGGCTGCGGGTCATGCGGTGGGATGCCTGGTGCTCGATGTTTGTATATACCTTTGCCACCTTGGCGTTCTACCTGCTCGGTGCCGCTGTCCTGAATCGTGCCGGTACCGTGCCGGCCAACGAAGCGCTGATCAGCACACTGGCCAACATGTACGTGCCGGTGTTTGGCAGATGGGCAGCCCCTGTGCTCCTCGGCGGAGCGTTCGCCGTGCTGTATTCGACGTTCTTTGTCGCCACAGCCGGCAACTCGCGGCTGGCTTCTGATGCCCTGCGCGTGTTTGGCATTCGGCGCGATGATGAGGCTTCGCGGCATCGTTGGGTACGGATCTTCAGCGGCGCGTTTCCGATCATCTCGCTGACGATTTTCTACTTCATCCCCAAGCCCGTGACGTTGGTGGCCGTCAGCGGTCTGACTCAGGCCATCATGCTGCCAATGCTGGGCGCCGCTGCGCTGTTCTTCCGGTACCGCCGCTGCGACTCGCGATTGCGACCCAGCCGTGTGTGGGACGGCTGGCTGTGGCTTTCCTGCACCGGCCTGCTGATCGCGGGAGCCTGGGGCGCCCGGAAACCGCTCATGGGGCTGCTCGAGCAACTTGGCCTCTTGCCCTGAACCGCGCGCGGTCGCCCGGTTTGCTCAGTCCGCAAAACCGGCCCGCGATGCGCATCAGAAGGCGCAACTGCCCCGCGATGTCGCGATGCAGGATCTTCAGTTGGCAGTACACTGGGTGATTGCGCGGCGAGCGCGCAATCCCGGTGTTGGTAATAACGCGGCACGGATCTGCTGCGCGATGACTATTTGTGGCTGCGACCGTTTCCATGAACCGTTGGCGCTGGATCGTATTGCTGGCCGGCCCGCTTCCCATCCTCGCGGGATCGTGGCTCGTCGCGCATTGGGCGCGGCCGAGCGACTTGCCGCTGGTGGCGAGCAACGTCTTACGCTTCTCGCCGGGCCTGCGCACGGACGGCAGCGAGGCCGACTCTCAGCGGGCACGGGGCGCGAAACTCGCGAGTGAGCAACTCGCCGCGGCCTGCGCCAGTGAGCGAAAACTGCTTGCCGCGCGTCTGGGCGGCGGTGGGACACTCAGCCGGCCCCCCTTTGTGCTCGGTGGCGATCTGCCGAGTGCCGAATTGCTTGTTTGGTACGAGCGAACAATTCGACCCACTGCGGTCGCTCTCCAACATGCATATTTCGACGCGGCGATTGATCGCCCCATCACGCTGCTCCTGTTCAGCAGCGAATTGAGCTACAACCACTATGCCTGGGAGCTCTTTGGCGACGAGGGCATCTCGATCTTTGGGTACTACAAACCCGATTTGCGAACCGCAGTCGTCAACGTGGCTACCGGCGGCGGAACCCTACTACACGAGCTGACGCACGCCCTGGCTGCGTTCGACTTTCCCGACATGCCGGACTGGCTGAATGAGGGACTGGCGTCCCTGCATGAAGAGGCGCGCGTCGCCAGCGGTGGCGCCACAATAGAAGGACTCGTGAACTGGCGTCTGGACGTGTTGCGTGAAGCCATCGACGCGCGTGAGCTGGGATCGCTACATGAACTTGTCGCGGGTGGCGAGTTTCGCGGTCCGCAGGAGGCGATTCACTACGCCCAAGCTCGCTATTTCTGCATGTATCTACAACGACGCGGGCGGTTGGCGTCGTTCTATCGACGCTTTCGCGCAGCGCAGGGCGACGATCCGACCGGCGCTATCGCACTGCAACGCGAACTGGACTCCAGTTGGCAGGAACTCGATTTTGCGTTCCGCGAATGGGTCGCGGGACTCGACTGATGCATCAACAAGGCGGCACGGCTCTACTCACAGCTCGGCGAACGCCTCTTCGACAACAAAGTCCCGCCGCGAGTGGCGACGGATTCGCGCCGCATGGGTTTTGGGATCGTGACAGAACAGTGCGAGCGCATCCTCGTCGGCGATACGCCCCAGCAGCGCGGCTTTCTGACGCCGCGATTCGAGCAGGTCGAGATCAAAGGCCATGCACCAGAACGTGCTCAGATGGGCCTGCGTTGGACAGACGTCGCCCATGTAAATCGTCGTCTCCCTGCCCGCTGAGAGCGCCAGGGATTGGTGCCCAGGTGTGTGCCCGGGTGTGCGGATCGAGCGCCAGCCGTGCACAATCTCTACGTCGCCGTCGATCAGTTCGATGAGCCCTGACTCTTCGAGCGGCCGGAGGTTCTCTTCCGGAAACACACCTTCAAGCTCTGCAGCGCCACTGGTGGCCGCGTCCCACTCGCAGCGCTGCACGACGTGTCGCGCTCGCGGAAACGTCGGCACCAATCGGCCGGCGACGTTGCGTGTCGCGCCGCCGGCATGATCGAAGTGCAAGTGGCTGAGCAGCACTGTATCGATGTCCTCGGGACTCACCCCCAGGGCGGCGAGGTTCTCCAGCAGCGGCTCACCGCCGCGCAGCGCGAAAATCTCTCGCTGCCGCTCGTCGAACTTGCCGCCGGGCCCGGTGTCGACGAGCAGTGTCCGCTCGCCGTCTCGGGCCAACAGACAATTGGTCGCCATCGGAATCCGATTGGCCTCATCCGGCCTCGTCCGCTTCTCCCACAACGGCTTGGGGACGACCCCAAACATGGCTCCGCCATCCATCCGCAAGTTGCCGCCGGAAACCACATCAAGTCGCCAAGAGCCGAATTCCATCGCGTCACCTGGATACGCCTGTCGAGCGGTGACCTGCGTGCGGGGCCAGCCGGCCTGCCAAAGCGGCTTTCCGCACGACGGCCGAATGTCCGCATCGTGCCCGTCAATCATCCTAACGATTGCCCGCTCCCAAACGTGTACCGCAGTGCCCTCACGACCGGCAAGACCGGCCGTCGGGCCTGCCGAAAGTTTGAGATTCCCGCAGGCTCTGAATACGCTGGGTGAATCGGGTGGCGTCCGTCCACCCCAGCCCCGCGGAAACAGAAGAAGACCATGACCCAACGGCGCTCCAAAAACGGTCGCTCGCTGCGCACCGAGCAGCTCGAGCGGAAAGACCTGCTGGCCTTCGACATCGCCATTATCCCTACGTTCAACCTGCTGGCCAATCCACAGGCACTTGCAGCCTTCAATAGCGCGGCCGAACGGTTGGAAGCATTCATCACCGACGATGTCACCATCAACATCAACGCCGACTTCATGGACTTGGGTCCAGGCATATTGGGAGGGACCGCACGAAGGACGATGCCGTTCGCGGACTACGATGTCATGCGCGCAGCATTGATCGCAGACGCCGAGGCAGGTGATGCGATCGTCAATTCCTTGCCAACCAAAGCGGACGTGACCTTCGACTTCCATCCAGGCTTCATCCCGACGGGCGGGATTCAGGCGCAAAAGGCCGTCTTCAAGGCGTTGGGCTTTCCCAATCTCGACCTGATTTACGGCCCTTCAGATGGGTTGATCACGTTCAACAGCATCATACCGTGGGACTTTGATCCAACCGACGGCATCACCCCTGGGTTCTTCGACTTTCAAGGCACGGCGATTCACGAGCTCATACATGCGCTCGGCTTTGTGTCGGAAGTCGACACGATCGACTTCTTCCAAACAATCCAGGTCCCGCAATTCATCACTCCAGCGGTGCTCGACCTGTTTCGCTTCCAAGACAATACTCCCGGCCTCGATCCGCAAACGCCGCAAGAGTTCCACGACTTCACGCGCTCCATGCGGGTGGCGGTGGAGGCGATCACGGACGACATCTCCCAGGAATTCAACATGTCGACCGGCAGTTTCCTCGGCGATGGAAACCAGGCCTCTCACTGGAAGGACGACTTCTTTACCGGCGTCACGATCGGCATCATGGATCCCACCGGAGATCCCGGCGTCGTCGACCAGATTCTACCTCCAGACCTACGGGCGCTGGACCTCATCGGCTACGACATCAATCTCGACCCGACGGCGGTCGCCGATTCCGCCGTCACACAGGAAGACACACCGGTCGCCATCAATGTACTGGCCAACGACACGGACCCCGACGGCGGATTCTCGCCAAGCGGCGTGATCATCACGTCGGGTCCCTTCAACGGCACGGCGGTCGTCAATCCTGCCACGGGCGTGGTGACCTACACGCCCAACGCCAACTTCAACGGTGCTGATCAGTTCACGTACCAGGCTACTGACGTCGAAGGCAAAACCACCGGCGTTGTGGCAGTGAACATCACGGTCACGCCCGTCGACGATGCCCCGGTCGCCAACAACGATACTGCGGTCACCACGCAGTTCACGCCGGTTGTGATCGATGTGCTCGCCAATGACGTCGATGTCGACAGCACACTGGATCCGGACACAGTACAGATCGTTCAAGCTCCGGTGAGCGGCATCACGTCGATCAATCCGCTCACCGGCGCCATCACCTATACGCCTTCGCCCCTGTTCGTCGGCGGGGACGTAATCAAGTATCAGGTACGCGACGCGGCCGGGACAATCTCAAACGTCGCGGAGGTCAACATCCGGGTGGGTGACCCGGTGGCATTTGCGGGCGTCGTCTACTTCGACGCGAACAACAACGGCATCCAAGACCCAGGCGAACAAGGCCTACCGAACGTCGAGGTGAGGATCCAGAAGGTCGACGGGCCACTGCGATCAACCGTGGTGACCCGGACTGCACCAGACGGGACGTACTTCATTAACGAGGCACTGGCCGGCGGGCAGTTGTTGCCGGCGGGCGTCTACGATCTCTCCGAAACTCAACCGATTCCATTCATCGACGGTCTCGACACGCCCGGTGTGCCGGGACCACTGGGATTGGCCGGCAACGACTTCTTTTCCAGCATCGTTCTCGCGCCCGGTCAGTTGGCGGCCGGCTACCAGTTCGGCGAGCGGGGACTGAAGTTCGAGTTCTTGCAAGCCGCGTCGAGCAGCGGCGTCTTCCTGGCATCGCTCGGACTCGGTGGCTTGTCGCTGTTTTCGCTTGGCGGAGGCGCGCCTCCGTCCCAGCTCAATTTGTCAGCCGGCAGCGTATGGATTTCGCTCGATGGTGGTTGGGACGGCGCAGCGCAGTTCACGGTTACGTCGAGTCCGCTGAGCCCGCCGACGACGCTCACACTCTACAACGAAAACCTGCAACCGCTCTACAGCACGACCGGCACCGGCGGAGTCACCTCGCTGACGGCCAGTTCGCAGCCGGGAACACCCCACCTGTTGAAGATCTCCGGCGGCAACTCGTTGGCGATGGTCACGGGCTCACTGCTGGGTAGCGACACCGTGGCAAACGCCGCGAGCGGCATCGACACTCTCGGCACGTACCAACCAGGATCGGCAACGTTCTTCCTCCGCAGCCAGCAGACAAGCGGCGTCGCTGACGTGGCAACCTTCAACTACGGATTGCCGGGGTGGACGCCGCTGGTGGGCGACTGGAATGGTGACGGAGTCGATACGGTGGGTGTGTACAACCCGCAAACGGCGACTTTCTTCTTGGCCAACGCCTACGGCGGAACGGCCGACGTCGTGCCGTTCAACTACGGCTTGCCGGGCTGGACGCCGATTGTCGGCGACTGGAACGGCGACGGCATCGACACCGTCGGCGTCTACAACCAACAGACGGCCACCTATTTTCTCTCGAACTCGAACAGCAGCGGAGTTGCCGATCTTACGTTCAACTACGGGCTCCCCGGCTGGACGCCCGTCGCCGGCGATTGGGACGGCAACGGCACCGACACCATCGGTTCGTTCAACGCTCAGTCCGGTACCTTTTTCCTGCGCAATGCGAACAGCGCAGGAGTGGCCGACACGGCCTTCAACTATGGAGGCAGCGGTTGGACTCCGGTGGCCGGCGACTGGGACGGCGACGGGACCGACACCATCGGTGTCGTGGACCCC
>CALKYM010000252.1 GCA_938003525.1 uncultured Planctomycetales bacterium | reverse complement strand
CGCAGCGCGATCACCAGGTGCCCCAAGAGCTGACCGTCATCGGTGTAGCTCGGAGCGAGCTCGTCGGTCAGCTCCTCGACTTTTCCGATGTCGTGCAGGAACACGCCCATCAGCAACAAATCGCGGTCGACCTGCGGATAGCGATCGATGATCCGCTCGACGACCTCCATCAGGTTGACGACGTGTTCCAGCAGCCCGCCCGGATAGGCGTGATGGTGCTTGACCGCGGCGGCCGCGCGACTGAACCGCTGCATGAGCTGCTTGTCCGCCAGAAACGTTTCGGCCAGTTCGCGCAGCTCCGTGTCGTGAATCGATCGCAACAGCTCGGACATCCGCGCCATCAGTTGCGCTTGCTCGGCCGGGGCTTGCCGCTCGAAGTCTGCCGGATCGACTTCGCCGGGATCGGCTTTGCCGATCCGTGTGGCGATCATCTGCATCGCGCCTTGGAACATCTGCGCAGTGCCCTCAACACGTACAAACTCGCCGTTGTCGAAGCTGCGATAAACGTCCTCGTTCGCATTCCACATTCGTGCGCTGAGTGTGCCGGAACGATCGGCCAGCTCGACTTGCAGATACAGATTGCCGTTGCGGTTGGGGCGCAACTGCTTGCCCGAGGCGATGAACACCTCGTCGACCGCTTCCTGATGGCCCAATTGGGCGATATAGCGCCGAACCATGCTGCCAGCCAGCCTGTCGAAAAGAGGGGGAGCTCATCGCCGGCGAGAGCAGCGACGCGTTTCCGGCACACGCGATACTTTCGACCGCGATCGACCTGATCTGTGATTCTAGGTCACACCCCGCGATTCTCACAAGGAGGCGCTCGCGTTGCCATTCCCGCCGTCAGGGCCCATTCTCTAGAATGCCGGGCGCCACCTGAGTTCCCTATGAACGGCACGCTCGCGATGCCCGCCGGGCCGCATTCGCTGCCGAGAGTCACAACAGGATTCGACACGCCATGCGCTGGACGCAGACATTCATTCCCACGATGAAGGAAACGCCCGAGGGCGCGGAGATTCCCAGCCACGTGCTCATGCTCCGCGCCGGGTTCATCAACCAGGTGATGGCCGGCGCCTACACGTATCTGCCGCTGGGACTGCGCGCGTTGAAGAAGGCCGAACGCATCGTCCGCGAGGAAATGGATCGCGCCGGCGCCGTCGAGTTGCTCATGCCGGCGCTCACGCCGCTGAGTCTTTGGGAACGTAGCGGGCGACGCGAAGCTTTCGGCAACGTGCTGATCCAGTTTCAAGTACGCCGCCAGAATCGCGAAGTGCAGATGGCGTTGGGTCCGACGCACGAGGAAGTCATCACCGACCTGGTGGCCCATCACATTTCGAGCTACCGGCAATTGCCGATCACGCTCTACCAGGTGCAGAACAAGTATCGCAACGAAGAGCGTCCGCGGTTCGGCGTGCTCCGCACCAGCGAGTTCTTGATGAAGGACGCCTACAGCTTCGACACGTCGCTCGACGGTCTCAACACGAGCTACCAGCGGATGTACGACGCCTATTGCCGCATCTTCGAGCGGTCGGGCCTTTCGTACATCGCCGTCGAAGCTGAAAGCGGCCCCATCGGCGGAGATGCCAGTCACGAGTTCATGGTGCTGGCCGAAAACGGGGAAGACATCGTCGTCACCTGTGCCGACTGTGGCTACGCCGCCAATCAGGAACGCGCCGATACAGGCGACCGCGCAGCGCAGCCGCCCGATGATGACGCCGCTAAGCTGACCAAGGTCGACACGCCCGGCGCCCGCACAATCGAAGAAGTCTGCCGGCTGCTCAAGTGTCAGCCGCGGCAGATGATCAAGACGCTGATCTACCTGGTCGACGACAGGCCCACAGCCGTGCTCATTCGGGGCGACCACGAAGCCAACGAAGCCAAACTCCGCCGTGCACTCGGCGCCACGAGCGTTGAACTCGCGCCGCCTGAGACCATCGAAAAGGTCACACGCGCGCCTGTAGGATTTGCAGGGCCCGTCGGCCTCGAACTGCCCATCTGGGCCGATCACGATGTCGCCGGCATCGGCGACGCCGTCGTCGGGGGCAACGAAGCCGACAAGCATCTCACCGCTGCGCGTTTGAGCCGCGACTTTCAGGTTGAGAACTTCGCCGACCTGCGACACGCCGGCGAGGGCGATCCCTGTCCCCGTTGCTCGGGCAATCTGGCGCTGCGGCGCGCGATTGAAGTGGGGCACGTCTTCAAGCTCGGCACGAAATACACCGACGTGCTGGACGCCAAGTTCCTCGACGATCAAGAGCAACTGCACTCCATCATCATGGGCTGCTACGGTATCGGCGTGAATCGCATCCTGGCCGGCCTCGTCGAAACCAGCCATGACGACGCCGGCATCATCTGGCCGCTGTCGCTCGCGCCGTACGAGATTCTGCTGGCGCCGCTCAAGATCTCCGACGACGAAGTCCGCCAGACCGCCGAGCGCTTGCACGACCAGCTACAGAACGCCGGCGTCGACGTTTTGCTCGACGATCGCGACGTCCGGCCGGGCGTGAAGTTCAAGGACGCCGACCTGATCGGCATCCCGCTGCGCGTCGTGATCGGCCAGCGCGGGCTCGCGCAAGGTCAGCTTGAGATCAAGTGGCGCACCGAGAACGAAGCTGGCACAATCCCGCTCGAAGGAGCAGCGGAAACTCTGGTCAGCATGCTCGAACAGGCCAAGTGCAGCGGCGACTCCAGTTGAACGACGTCGCGCGAGCGGCGATACGACGATGGGCCAACCGCACGAACCCGCTCCCGTGCTGTGTCTGGCGGCCGCATTCAGTCGCCATGCAGCCGCGCTCGATTGGGCCCGGGAAACAACCGAGAAACACTGGGGCCCGGTCGCTCTGGCGAGTCCCTGTTTCGCCTTCAGCGAGACCGACTATTACACCCCCACGATGGGCGCCGGGCTGCTCAAACAGTTCTTCGCGTTCGAGCGGCAGATTCCGCCTGACCGCCTGCCGCAGCTCAAGCTGCAAACCAACGATTGGGAAGCCGCGTATGCAAAGTTGGGTCGGCATGCCGAAAAGCGTCCGCTGAATCTCGACCCGGGCTACCTCACCGCCGCGAAGCTGGTGCTGGCTTCGACGAAAGATCACGCACATCGACTGTACCTGACCGATCGCATCTACGCCGAAGTGACGCTCCGCTTCCGGCAGGGTCGTTGGGAGCATCACGAGTGGACGTTTCCCGACTATCGCCGCCCGGACTACCATGAATTCTTCACGGCCTGCCGTGATCTGCTTCGTCAGTCTGAGCGAGGGCGCCACGTGTGATTTGGTTGTTGGCCGGGGCGCTGGTGCCCAGTCTGTTCACTGCCTGGGCGGCGCTGTTCTGGATCCGCCGCCACGCTGCGCGATTCGGACTTCTCGACCGCCCTGGCGGTCACAAAGCGCACGTCCAGTCCACTCCCGCTGGCGGTGGACTGGCAATCTGGTTGGGCGTGGTCGCTCCGTTGGCCGCCGGTTCGGTGGCGTTGCTTCTGTTGTTGGCCGGCGACGACACCGCGTCGACCTTACCTGCCATCGTCGCGACCCACCTCGATGGCCTCCGCGACCAGTTGGGCAATCTCTGGCTGCTCGTCGCCGGCGGCACCGTGCTCATGGTCCTGGGTCTCGTCGACGATCGCCGCGGCCTCGACTGGCAACTGCGACTAGCCGTGCAAGGACTCGTGGCCGCAGCGCTGGTTGCCGGCGGCTGGCGACTTTCGCTATTCATCGACATCCCGCTGGTAACTGCCGGGCTGAGCGTGCTGTGGATCGTTCTGCTTATCAACGCCTTCAACATGCTCGACAACATGGATGGGCTGTCCGGCGGTGTGGCCGCGATATCCGCCGCGATTCTGGCCGCCGTGCTGTTGCTCACGCCCGATCCGGCGACCAGCGGTCCGCAACTCTTTGTCGCCGGATTCTTGCTCGTCCTGGTCGGTTCGTTACTCGGCTTCCTGTGGCACAACCGTCCTCCGGCCCGCATCTTTATGGGCGACGCGGGCGCGTACTTCGTCGGTTATTGGGTGGCGCTGGGTACGTTGATGGCCACGTTTGCCGGCGAGCCGCTCCCCCGACACGCGATCCTGGCGCCCCTCTGCGTGCTGGCCGTGCCGCTCTACGACTTCACGTCCGTGGTGGTGATCCGCCTGCGTCGGGGCCGCAGCCCGTTTGCGGGCGATACGAATCACTTCTCGCACCGGCTCGTCGAGCTGGGGTTGAGTCGCCCGCAAGCTGTCCTCACGATATATCTCGTCACAGCCACCTGTGGTCTGGGCGCGCTGTTGCTCTATCAGGTCGATGGGGTCGGCGCCGTGATCATCCTGCTGCTGGTCGCCTGCGTGCTGACGCTCATCGGAATTCTCGAGACGACGGCTCGGCACAAGATGCGCCGCGAGCAAGACGTCGAGCCACCCGCCGAGAAGATCGCGTAAACGCCCCGGGCCGCCGTCCCGTGTGCTGCTGACAAAGTTACACAGCCGCCGTCGCCCACCGCCACGGCCCGCGCTATTCGATGCGGCACTGCATCGTTCACAATGAGCTTGCATGGCCCGTCGCACCCGTCACCCACGCTCGTCATCATCGCGCCACGAAACTGCCGCGCAACAGCAGCCGTCCGCGAAACTGCACGGCATATTGGCCGGTGCGCTGCTCGTCGTCGTCACCGCACGCACGTTGTTGCCCGGCGGAACGACCACGCAGCAAGGTGACGGCCTGCCGCTGGTGATGATGACCCTGCTGCTCGCGACCCTTTGGATGCTCGCGGCGGTCCTGCGGCGCTCGCTTGTCCTGCGATTCACAGCCATCGACGCGTGCGTCGTTCTGCTGTTCGCCTGCGAGATTCTAGCTGCAGCCATCGGTGCCCGCGACGGTGTTCCCCGGGCTTCGATCAATATGCTTTGGGAGCTTGTCGCATTGGCCTGCGTGTATCTGTTGGCCAGGCAACTCCTCGATGCGCGTGGTGCGCTCGCCGCGGTGATGGTGCTCGTCGCGCTGGCGGTCGCACAGGCGGGCTTCGGACTTCACCAGTACTTCATCAGCATGCCGGCCGATCGCGCGGCGTACGCCGATGATCCGGAGCGCGCGTTGCGCGAAGCGGGTCTCGACGCGCCGCCCGGTTCGACGATCCGCCAACTTTGGGAACAACGGCTGGCCAGCACTGAGCCGATGGCACGGTTTGCGCTGCCGAACTCGCTCGCCGGCTTCCTCACCCTGGGCATTGTTGCGCTGGCTGCCAGCGTGCTCGCCGCACGACCCGCGACATGGCAAGGCTGGGCGTTGGCCGCAGCGATTGCAATTCCGCTGATCGCGTGCCTGGTGCTCACCAAAGCCCGCAGCGCCTATCTGGCCACAATTCTGGGAGTCGCCATCACCTGGCCGCTGCTGCGGGGACTGAGCCGACGGACGTTGTTGTCCATCGCAGGTGTCACGGGAGTGGCGTTCGCGCTGTTGTTCGGCGCCTGGCTGGCGGGGAGCATCGACCGCGAGGTTCTCAGTGAGGCTCCCAAATCATTCACCTACCGGGTAGAGTACTGGCAGGCAACCCTGGCGATGATCGCCGATCGACCTTGGCTGGGCTGTGGCCTCGGCAACTTTCAGGACATCTACACCGCGTACAAGCTTCCCGCCTCGAGCGAAGAGGTGGCCGACCCGCACAACTTCATCCTGGAGGTTTGGGCCACCGGCGGAACCTTATCAATGCTGGCGCTGGTCGGCACGCTCGCCGCCCTCGTGATGCGACTCGCCCGCCATCGCAGTAGCACAGTCGCTTCCGACCCGAGGACGCCTCCATCGAATTCGCCGCGCTCCGCACCTCGTTTACTCGCGCTGGTCAGTCTCGTGTGCGGGTTTCACGCCGCCTTCGCCTGCGGGCAGGTGACCGATATACCGCTGTCTCAGTCAGAGTTGGTCGGCGGGCTCGCTGTGGGCGTCGTGGCACTGGTCGCCCTGTGGGGCATCCCGCTCTCTCAAGTCACCGCGTGGTGTCCGGCTCTCGCCGCCTTGGCGTTGGCACTGCATCTCCTCGCTGCGGGCGGCATTCATTTCCCGGCGCTGGCGGGTTGGTGGTGGCTGCTGGTGGCGTGCGTGGCAACCTTCACCGATCGGCCATCGGCCGAGCGAGACGTCGGCAACTCCGCGGCCATCGCCGGGTTGATCGCCTCGGCGCTCTTGCTCGTCATTTGCTACCGGACTGCTTACGGCCCTGTGTTCGCGAGCCGCCTGCTTGTCGAGGGGGCCGCATCGCCACGGATCTCGCTCGATGAACAGCTCGCGCTGCTCGAAGACGCTGCCGCGCGCGATCCGCTCTCGCCAGAACCTTGGGCAGGCCGCGCAGCGCTGCGGTTCTACGCGGCCAAGGAATCGACCGCCACCGCCAACGAGCTGAGGCTCCTGCAAGCCGAGATCGATGGACTTCTCCGCCGCCGGCCACACAGTAGTGCGGCGCACGAGCAGGCGGCCGATTGGTACTTCGATTGGTATCGGCGTTTCCAGAATCACGATGCGCTCGAACTATCGCTGGCCACCTATTCCCGGGCCGCCGAGCTGTATCCCACTCGCGCAGTTTTACACGCGAAGTGGGCATTAGCCCTGGCCGCTGCGGGACGCCGCGACGAGTTCGAGAAACATCGTGATCGAGCACTGGAGCTCGACGAACTGACACCCCACTCGGACAAGAAGCTGCCAGAGGCTTTGCGCGAAGAACTCCGCGCGGCCTCTGCGACGAGAAATTGACCGCGCTCGGGCATAGCGCTACGATCGAGGATAGGCAGACACACTCGGTCGTTGACCTCGACGCAGCCTTACTTCGACGCTCGTTTGCATGACAACCGCCACCGCCACCGAGCCGGTTGAAGCGACCCATTCACGTCACGGCGGGCTCACCGCTGTGCTGTTCCTGTCGGTGTGCGCGTTGGCGGGCCTGGCATTGGGAATCGCCACGGCACTGCCGGGTTTCGACGTTTGGGGCGACCCTGTCGAACTGGCGATCCCCCGCGATCTCGGCACCAACAACCCCCTGCAACCCGCCCCTCCCCCGACCGACGGACCGCAGCCGCATCTCGTGCTCGACGAAAAGACCTACGACTTCGGTCGCCGCGAGAACGGGTCGCAAGGGAGCCACACGTTCACGATCCAAAACACGGGTGACCATCCGCTCGAAATTGTGATCGGCCGCAAGACGTGCAAGTGTACGATCGGCAGCTTCGGAGATCAGGCGCCCAGCGCGGGAGGCGACGAGGAACATCCGCGTGCCAAAGTTCCGCCGGGAGAATCGATCGGCGTGACGCTCGACTGGACCGTGCAGCGCATGACGAGCGATGTGTTCCGCCAGACCGTCGACCTGCTGACCAACGATCGCCAGCGTCCTAGGGTAGTGCTATCGATTACCGGTCGCATCGCCCAGACCATTTTGACCGTTCCCCCACAGTTCAATCTTGGCTCGGTGCTGACCACCGAAACAGCTACCGGCGAGGTACAGATCGAGTCGCTTCGCAGCGAGCCACTCGAACTCACCGGCTATGAACTGAGCAACGAGGCCATCGCAGAGTTCTTCGAGGTTGAGCTACAACCGCTAGCATCCGACGAACTCAAGGCGCCCGATGCCAACAGCGGATGGCGAGTGCAGGTCACTCTCAAACCCGGCTTGCCGCCCGGGCAGGTTCAACAGACAATCTCGCTCTCGACCAACGCCGATGGCACCTCGTGGGTCCGCGTGCCCGTGCAGGCGATCATCGATACCGATTTTGCGATCATCGGTCGCGGCTGGGACGCCGCGACGCAAGTGCTGACCATCGGTAAAGTTCCCCGCGAGCGAGGGTTCGAGCGCAAGCTGCACATCCTGGTTCGGGGCCCGCTGCGAGATGCGATCAAACTCGAACCGCCCCAAGTCCATCCCGAGGAACTCCAGGTGGAACTGGGTGAGCCAGAAACCACGGGCAATGCCATTCGTTACCCGCTGACCATCCAACTCCCAGCGAACGGACCGACGCTCAACTACCTGGGCACCGCACAGAACGAATTCGGTGACGCCACGATCGCCACGAGCCACCCGCAGACGCCTGCGATACGACTCCGACTCCGTTTCGCGACCGAGTAAACGCCCC
>CALKYM010000251.1 GCA_938003525.1 uncultured Planctomycetales bacterium | reverse complement strand
TCGGCTGTGGGATGATTGCCAACTTCCACGCCCGCGCGGTGGCCGATTTGCGGGGGGCAAAGTTGGTGGGCTGCTTCGATACCGTTCCGGCGGCGGCCGATCGACTGGCCAAGGAGCACGGCTGCCAGCCCTACCACGATCTGGCCGAGATGCTGGCCAATCCACAGGTGACCGTCGTCGTGATCGGCACACCCAGTGGAGCCCATCTCGAACCGGCGCTGGCCGCCGCCAAGGCCGGCAAGCACGTCATCGTCGAGAAACCGCTGGAGATCACCCTCTCGCGTTGCGATCAGATCATCCGCGCCTGCAAACGGGCTGGCGTCAAACTGGCCACGATCTTTCCATCGCGGTTCCATCTTTCCAGCGTCGAACTCAAGCGCGCGGTCGACGCGGGCCGCTTTGGCACGCTCACGTTGGGCGACGCCTACGTGAAGTGGTATCGGCCCCAATCGTACTACGACAGCGGCGCGTGGCGCGGCACCTGGGAGCTCGACGGCGGCGGCGCCCTGATGAACCAGGCCATTCACAGCGTCGATCTGCTGACGTGGCTGATGGGCCCCGTCACGGAAATCGTGTCGCAAACCGGTCTGCTCGCGCACGAGCGGATCGCCGTGGAGGACACCGCCGTGGCCGCTTTGCGATTTGCCAGCGGCGCACTAGGCACGATCGAGGCCAGCACGGCCGCGTATCCCGGCTATTTGAAGCGCATCGAGTTGCACGGCTCCGATGGTTCGGCCGCCATGGAAGAAGAAGACATCGTCCGCTGGGACTTCACCCGCAAGCGTTCGCGCGATGCCACCATTCGCCGCACCATGGAAATGAGCGTGAGTACCGGAGGCGGCGCCAGCGATCCCGCCGCGATCGGCCATCACGGCCACGCGGCGCTGTTTCGCGACACATTGAAAGCCATCGAGCAGGATCGCGCGCCGGCCGTCGACGGCCACGAGGGGCGCCGCAGCGTCGAGATCATTTTGGCCATCTACAAAGCGGCCGAGACGGGCCGGTCCGTCGAACTGCCGCTGCGGTCGGATCCGGTTCTGCAAGCACGCTCGAAAAAGCCCGCTCGGCACCGCAAGAAGAAGAGTTAGAGTTTCCGCGCCAAGCCGGCTCAACCGCTCTTTGCCGATGCCCCGCTAGCGATCACAATACCGCACCGCGTCGGAAGAAAGCTCGCAAGAGCGACGAATTCCGATATCACACGAGCGGCGCGTCGGACGACAAACCGACGCCCAGCAAGGAGGCGGCGCGTGCGGCTGCAATTTGTCGGCCAGTATCTAGTCTATCTCGGCGTGCGGCTGTTCATCTGCGTCATTCAGGCGCTGCCGGTTTCGACCTGCCAGGGCATCGCGCGGAGTGGTGCGTGGCTGCTGGGCGACGTTCTGCGGATCCGCCGCCGCGTCGTGCTCGACAACCTCACCCATGCCTTCCCAGAGATGAGTGACGCGGGAAGGCGAAACATCACCAGGCAGATGTGGCAACACTTGTTGCTGCTCGTGATCGAAGTTGCTCACGCTCCCCGCAAGATTCACCAGAGCAACTGGCGCGACTACGTGCGGCTGAATCACGCGCCGGAGCTGATGACGGCGCTGCTCGCCCCGCGCCCCGTCGTGCTCGTCACCGGCCACCACGGCAATTTCGAACTCGGCGGATTCATTTTGGGCCTCCTGGGATTCCCCTGCTACGCCGTGGCGCGGACGCTCGACAACCCCTTCCTCGATCGATTCCTGGGCCGCTTTCGCGGCGCCACCGGCCAGCACATCATTCCCAAGAAAGGCGGCTACGAACAGATTCTCGATGTACTGACTCGCGGCGAAACGATGTGTTTCCTGGCCGATCAATTCGCCGGCCAGAAAGGTTGCTGGGTCGATTTCTTCGGCCGCCCGGCGTCAACGCACAAGGCCATTGCGCTCTTGGCGCTAGAGCACGATGCGCCGCTCACGGTTTGCTACACGATGCGTCGCGGCCAGCCATTGGTCCACGACTTCGACCAGCTCGGGGTCGTCGAACCCAGCGAATTTGGCGGCGTCCGCGAGTTGACCGCGTGGTACACCCGTCGTCTCGAATTGGCCATTCGTCGTGCGCCCGGCCAATACTGGTGGCTGCATCGACGCTGGAAACCGCGCCGGCCGCGCAAGGCGCAGCGCCAGGCGCAGGCCGCCTGAATGAACATCGCGCTCGTCGCCGCGACCATGGGCTGGCAGCTTTCGCGCACTGCACACCGGGCCTATAATCCGGGCGCGCCGCGTTGACGAGGCCCTTGCCTGCGAAGACCTTCGAGCACGGCACTGATTCGAGCACCTGGAGCAAGACGGTTGCCGCAGTGGATTGATGTTGCCGACGTCGAGGATTGTCCGCCGGGAGCGCGCCTGGAATGCGTCGCGGACGACCGCATCGTCGCACTATTCAATGTAGACGGCGAGGTTTTTGCGCTCGACGGAGTCTGCCCACATCAAGGCGGACCGCTGGGCAAAGGCCAGCTCGACGGCGCGGTGGTGACATGTCCCTGGCACGGATGGCAGTTCGATGTCCGCGACGGCCAGCATCAGTTCAATCCCACGATTCGGCAACCTGCGCTTCCGGTGCGTGTCGTCGACGGAAAGATCCAAATCAACATGGAAAGCTAGCCGGCGCGCACTGTGGCAGCCGGCGGACCGCGACGGATGCGTGGCCCAGCACAAGGCCCGACGCCGTGCAGAGCGATCACTACTACCCATGAGCACCGCGCAGTTTCCGTGATCGAGTATCGGGCTTTCCGCAACGGCGATTCACCGGCCTTGGCTGAAATCTGGCGGGCGAGAGCTCGCGAACGCGGGCTGATGCAGACGATGTCCGCCCAACTGCTCGAGCAGTTTGTCTTCTCCAAGCCCTATTTCGACAATGATGGACTGATTGTCGCCGTCGACGACAGCCGGCTGGTGGGTTTCGTCCACGCCGGTTTTGGCGCAACCGAAGATGAGAAACACCTCTCGACCGACATGGGCGTGACCTGCATGTTGATGGTCGGGGGCGAGCATCGCCGCCTGGGCATTGGTACCGAGCTGCTCGCACACAGCGAACGCTACCTGCGCGGTCGCGGCGCACAGGTGCTCTACGGCGGCGGCATCGCGCCGCTCAACCCGTTTTACCTCGGTCTCTACGGCGGCAGCGAGTTGCCGGGCGTGCTCAACTCCGATGAGGCCGCATTGCAGCTTTACGAATCGCGCGGCTACCAGGCGATTGATCACACCGTCATCTTGCAGCGGCACTTGAGCGACTTCCGACCGCCCGTCGACCGCCGGCAGCTTCAACTTCGCCGCACGACCAAGGTCGACATCAGCGACGATCCGCCGAGCGCCACCTGGTGGGGTGCCTGCACCTATGGCGGCTTCGCCCGCACGCGTTTCGATCTCATGCTCAGCAGCACTGGCGAGTCGGCAGCGCGCGTGACGTTCTGGGAAATCGAACCCTTAAGTTCGAGCTGGGGCGTCCGCACCGTGGGGTTGATCGATCTCGAAGTCCGCGAAGATTGTCGGCGGCAGGGTTATGCCACCGCTCTGGTCAGCGAGGCGCTGCGCGAGTTGCAAACGGTCGGCTTCGGAGCCGTCGAGGTGCAGACCATGCAGGCCAATCAGGCGGCACTCGATCTCTACGCCAAGCTCGGCTTCAACACGGTCGACGGCGGCACGGTGTTCCGCAAAGAGGCGACTGCCTGAGACGCCGAGGGCGTTCAACGCGGCCCTTCAGCCCGATGGGAGCGCCCTGAGATGGTCGACCAAGAGCGGCTCCGGCTGCGTGTGCAACTGGCGGATGACCACCGGTAGTGGCTCAGGAAGTTCGCCGCGATGCAGCGTCTGCAAGTAGTCAACCAGCAATTGCCGCCGCCGCGAATCGCTCTTCAGCAGAAAATGAACCCAGGCCCACGACTCCGCATAGTCGAGCTGTGTCATGTCGCCGATGGCCCCCAGCCGCTCGAGGCGTGCCAGATCGGGCTGCCAATCGCCGCGTTCCAGTGCCTCGCGCAGATGCACTAGATGCGCCTGGTTCAAGCCACCGTGATTCCGTGGAGGTTCAAAGAACTCGGCCAGCCCTTCATCGAGCCATAGCGGAATGCCCGGCGCGACGGCGTGCAGGTAGCCGTGCGAGACCTCGTGTCGCAAATCCTCGGCCACGCGATCGCCCCAGTGCGCGTAAACCGATAGCCTCGTGTCGGTCTCCACAAACAACGCCCGCCGCTGGGCTACTTCCGGAAACTCCTGCCGGGCGAACTGCGAGAACTCCCGCGCATCGTCGAACAGATAGACATGGATCGGCTCGTCCGATGTCGGCAGCGAGAGGGTCGTCGCCACATCTTGCCGCAACTGCAACAGCTCGCGCAGCAACCGGTGATCGGCCGCAATCGGCTGGGCACTGTGCACCACAAGCTGGTCCAGCACCAACTCCCCGGTGACCGGTGGCTCACGCCGCCACCGCGGCAACTCCGCGCAACCGACAATCTGCACGGCCATCGCCACGGCCACCATCCACCGGGAAGCACGCCGGCCGCCCAGCCATGCATACCGCTCTCGGCCGCCCAAGGGCTTCACGCAGTCACCTCATCGCTGGGATGACGTGCCGGGCGCAGATGCGGGCCTCGTGGAGGATCACGGTGGGCTTCATCGTCGGGTGGTAGCGCGTTCGTTACCGCCGCCCGACTCGCGCGACGCAGTGCAGCGGCCAGCTCCGCTCCCCATCGAACAACGCTGTATTCGCGTTCGACGCGCTCGCGCCCCGCCGCGCCCAGCTTCGCTCGCTGTTGCGGATCACCCGCCAGCCTCCTGATAGCGTCGGCCCACTCCGCCGGCGTTTGGGCCAGATAGCCGGTACGGCCGTGCGCGATCAGCTCGTTGTGCATGCCGATGGGGTTGGCCACCACCGGCAAACCCGCGGCCATGTACTGCAAGACCTTCAATCCGCACTTGCCGCGGCTCCACGCATCGTCGGGCAACCAGCTCACGCCGATGTCGCCCGTGGCCAGGTCACGCACTTCGCTTGTTTGGTCCCAGGTGCGCCGCTCGACGTCGACGCCCGGCAACTGTGGAAAACAATCGGACACCACGCGGAGCTTGATTCCCGGACTGGCACCCGCCGCGGCGGCCAGCGCATCGCCCGCTTGTTCGAGCGACGGCAACGTGCTGCGCTGACCGATCCACACCATCCGCACATCCGTTCCCCGCCCTCGGTGATGGGCCGACGGATAGTCCAGCGGTTCGACACACGTCGGGATGCGCGTGACCTTCTCGGGCCCGACCCAATCAGCCGCGCGCCCCGCCAGGTAGTGATTGCCCGCAATCACCCCGTCGGCGAAGTAAAGCGTCGCCCAAAACCGAAACAAACGTCGCACACTCCGGGGGCCCTTTCGGGCATAGCTGTCACGCTGGTAAACGGCATCGTCGAAATCGAAGAGCACGGCCCGCGCTTCGCGACGCAGCCGCGCCAACGAGACCCACGACAACAGCCGACGCTGCACGATCACACCGTCGTAGTTGCCCAAGTCGGCAAACTGCCGCCACTGCGCCCACGAACCGCGCGCCAGCGGACGCGGTTCGATTTCGATGCCCTGTGCAACGAGATGCGAGCGAAACGCCGCCAATCGATAGCGGTAGCAGACATGCCCGGCCGCTTCGATCAAAGCCAACCAAC
>CALKYM010000250.1 GCA_938003525.1 uncultured Planctomycetales bacterium | reverse complement strand
AAGTCCCAACATCATCTTCATCATGGCCGACGATTTGGGATATGGGGATGTGGGGTGCTATGGGCAGCAGCAGATTCTGACTCCGTCGATCGATCGGCTGGCGGCGGAAGGGTTGCGATTCACGGCCTGTTATGCGGGGAGCACGGTTTGTGCTCCGTCGCGCTGTGCGTTGATGACGGGTTTGCACACGGGTCATTGCCGTGTGCGGGGTAACGCGCGCGTGCCTCTGGAAGAGAGTGATGTGACGGTGGCGGAAGTGCTGGCCGCGGCCGGCTACGAAACGGCCATCTTCGGTAAGTGGGGTCTGGGAGAGCCGGAGACAACCGGCATTCCCAATCGCCAGGGTTTCGGTCATTGGTTCGGCTATCTCAATCAGCGACACGCGCACAACTACTATCCGGAGTATCTGTGGCGCAATACCGAGCGCGTCTCGCTGGTAGGAAACACGGGTGGCCGGCGCATGCAGTACAGTCCCGAATTGGTGATGAAGGCGACGCTCGAGTTTCTGCAGGGCGACCATGCGCGCCCCTTCTTTCTCTATCTGGCCTTCACGCTGCCGCATGCGAACAACGAACTGGGCCGCGACACGGGCAACGGCATGGAGATACCCAGCGACGCGCCGTACGGCGATCGTCCCTGGCCGCAGCCGCAAAAGAACCACGCGGCGATGATCACCTGGCTCGATCGCGACGTGGGTCGTGTGCTCGAAGTGTTGGAACAGCAGGGGCTGGCCGAGAACACGATCGTGTTTTTCACCAGCGACAACGGGCCGCATCGCGAAGGGGGCGCGGACCCCGACTTTTTCAACAGCTCGGGGCCCGTCCGCGGCTTGAAGCGCGATCTGACCGACGGCGGCATTCGCGTGCCGATGATCGTCCGCTGGCCGGGCGTTGTTGCGGCGAATACCACGAGCGACGAGCCGTGGGCGTTCTGGGACTTTCTGCCCACCGCCGCCGAACTGGCCGGCACGACCGCCCCGGCCAAGATCGATGGTATTTCAATGGTGCCGACGCTGGTTGGACGCCAGCGCGCCGGACGCGAGCAGGAACCGCACGCGTATTTGTATTGGGAATTCCACGAACGCGGCTTCACGCAGGCTGTGCGCATGGGCCAGTGGAAAGGGCTGCGCCTTGGGCCCGACCGCGCGGTGAAGTTGTATGATCTTCAGAACGACGTTGGCGAAGCGCACGACGTTGCTGACGAGCACCCGGAGATCGTCAAGCGGATGGAGAAGATTCTGGCCGAAGCGCGGACCACGTCGCCGCACTGGCCGGTGAAGACCGGCGCGCGTCGCGGCGCACTGTTGCGTTAGCGGTGAATCCGGCTGGCCGCCTCACGAGTGAAAGCGAATCCGGATGACGTCGCCTTGGCCGCCGGGATACCGGCAGATTCAGACGTTTGGCTGCGTCGCGCTGCTGCTCGCACTGACGTTGCTCTGCGTGCTGCCGTGGCTGTTTGTGGAGACGATGCACACGGCGCTGGAGCGATTGCACCTGGGTCCGGCTGCGGCGTCGATCTCGGTGCTGGCCATCCTGCTGGGCAGCTTCTTCAATTTGCCGCTGTACTCGATCGAGCGTGACGAAGAGCAGGTGATCGAGATGGTGCCGACCTTGGGCGGCATGAGCTGGGCGCCGGGTGTGGTGCGACGCCCGACGGTGACGCTCATCGCGGTGAACGTCGGCGGCTGCATCGTGCCTTCGCTGATCGCGTTATGGCAGCTTCGTTTTCTGAGTGCTGCCGGAGGTGATGCGCTGCGGGCGCTCGTGATCGTGGCCGGCGCCAACGTCGTCGCCTGTTACCTGCTCGCGCGGCCGATTCGCGGCGTGGGCATCGGCATGCCGTGGTTCGCCTCGCCCGCCGTCGCGGTCGGTCTGACGTGGCTGATGCTCAGCGGCCAGGAGAATGCCGAACTGCGCGCTCCGGTTGCGTTCGTGGCCGGTGTGGCCGGGCCGCTCATCGGTGCGGACCTCCTGCGGCTGAAGGACATCACCCGCATCTCGGTCGGCGTGCTCTCCATCGGCGGAGCCGGCACCTTCGACGGCATCGTGCTCTCGGGCATCATCGCAGCGTTGTTGGCATAGCAACGTCCGCACTCGCGGTCGTTCTTGAATCCAACTCGTGAAGGGAGCGCCAAGGCTCTATAGGCTAGATGTATTCGATGCGGCCGTGTAGCTCCTCCGCCCCGAGGCAGCCATGGATCAGCGTCAACGTGGCAAGGGTCTGCCCGATCGTTCGCGCACCCTGTCTGCAAAACACAATGCCACCGTGATCCGCGCCAGCGGCTGCAAGTCGAAGGTGGTCAGCGTCGTGGGTGACCAGAACTCTGCCCTCATCGACGGCGTGCTGTAGCTGGGTTGCATCGCTCGCGCCGAGCAAGCCAGCTTCGGCCGATGTCGTTACATCGATCCCACGGCCGCGCAAGCCAGTGGCGATCGGGTGTGCGACATGCTCGTCAAGATGATACCGAATCTCCTGGTGCATTCATGTCGCCGAGGCGCTGTTCCAGAGGACCGGGGCCGGTCTGGGAGCGCAACCGAGTCACGAACTCCTCGTCTTGACGCAGCTCTTCTTGAATGCTGTCGATGTTGTCGAAACAATAAGACAGCGCGGCGTGAATCTGGCCCAGCGTGAGATGCGGATACGCCGCGACGATGTCATCGGGCGAATGGCCTTGCATCTGCGAAAGGACGTAAATGTTAGCCACGCGGATGCGCGTACCTTGCACGTACGCCCGCGGCTGACCGTCGCGGTTGTTCACGATTTCGATGTGTCGAATGGACGCCTGAGCCATACTTCGAGTGTACCATACCTTGTTGGTGTCGAAGCAACCGGACTACGACGGGCAGAGCTCTCCATCATCATTGCGTCTCCGGCAACGGACAAACCCCAACCACTATGGGCGCAGACAAAGATCAATTGGGCGTTTATGCCATGCTTCGCTGGGACAGATTCCTGGCCGACAGGCAACCAGAGAACTGCGTGACCGTCAAAGAAGTCGTGCATTCTCTCGAATTGGCAGAAGCAGAGGTCGACCGCTTGAACGCCTTGAGAGAAGACCGCGCAGTGCACTACTGGTGGCAGTACACGAGGCTCTATCCAAGCGGCAAGTCAGCACAGGCTCTGACTCGTGATCGGCGCACATCGGCCAAACGGTGCCCCTGCCGCTCAATTGTCGCCCGGGAGGTCCATGCCGTTGCCGCCGCTGGCGTTTTCGACCTGGAGGCGGCCGGCGCGGAAGGCTTCGGCCATGGCCATCGGCACTTCGGATTCGGCCAGCAATAATGCGGCGCGATTCTCGGAAACGTTGGCCTTCATCTCTTGCTCGTAGGCGATGGCAAACGCGCGGCGCTCTTCGGCCTTCGCCCGGGCAACGCGCATGTCGGCCTCCGCTTGATCGGCCTGCAAGCGCGCGCCGATGTTCTCGCCCACGTCAACATCCGCAATGTCGATCGACACGATCTCGAATGCCGTGTGTGCGTCGAGACCGCGGGAAAGCACGGCCTTGGAGATCATGTCCGGGTTCTCGATCACCTCGAGGTGTGTTTGCGCTGAACCGATGGCGGTGATGATGCCCTCGCCGACACGGGCGATCACCGTGTCTTCCGTGGCGCCACCGATCAACTGTGAGATGTTGGTTCGCACCGTGACGCGGGCCCGCACTCGCAATTCGACGCCGTTCTTGGCGATGGCGCTGAGCGTGGGAACCTTCGAGCGGCTCGGGTCGGGGCATTCGATCACTTTGGGATTGACGCTCGTCTGTACGGCTTCCAGCACGTCGCGTCCGGCCAGGTCGATGGCGGCTGCGCGGTCGAAGTCGAGATCGATTTCGGCGCGGTGCGCAGCGATGATCGCACGAATCACGCCCGGCACGTTGCCGCCGGCCAGGTAATGCGCTTCGATGCGGCGGGTGGTGATGCCCATCGCCGGATCTTGTGCCAGTCCGGCCTGTACGGCGGTGATCTTGGCGTCGACGATCACCCGCGGATTCACCTGCCGTAGGCCCATGAACACCAGTTGAATCGGGTTGATCGCGGCGCCCGAAAAGAAGGCCCTCAGCCAGAGGTTTCCGTAGACGAGCAGGAAGATCACAATCGCGCCGCCGAGGACCAAGAGCAGCAACAGCACGATGATGCCAATGGCGGCTGGCGCAGCCCCGTCCTGGGCCAACAGCGACGCTTCCGAAATACCCATGATCCGCTTCCTCGCCTAGAATCCTTCGAGTGCTGGCGACGCGATCGCATGCGGCGCCGGACAGTCGATAGCATACCGCGTCTCGCGCCAGGGACACAATTGTCAGCGGCGCTCGGCCACGTCCCTCCGAGGTCGTGCCGGGCTGCGGCGCTGTTGTTGGGAACTGTCAAGTATCGTCTTGCGATGGCACATGCCTCACGTCTGATTCGGGCTGACGAAGTGCCGCCGGGAGGGTCGGCAATCGTGGCGATCGACGATCGGGAATTTGTGATCTGCCGTGTCGACGGGAAGTTTCACACGTTGCCGAATCTGTGCCCGCACATTGGCGGGCCTTTGGCCGAAGGCGATCTGCGTGGCGCCGTGCTGACATGCCCTTGGCACGGCTGGCAGTTCGACGTGACCGATGGCCGCTGCCTGAGCCACGATCGCGACGTGGCCTGCTACCCCACGCGTGTCGAGGAGGGCTGGGTCGTCGCGGAGTTGCCCGACTGATTCCGGCAACCACGAGCCTCCGGCAGGAGTCGCATCGTGAGGAACTGCCATTGCCGCTGATGGCGCCGGTCGACTACAAGCCGCCATCCCTTCTCACCGGCAATTCCGCCACACGCTGATTGCGGGAGACGTATCCATGTATCTTCGCCTGCTGGCGCTAGCGTTGCTGTTGGTCCTCGTGCCCAATCGGGAAACCGCGGCTCAATTGGCGCCGACATTTGCCACGCCCTCATTCCGAGCCACGGGCAACGGGCAGACGCCCGACTTGCAGGAGACGCTGGAGAAGGGCTTGCGGGCCCGGCGACCGCAGGAATTTCAGTTCATCGACAACGTCGTGACGCTGGTGCAGTTGAAGATTCTGCCGCAGCAACTTGTCGAGACCACGTTCCTGTGGGCGCGGCGCCAACACGCGCGGATTCCTTTCCCCTACTTTCGTCGCGCCCTGCAGATTCGAGCCGCACGGTTGGGGCTGTTCGTGCCGCAGTAGCTCATAACAGCGAACGGCCGCGCAGGCTGCCTCGCCATCTTTTCACATACTGCGCGAGTAGAAGAACGGGTGCCACAGGCTGCTCGCCAGCCAGTGCCCGTTTCCAGGTTCACTCGGGGTACCTGTCGTCTGTCATTCAGATAAGCACTGGCCGACCAGCGGCCAGTGGCACCCGAGTATCGCGCAGCCCCTTTGACGCGATTCATTCAGCAAGCGTAGAAGATGGGTGCCACTGTTGGCTCGCCCAGTAGTGTTAGCAGCATGAAACTTCTCAGTGCCGTCCAACTGCATGGGCGACGTTGCACCTGACAGAATCTTGCCAACATCAACTTGCGGCGGCCGCCTTGCACCCATCCATTCTTCTCGACGCCATCAATAGTCGTCGCTGAGGATGGGGTCGTCGATCGACTCTTGCCAGGCAGTGAGTCGCGCTTGCAGGTCGGCGACGATGCGGCGGGTCTCGTCGTTGGGCCGATTGATCAGATTACGCGCTTCGCCGGGATCGCTGGCCAGATCGTAGAGCTCGTCCAAGCCGCGGGTATGAAAGTGCCGCACGAGCTTGTAGCGGTCGGTGCGGATCATCCGCATATAGGCCAGCCCTGAGTTGTGCAGATCGTACTGACCGAAGAGGACGTCGCGCGCGAGCGTGCCCTCGCCGCGCAGGACGGGCGAATAGTCTTCTCCTTGCGCCGCACTGCTTTCGGGGACCGGTATATCGAGCGCGCCGAGAACTGTGCGATACATGTCGAGGTTCGAGACGGTCGCGTCGATCGTCGTGCCCGGTTCAACGACGCCCGGCCAGCGCACGAGCAGCGGCACGCGAATCGACGTGTCCCACATGTTGGGCCGCTTCGGACCCCGCACGCCACCGGCCACCCAGCGGCCGTTGCCTTTGGTCTCGATCGAATGATGGCCGATGTTGTAACCGTGGTCGCTGGTGAAGACGACGATCGTTCGCTCGGTCAGGCCGCGTTCATCCAGCACTTCGAGAACACGCCCGACGTTGCGGTCGATGGAGCTGATGCTGCCGTAGTAGCCGCGCATTTCCTTCTCCAGAAACTCGCGGTTGGCGCCGGGTCGCATCGTGACTTCGGGCTTGAGATCACCATAAGGCGCACTGTCGGCTTCAGGCACGGGACCGTACGGCAGATGCGGCGCGCGGAAGTGCAGGCACACGGCCCAGGGATCATCGCGATGACGATCGATGAAGTCGATCGTCGCGTCGGCCAGCAAATCGGGTAGCGGGCCGGCGAGCTTTCGCTCGCGACCATCGACTTCGAGCGTGGGGTCGACGGGGCGATTCCCACCACCGAGGAAACCGTAGAACTCGTCGAAGCCGAGCCGGCTGGGATGGAACTCTTCGCGCATGCCGAGATGCCACTTGCCGATCATGGCGGTCTGGTAACCGGCGGCCTGTAGCGCTTGCGGCCAGGTGGGCGCAGCGAGGCCGAGCCCATCGGCGGCTTCCTGCGGATGGATCCAATCGGTGATACCCAACTGAGTGGGATACAGCCCCGTGAAGTAGGTCGCCCGACTCGGCGAACAGACGGGCGTGGCGACGAAAGCGTTGGTGAACACGGCGCCCGCCTGGCCGATGCGATCCATGTGCGGCGTGCGAATCTCCGTGTTGCCGTAGATGCCTACGCCCCAGCGGGCTTGATCGTCGGTGACGATGGCCAGCAGGTTGAGCGCCGGCGCGGCTTCATCAGCGACGCCCGCCCGCGAGCAAAACAGCAACGCGATCACGGCGCAGCCCAACAGACGGAAGCAGTTGTTGGTCTCGATCGTTTCGTCTCCCGTCGGCGCGTGGAAGGCGCAGTACAGCGGAATGCGCAATCAGGTGGCAGCGTGTTTTGTTTGGGCGGCCGCCGTGAGCCGCTCCAACTCACCGCCCAGCCGGCCGGTGATCATCAGCCCCCACATCTTGAAATCGCCGATCAGCGACCAGAGCGGATATTTGAACGTGGCGGGCTTGTTGTGCTCGATGAAGAAGTGGCCCACCCAGGCGAAGCCGTAGCCCACCACGGGCAATACCAGCAGCAGCCAGTACCAGCCGTTGAGCAGAATCACGATCAGCAGCGCCATGGCCGCGGTGGTGCCGATGAAGTGCATCCAACGATTCGTGCCGCTGCTGTGTTCGCCGAGATAGAAGGGCCAGAATTCCTGAAACGACGTGAAGCGTGGCTCCGACATCATGCACCTCCGCGAACCGGGCAGCAAAGACGGGCGACCGGAAGCCGGGCAGGAGCGCCCGGCATCAGCCAGACATTCTGTTTGCTTGACGTGCGGCAGGCAAGCGGGCTGTCGCCGCCGACCACCATGGCCGCAGGCGTGAGACCGGGGTGCACCCAGAAGCGTCGAACGACCACGCTCCCGGGCTGCTAGCCTCGCCGTTCGCCACGTCGTAAACTGAATCGCGAACCGACGAGGTGCACAGCCGCCCTCAACGACACACTCCCGGAGCGAAGTCGATGACCGACCCGAACGTGAACTACGAACGCCTGCCCGCCGACATGGAGATGGACGAGACCGATATCAACTTGCGCTCCTACTTCAGTCGGCAGAGCGACGAGCGGCTGCTCGAGTACGATCCGAGCTGGAGCGACGAGCAACTGATGGCGTGGGACGACAACTTCACCAACGAAGGCAATCTGTTCCTCACCTGCAGTGAGCGCGACGTCGACGTCGAGGAATATCGACGCGTGCTGGAAGAGCACATGCGCTTTCGCGAGCTCACGCCGGGCGGCAAGCCCCAGGCTTCGTAAGCTGCCAGATCGTCAGTAGCCGCAGAGCTCGCTGTGCACTTCGTACGTGCGGTGGACCTTTTTGTCTCCACCCGGCTCGTGGCAGTGAGCGCACTGTCGACTCTCCGGCAGATCGCGATGGCGCTCGGTCGAGTTGCCGTGTACCTGGTGGCAGCTCAGACAGGTTAGCTCTTCGTTGCCATACAGCACCACTTCGCGGATGTTGTCTATCACGTGGCGGTCGGCGGGGTTCAATTCAGGATCGTCGGCCCGCTGCCAGTCGACTTCGAAATCGCGGAACAAGTTGTCGCCCGCCACAAACGTGTTCGGATAGGGGCGACCACTCGTGCGCGAGCGACCGAAGCGGATGTGGCATTGCCCACAGATGCCGGCTATCTCGCGCGGCGCATCTTCGCGGGCGGCGGCCAGCGGCATGAGTTCCGGTTCGTTGGCGTGTTCCAGCGGGCCGTCCCCGTGGCAGACGTAGCAGTCGTGCGCCACGGTGATGAAGGTCCCGTCGCTGCTGTCGACGCCCGTCGCGTGGCAACCCGAGCATTGTTGAGCGAAAATCTCAGTGTCCCACTGTGGCGCGTCGATGTCGCCGTGCAATCGCCAGCGGCGACCACGTCCCTTGTTCGCGCGGACGGTGAGCAATTCGACTTGACCGTAGGCATCGCTACGCCGGAGGAAGGCGTTCTGCCGATCGTCGCCGAGGATCAGTTCGAGCTGCTCGACAAACGGGGACGTCGTATCCGCGCGGGCGAGCGCTTCGACGGGGGGACTCTCGGCTTCGACGTCGCGGATCGTCAGATTGTGCTTGTCGTCGGCCCAGTCTTCGCCGACGTCGTTGCGGTGACAAAAGAGGCATTCGCCCCCTTCGACGTACAGCGGAACTTCTTCGCCGGCGTGATCGTCGCCCCAGGCGGCCGGGTCGAGCTGCGGACGTTCTGGCGGAGGCGCCGCGATCGATGTCTGGCGGCGTGCTAACAGCAAGGCGGCGACAACGCAGACGACGATGGCTACCGGGCCGCAGATACTGAGCGGATCGAGACTCCAGTTGCTAATCGTTCGACGCATTGAGTGTTCCGACTCGCAATTCCGAGGCTAGGTAGGTGCTCACCAGTCTGAACCGTTGCTCGGCGCGCGTGGCTCATCAAACCGTGATCTCTAGGGCACTGCTGGGCGAGCCAGCAGTGGCACTCTCGATTCCATATTAGTACACAGGCCGGCAAGAACCGAGGCAACTTGTCATGCCCGGGCGGACCACTGGCTCTTCATGAAGTTCAGGCCGTCGCGGGCCAGTTGCAGCTCGCTCTCGAACATGCGTCGCCAGATCTTGGTGGCGGCGGCCAGGGCCGGCAGCGCCAGTCCGAAGGCTTCGATCATCAGCCAGCCGTCGTAGCTGACTTCGCGCAGGGTGTCGAACGTGATGTCCCACTTCACCTGCCCTGCCCCCGGCGTGCTGCGGTCGTTTTCCGAAATGTGTACGTGGATCATCTCGGGCGCCGCCGTGCGAATCGAGGCGGCGGTGTCTTTCTCTTCGATATGCGAGTGGAACGTGTCGTACATCAGTTTGCAGTTGGGGTGCTTCACCTCGCGGACGAAGCGCAGCGTGTCGGCCGCCGAGTTGAGCAGGTAGCACTCGAAGCGGTTGAGGTACTCCAGCCCCAGCATCACGTCGCACTGCTTGGCATAGTCGGCCGTCTCGCGCATCACCTCGACCGCGCGTTGCCACTCTTCGTCAGTAGGCCCGGCCCCGCTGAACTCGCCCAGCGCCGAATGGTAGGGGCCGCAAAGCAGCTTCACTCCGGCCGCTTGGCAACACTCGAGCGTCAGCCGATTTGCGGCGACGGCAGCCTTGCGCACGTTGGCGTCGGGGCTGATCGGATCGTCATCGGCCGTGCGGACCGTGACGGCCGTGCGTTCGAGTCCCAGGTCATCGAGCTTCTTGCCCCAGGCGGCGAAGTAGTCGGGATCGGCCTCGAAGATCGGCAATTCGACGCCGTCGTAGCCGAGCGACTTGAGTTCGGAGAGAACCGGCAAGTGCGCGTCCTCGAGCCGATCGGTCCACAGCAGCATGTTCATGCCGAACTTCATAGGAGGTTCTCCCTGGCGGTTGTCGATCGCGGCGCGGGTCGCCGCATCTGCGGTCGGTCGTTCAAGTCGGGCTGAGCAGCGCGTCGCGCGCGCGATGCACGTCGGCGCGGGCTGCTGGCAGAAGA
Source organism: uncultured Planctomycetales bacterium (assembly GCA_938003525.1). Classification (GTDB taxonomy): domain Bacteria; phylum Planctomycetota; class Planctomycetia; order Pirellulales; family JAEUIK01; genus CALKYM01. The sequence continues at coordinate 3,484 of CALKYM010000250.1, read as the reverse complement.
TCCTGAAACTCCGCAGGCAGCTCGGATAGCCGGACGCGGCGCATCACCTGGTTTAAGCGTAAGCACAGTTTCGCATCGTCGAGATAGTCGGACAAGAATCGCTCCCGAGAAAACAGCGGCAACAGCGGCCGAATGCGATCGGTCGGCCGCCGGGCCATTCGGTTGACCGCATCTTCCAACAGCCCCGCGTCGAGCCGTTCGACCGCCGCGTAGTAGGCTTCCAGAACCTCTGGTTCCTCGGCGATCAGCACGGCATCGAGCAGAATTTCGACCAGGATGTGACCCAGGAAACTGGGACGAAAGCCGGCGTCGTGGCTCATCACCTCGCGAATCCGCCGTGTGAAATCCCACGACAGTTCGCCGAAGGCGCGCGTCGTATGAAACCAGGCATCGTCGGCGTGATGTTGCGCCACACCGCGGGCGATGGACGAGACGACGCGCTCGGGCGAATCGAAATGCGGCCGCACGTCGCGTTCTCGCAACCGCACACGACGATCGGCCACGCTCAACCAGTCGGGCAGCGCCGTGCCCGCAAGAAAATACGGATCGTCGACGTACAGCCGGCCGTGGGCGAAGTAGTTCATAGGCCGATCGCCGCCGCGGTAGGCGTTTTCGGGTGCGATGTTGCTTCAAGATAGCTGACGACGAGCACTGGCTGGCGAGCAGCCAGTGGCACCCATTTCGGACGCCTGCTTGTAGCAACAAACAGAGTTCATCCTGCCCCGACTTATCGGGCGATCTCGACCCACTGGCCACTGCGGGCACTGTCGAGCACGGCGTCGCAGACTTTTTGCGTGCGGAGCGCCGAGCGGAAGTCGGGTTGCACGGGCTTGCCGGAGTCGAGTCCCTCGAGGAAATCGGCCACCGCGTTGATGAACGTGTGTTCGTAGCCGATCGTGCAGCCGGGCACCCACCAGTGGTCCATGTACGGATGCTCGGAGTTGGTGACGTGAATGCGCTGCCAGCCGGTGAGGTGGCTTTCGATCTTCTCGCCCGATTTGGGATCGGCGTACTTGAAGTACTGCAGGATGTGCGGATCCTCGAGATCGAAGTACACGCTGCCGTTCTCGCCGTTGAGCTCGAACGTGTTGAAGTTCTTGCGACCCCGGGCGTAGCGCGTGCTTTCGAACGTGCCCATCGAGCCATTGTCGAACACCGCCAGGAACATGCAGGCATCGTCGATGCCGACCGGTTGCACTTGGCCGGTCTCGGCGTGCACGCGTTCTTTGACGAACGTCTCGGTGGCAGCCGACACGCGGCGGATGGGGCCGTTGAGCCACTCGGCCGTATCGATCGAGTGAGCCAACAGGTCGCCAGTGACTCCGGAGCCGGCGGCATCGACATCCAGCCGCCACAGCGCCGCGCCACCCTGCGGCACATCGGTGGCAATCGTCCAGTCCTGCAGATACGTCGCGCGGTAATGAAACGCGCGGCCGATGCGACCTTCGTCGACGATCTGCTTGGCCAGTGAGATGGCCGGCACGCGGCGATAATTGAACCACACCATGTTGGCCACGCCGGCCTTCTCGATGGCCGCGCACATCTCTTCGCCTTCGGCGACGTTCATCGCCAGTGGCTTCTCGCAGAGCACCATCTTGCCCGCCTCGGCGGCGGCCAGCGCCATGTCGCGATGCGTATTGTTGGGTGTGCCAATATCGATCAAGTCGATATCGTCGCGGGCGATGAGCTTCTTCCAGTCGGTCTCGTACGACGCATAGCCCCACTGCTCGGCGAAGGCCCGGATGTTTTCTTCCTTGCGCGCGCAGCAGGCCTGCAAGACGGGCTGGTAGGGGAGATCGAAGAACTGGTTGACCTTGCGATAGGCGTTCGAGTGAGCCCGGCCCATGAAGCCGTAGCCGATCATGCCAACGCGGAGCGGTTTGGGCATCGTCGCGATTTCCTTGTCTGGCAGGAGGCCGGGTGTGCGTTACTCGTTCCAGCCGTGCGCGTCGCGCACGGCGATCATCGCGGCCAGAATGTCGTTCCAGGTTTCGCCGCGCATCATCACTTCGTTGGGGAACATACAGCCGTCCCAGCAGATGTGGCGGCATCGCTTCGTCAGTGCGCCATCCTCGTCGCGGAGCCAGAAGCCCGCGTGGTGCGGGATGTCGAGCTTGCCGTTCGGATCGCCCGGCAGGCAGTGCCGACCGGTCTTGTCGTGCGAACCAGAGCCGAACACGGTGGCGTCGTTCTGGGCAACGTGGAAGTCGATGGTCCATGGCCGTAGCGCTGCGGTGAGCGTGCGCAGCGCATCGTCGAGTTGCGACCGGTCCGACCAGTCGTAGCCGTCGGGAAGAATGCGATCTTCGGTGGCGTTTTCGCCCAGCAGGTAGAGCAGCGTGTGGGCCATGTCGGCCTGAAAGCCGAGCGCCTCAGGGCGATTTACCCGTTCGAGCAGATCGACCATCTTTCGCCAGCTATGCATGCCGCCCCAGCAAATCTCGCCTTCGGCGGCCAGTCGTTCGCCGTGATCGGCGGCGATATCGCAGGCCTGGTTGAACGTGTCGGCAATCTTTTGTTGGTTTTTGTCGGGGTCGGGCAGCCAGTCGCCCGGCGAGCAGCCCGAGTCGATCCGCACGGCACCATACGGTCGCACACCCAGCTCGCGCAGTCGCCGTGCGATGTGGCAGCCCTTGCGGACTTGGGTGAGGAACGCCTCGCGCTCGCTCTCGTCGCCCATGGCCGAGCCGCCACCGGTCGGCGGCCAGACCGGCGCGACGACCGAGCCGATCACCAGATTGCGCTGTTTGACTTTGTCGGCCAGCGCTTTCAGTTCGTCGTCGCCGGCGTCGATGTTGACGTGGGGGTCGAAGAGAAAGAGATCGACACCGTCGAACTTCACGCCATCGACTTCGGCGGCCGCCGTGAGATCGAGCATGGTGTCGAGCTCGATGGGCGGTTCGGAGTCGGGCCCTTTACCGACCACGCCCGGCCAAGCCGCATTGTGCAGTCGCGGGAAGTTATGTTCGTGCGCTGGGCTCATAGCTCGGCTCGCTTCAAGAGCTTGGTGGGTGTGTGCAGCTCGCCAAGACGAGACCGCGCCACTTGTGCCATCTGAGCCGGGGGCGTCAGCCCCCGGACCGCTATGCCTCTCGGTCGGATCGGCTTATCCGGGGGCTGACGCCCCCGGCTCAGGTTTGTATTCGCTGTCGAGCTAAGTGGGCGCGAGCAGCGCGGCCGACGGTTTGCTTAATCGGTATCAATTCGCCTTGCGGTAGTCGCCGACGGCGGGCAGATTGTCGTGCACGTCGGGTCCGAAGTAGCGGAGGCCGACGAGCGGTTCGCTTCCCGTGTTCCTCACTTCAACGCCGGTTTGGGCGGCTTCGTGGGTGATGAATACTTCGTCTTCAGTGGCCTCGCCAAAGCGAATCATGGCCGGCGTCTGCAGCGGCAGCGGACCCATGCTGCCGCGACCTTGCACGGTGATCCATCCGCTGGCGCCCGGATCGCGGATGGTGCAACTCGCGCCCGGTTCGACGGTGAG
>CALKYM010000249.1 GCA_938003525.1 uncultured Planctomycetales bacterium | reverse complement strand
GGATTGTGCAAGTCGCCGCGGGTGCTCGACATTGACGAGTTGCTCAAGCGCTATCGCCCAAAACATAGCGAGCGACTCTATCGACATCGTTGCGTCGAGCGTTGGGCGATGGCGGTGCCCTGGTCGGGGTTCCCGCTCTTCGCGCTCCTCAAGGACATTGACCCGCTTCCAAACGCCACCCATGTGCGCTTCGTTTCGTTCAATCGCCCGGACCAGGCGCCGGGAATCTCCGCCTCGCCGAGCTATCCCTGGCCCTATACGGAAGGCCTGACGATCGCGGAAGCGATGAATGAGCTAGTGCTGGTCGCCACGGGGATGTACGGCCATCCGCTGCTCAAGCAACATGGCGCGCCGGTACGTTTGGTGGTGCCGTGGAAATACGGCTACAAGTCGATCAAGTCGATCGAGCGGATCGAGCTCGTCGATCATCAACCGGCGACGTTCTGGTCGACGCTCGCGCCGGATGCCTATCCGTTCGAGTCGAATGTCGAACCCGATGTGCCCCGACCGTGGCCGCAACATGAAGAGCGGATGCTGGGTAGCGGCGAGCGGTACGCGACGCAGCCGTACAATGGCTACGGCGAGCACGTGGCGCATCTCTACAGAGCGTAAGGGCGTCGAAAAAAAACGAGGTCTAGCGGCCGCCGGACGCCTGGAAGGGAATGCCGCGCTGCTCGGCGGCGCGACGCAGCAGCATCTCGGCCCGTTCGATCAATTCGCGGGCCTGATGTTGGTCGTGGGCGGCAATCAGGCTTTGGTCTGAGGCGCAGAACTGCTTGCCGCAGTGCTGACAGACGACGTCCCGACCAAGGTATTCGACGCGAATTTCGAGCTTCCGCCCGCAGGTCGGACAGTCCTGGACGAAGTAGGTGGATTTGACCATGACGGCAACTCCTTCCACCGAAAGCGTCGAACCCCTCACTCCAAGCCCGGCCATCGTAAGCATCTGACATTGTTCTTGCAACCAAGCCCGGAGATAGACATTCGGCCGCCGTCGCCGCCTCCCGTTGACCGTACCGAGGGGGTGGCAACCACCTCGCCGAGTTCGCGTCCCAGCACCCCTGCTTGCATGCACCGTTTCCAACTCCCTTGTGGGGAGGCCTGCTTAGCCCAACGAGGGATGATTGGCTGTTTCATCCGCCGTAATCGGGCCCGCGTGCGACAAAAGCCGTGGCGGAAGGCCCAGCGTAGCGCTCGACAAAGCAAACGGGTGATACGGTTGCGCTAGCGACCTATTCGGCGGCATCGCCACGATCGAACGCGCCGCGACCAGGGACGGTCCTCTCCCTGAGAGTGGCTCTTCCGATGCTCGACAAGCTCGTCTACCGCACCGTGCCGCTTCTCATCGCCGTGCTGCTGGCAGCGCTGATGCTGCCAGGAACATCCGCGCGGATCGTAAACTTCGTGACCGAGATGCTTTATTGCCGCTAGCGGCCTCAGGCCAGGCGAATGCGTTGGACGCGGTGTTCGACCATCCATTCGAGCCACGCTTCCTGCTCTTCGCTCAGTTCGATTTCCGTCTGATGCTCGCTGTCGAGCGGCGAAACCACGCTCACGACGCCGTCGTCGAGCCACTGCTGTGCACCGGCAAGCCGCACCCAGTACTCGTTCGCGGCAAGCTCTGGAATTCCCTCTTCGCCGGGTAGCGCCATGAAATAGGTGACTTCGTGGCGAAACCGATCCGGCATCGAGAGCGGCGGAAGATCGGGCTGGTCGACCGCGTGAACAAGAACGGACATTTTTCGGGCCTCGATCACAAACCGCACGGGACGCGGAATCCACATCGGGGCGGATTCGCTGCGCGGCCGGCCCAGTATGGCCGCAGAAACGGGCCACGAATAGCCGATCTTATCGAAAGCGCTCCGATCGCCGGCAGAATCGCGAAAGTTCTGAACTCGACGAGCATCGCCGGCTTCAACCTCCATTTACCGGGTGAGTCCGTCATGTGTCGCATGCGAAGCTGTGTCGGGCGCGGTCGCCTGTTGGTCACCCTGCCATTGGTTGCGATGGCGATGTCCGCGCCGGCCGCCGGTAAGGGGTTGCCAAAGTTCAGCGACGTCGAGGCGCGGGCGAAGGCGTTCTTCATTGCGGAGAGCATCGCGCCGGATGACCTCATCGATCGCTCGCAGGCGACCGCGGCACTGGCGGCGGTCGCCAAGTTGGGCTGGAAGCCCAAAGATCCGCAGCCGCTCTTGGAGCAGGTGCACTCGGCCGACTCGTACTTCATCCGGCGGTTGCGCAAGCCGGACGGGCAGCGATTTCTCGCGCAGATCAATCGAATGCCATTGGGCCTCGATCGGCTGGACCGACTGGCCGCGCTGGACCGCGGTCCGGCGATGCTCGATGAGTTCGTGCGCGGGCCAGACGGTCACAAGATGATCGAGTACATGACCAGCACCCGCGGCGGCCGCAATCTGGGAGCCATGCTGGCCGGAGCGCCCAACGGCCAGTCCTTCAACGAACCGACCGGGCGGATCTACACCGCCGGAGATTTTCTCACGGAACTGAAGAAGCTCTACGCGGCCGAACGCGAGGCCGCTCTCAAGGCTTCGCGCTAGCCGAGTGGCATGCTTGAAGCGCGCGTTCGCGCGATCGGCCTGCGCGCTGAGTCGCACTTAGCGGACGGTCGTTCCCGTCGGTTGGCGGGCAACGCGGGCGGCGGGCGTCTCTCCCACTCGCTGCGCCGAGCGAATCACGACCGGCTCCACCGGGATCAGTTCGAACTGATCCGTGCTGCGCGTCTCCACGCGCGCGATCTTGTCGACGACTTCCATGCCGGAGACGACGCGTCCGAAGACGCAATAGCCGTAGTCTTCGGGAGTCCGACCGCGGTGGTCGAGCTCCTGGTTGTCTTGCAGGTTGACGAAGAACTGGCACGTCGAGCTGTCGATGCGGTCGAGCTCGCGGGCCATTGCGACCGTGCCGCGTAGATTCTTGAGCCCGTTGTGCGCCTCGTTCCGAATGGCGATGCCTTCGCTCTTGCCGTCGAGTTCGGCCGTGTAGGCGCCGCCCAGCGCCACGTAGTCGCTGACGATCTGGTGAAAGATCGTGCCGTCGTAGTGCCCGCTGTCGACGTATTCGAGAAAGTTGGCCACCGTGAGCGGTGCTTTCTCTTCGTCGAGCTCGATGATGAGCGTGCCGTAGTTCGTCTCCAACTCGACACGCGGCTTGGCAGGCTTGGGAGGAGGCCCGGGCTGTCGCGACGCGGCTTGCGCGACATCGCCCTCCGCCCCGTCCGAGGCGACTTCAGCATCGCCGCCCGAATTGCAACCAGCCACGACAAATAGCGCCGCGACACACAGCGCCGGTATGTATTTGCGCCACGTCACGGTGGGGCCCTCCCTGGCTCAGTGATCTCGCCTCGCAACCTGTCGTTGGCTGCAGTTCGTGCACCCGGCGAATCGACCGGGGCGGCTATCTTGCTCATCCGGGCTCGCCGAGGCAACATCGGTTCCGCACCGATACCCACATAGCACGACTCTGTTCGCCAGCGGCGCCAGCGTGCGCTACGCCGCACTTCGTACGACACGTGCCAGACTGGGGACCTGATAGCAGGGCGGTGGTACAATGCAGAAACACCCCCGGCGCGCGTGTATCCAGGGAAGAGGTTCTGCGATCACGGTTCGGTGCCGGGCGGGATAGTGGCCTCGTCGGCAGCCGGGATCGCCCCACTCATGAGCAATCGCTGGTTCAATCTCGGCGTGATTGGGCTCTGGCTGGGCTCGATGAGCTGGCTCTTCGTGGCCAAGATTCTGCCGCCGCTGTTGATCGGCCAGCCGCCGAGCTATCAGAATCTGCTGGCAACCCCCGATAGGAACGTCGCCTGGCGAATCTTGTGGAACGGCCGCGAAGTGGGCACGGCCAGCAGTTCGTCGCGCCGCAAAGAGGACGGGCTGGGCGAACTGACGAGCACGGTTCATCTGACCGAGCTGCCGCTGTTGAAGATGACGCCACCCTGGCTGGCGCCGCTGGTGGGCGATCTCGACGCGCTGGCCGAGCTCGATGTCCACGCCGAGAGCCGCATCGACGTCGATCCGCTCGGCCAGTTACTGGGCATGGAGTCGACGCTCAAATTGGGCGCGATGGCCGAAGAAGTTCATATGCGAGGCTGGATCGAGGGAGGGCTGCTCAATCTGCAGGTCTCCTACGGCGAGTTTGCGCACACGACCTCCACCTCGCTGCCGCAGACGAGCCTCGTCTCTGACGCGCTGTCGCCACAAGGCTGGCTGCCGAATCTCCGCGTCGGTCAGAATTGGACGGCGCCGATTTACAGTCCGTTTCGGCCCCGCAGCAAAGCGGTCGAGATTCTCGAAGCCGCCGTCGAGCGCGAAGAGTGGATCGTCTGGCAGGGACGCACCGTGGCCTGCCTGGTGGTCGTCTATCGCAGCGACGCAGGAGCCGGCGGCTCGGGCGATCGGACGCGGGGGAAAGTTTGGGTGCGACGCGACGGACTGGTACTGCGACAGGAGGTCGACCTGCTCGGCTCGCAGCTCGTGTTCGAACGCGTGCCGGACGATGCCGACACGCGCGAGGTAGTGGCCGCGGCGGGCGACGGACAGGTCGATGATTGAATTCCAGGGCGTCCGAAAATCGTACGGCACGAAACTGGCCGTCCGCAGCCTGGATCTCACGATCCCTGCCGGAGAACTGTTCGCCTTGCTGGGCCCTAACGGCGCCGGGAAGACCACGTCGATCAAGATGCTCGTCGGGCTGCTACGGCCCTCGAAAGGCGCGCTCCGCGTTTGCGGTCACGACGTCGTGGCGGCGCCGCAAGAGGCCTCCCGGCGGCTGGGCTATGTGCCAGACGAACCCTACTTGTACGACAAGCTCAGCGGCCGCGAGTTCTTGCAGTTCATCATCGACATGTACGGATTCGATCGCCAGGCGGCAGCGCAAAGCATGGAGCGCGAAATCGAGCGTTTCGAGCTGGCCGGCTTCGTCGACGACCTCTCAGAAACCTACTCCCACGGCATGAAGCAGCGGCTCGTATTTGCCGCTGCCCTGTTGCACGATCCCGAGGTGCTCGTCATCGACGAACCGATGGTCGGGCTCGATCCGCGCAGCGCACGGCTCGTGAAAGACACGCTGCGCCAGCGCGCCGCGGCGGGCACGGCCATCTTCATGTCGACGCACACGCTCACCGTGGCTGAAGAGATCGCCAGCCGTATCGGCATCGTCGATCACGGGCGATTGCTCTGCGTCGGCACTCTCGAAGAACTCCGACGGGAGCAGGCACTGCACGACTCGACGCTGGAAGAGCTGTTCCTGCAGATCACCGCCGCGGCGGAGGCCAACGGACAGGCGCCTCTCGACGAGACGACTGCCTGAAGCCTGCGGTGAACTCGACTCACTGGATTCCCAAGACGATGAGCCGAGCCATTGACGCCAACGAAGAGGCACGCGCCTTCTGGGCCATGCGTTGGCGCATGGTGCGCAACGTCGTGACGCAGGCACTGCGCGAGGCACGGCTGCGGGTATCCGTGGTCACGGGTCTGAGCCTCATCTTCTGGGTCGGGCTCTTTCTGCTGTTCATCGACGGGTTTCAGTTCGTCAACAGCCTGCTCGAGCAACCCAAGATACAGCAGCAGACGTACGGTGCCATCTTCGACATCTTCTTCGCCTCGCTGCTGGTGATGTTGATTTTTTCGACAGGCATCATTCTCTATGGCAGCCTCTACCGCTCCCGCGAGGCGCAGCTGTTGTTGACATTGCCGGTGCGCAGCGCCCGGGTGTTCCTGCACAAGTTTCAAGAAGCAACGCTGTTGAGCAGTTGGGGCTTCGTGTTGTTGGGCACGCCGATTCTGGCGGCGTACGGAATCGTGGAGGTGGCGCCGTGGTACTACTTCCTCCTGATACTGCCGTTCGTAGTCGCGTTCGTGCACATTCCAGCGGCCACGGGCGCCATTCTCTGCATGGCACTGGTCCGCTGGCTGCCACGCGTGCGCCTGCATCTGCTGGTGCTGGCAGGCGGTATGGCGATTGGCGGCAGCATCTACCTGGCCTGGACCGTATTCCGCGGGGCGGAAGTCGCATCGCTGAACGCGGCCTGGTTTCAGGAGATGATCGCGCGGTTGCAGTTCAGTCGTAGCAGGCTGTTGCCTAGCTGGTGGCTGAGCCGCGGGCTGATGGAAGCCGCACAGGGCCAGTGGTCTGAGAGCATCCTCTTTCTCGTGCTGCTGATCTCCAACGCCCTGTTTGGTCAACTCGTCGCCTGGTGGCTCTCGGCGCGGATCTATCGCGTCGGCTACACGGCGCTACGATCGCAACGTCGCGCTCGCCGATTGCCCGGCGTTTCGTGGGCCGATGTGCTGCTGGGACATTCGCTCGGCGTGCTCTCGCGCCCTATGCGGCTGTTGATCATCAAAGACATTCGCCTCTTTCGCCGCGATCCGATCCAGTGGTCGCAGTACGCCATCTTCTTCGGACTGCTGGCGCTTTACTTCCTCAACATTCGCCGTTTCACCTACGACGTGGGCTACGCGGAGTGGATCAACGTGGTGGCGTTTCTCAACTTCGCCGTGATCGGGCTGATCCTCTCGATCTTCACCAGCCGCTTCGTCTATCCGCTGATCAGCCTCGAGGGCCAGAGATTTTGGATCCTGGGCCGACTGCCGCTGGCGCGCGACGCCATCTTGTGGAGCAAGTTCGTGTTCGCGGTCGGCGCAACGCTCGTGCCGTCGGCTCTGCTGATCGTTTTGAGCGACACAATGCTCCGCATCGATGGCGCCATCGTCGTCTGTCACCTGCTGAGCTGCGTGGTGCTTTGCACGGGTTTGGCCGGCATCAGCGTCGGGTTGGGAGCCAAGATGCCGAACCTCCGCGAGGAGTCGCCCTCGAAGATCACCTCCGGGTTCGGCGGCACGCTCAATCAGGTACTCAGCACGCTCTACATCATCGTCGCCACCGTCATTCCCGCCGTGCACTGCCACTTCTACGTCGCCTCTCTACGCGAGCCAGGCGAACCCGCCACGTGGCTCGTCGTGCAAGGCACCGCGGTGACGCTGGTCATCGGTCTCGCCGTGACGGTTCTCCCGCTACGAATCGGCCAGCGGGCGTTTCGGCTGTTGGAGTTTTAGGCTGTATCGCGCGAGTCCGTTCCAGGCGGCATGTTGGCTGCCTGAGGATGATTGCGGTTACCAGTCTGACGACGGCGGGGCAGCCGTGCATCGCCTGGAAACGGCAGCTTGCCACTCGTTGCGAGGTCAAAGCGAATCCGTACAATCCGATAGCGACCCCGCACCAACCGCGACAACGAGCGGATTTGTGCAACGCGCGCTGACAGACATCACGCACAGCGCGCAGGGTGCAGAAGCGAGAGCCAACTATGGCAGCGAGCAATCGATTGCGCGTCGGCGCCGTCAACTATCTGAACACCAAGCCCCTGATTCATGGGCTGGAAGAACTCGCGCCACAGATCGAGTTGATTCTCGATCTGCCCAGCCGGCTGGCCGATGGTCTGGCGGAGGGCTCGCTGGATGTGGCGCTCATTCCCTCGGTCGAATGCTTGCAGGATCCCGCCTACCGCGTGGTCTCCGATGCCTGCATTGGCTGTCGCGGTCCCGTGCTGAGCGTGAAACTCTTCTTTCGCACGGATCCGAAGGCCGTCCGTTCGCTCGCGCTCGACGAGGGTTCGCGGACGAGCGCAGCTTTGTCGCGAATCCTGTTGCGCGAGCGGTTCGGCATCGAGCCGCTCTTGGAACCGCTGCCCATCGGCAACTCGCTGGCGGATACTACGGCAGATGCCGTGCTGTTGATCGGCGATCGGGCCATCCACTCTCCCGGTGGCGAATACAAAGCCGTTTGGGATCTCGGCGACGAGTGGTGCCGCTGGTCCGAGTTGCCCTTCGTATTTGCGTTGTGGACGGCGCGGCCTGGAGTGGAACTGGGCCAGCTCGAAGTCGCTCTTTCGCGAGCCCGCGATTGGGGACTTGAGCACCTCGAAGACATCGCCGCTGCCGAAGCCGCGCCGTTAGGGCTGACCCAACCCGAGTGTCTGGCCTACCTGCGCGACTATCTGCACTTCCGCTTTGGTCCGCGCGAACGGCAAGGGCTGGAGTTGTTCTATCGATACGTAGCCGAGATGGGGCTGGCCCCACGAGGAGTCGATCTTGGATCCCTCGCTTGAAGCGATACTCGACGAAGCGGCTCACGGACGCCGGCTGACGCAGGAAGAAGGTCTGCGGCTGCTCGAGTCACACGATCTCACGGCGCTGGGACGCGCGGCGGATGCCGTCACCCGGAGACTGCATCCCGAGCCGTATCGCACCTATAACATCGACCGCAACATCAACTACTCGAACGTCTGCACGGCCGTCTGCGATTTCTGCGCGTTCTA
>CALKYM010000248.1 GCA_938003525.1 uncultured Planctomycetales bacterium | reverse complement strand
CTGAGCACGCGGGGTGCGGTGAACTAGGCGCGCGTCGATCATCGTCCACCCAGCAGCAACAGGACTTTCCTGCCGGCCGCTTTGACGTTCCGGTCGACGACCACAGCGAACCACTGCGGCCGTCAGCCGCTAGCACACCCGAGGCCGATGGCTCGCGTCAGCCACCCGCCCACGTGTCGCACTAGCAACATCCAACTGTGTTCATTGTTAGCGGCAGGGTGGCTCTTTTTCAAACTGGATTGTTTCACGAAGATCGCAGCAGAAAGAGTCTCACAACGGGCGTGTCGCCCATTTTGGAGCAGGCTCCGGCCGAGGCTTCAAGTCCGTGAAATCGGCGAGCAGCGAGTCGCTTCCCTTCTTGCGGCGAAACAGCTTTCCGCCCTGTGTAAAAACGACATGGCCGGCATAGTCGCGGCCACACCAGTCAGCTCCCTGCACTTCGTCGGTTGAGCGATGAACTTCTGTCGCGGCCCCAACAACTCTGAGAGATCCCAGAGGAAAGTCCGGGTGCGGTGAGACCATCTTGTCGCGCAGCGCAACGGATCGATTGTCGACGAAACGGCCACCTCCGCCGTAGGTCGTACCTTGTGGCCAGAGTGCCAACGCCTGGAGCCAAGGCGCGCGGCTGATGGCCGTCCATGCGTGCGTTAGTGACGTTCCGCTACGGCTGCTCTGGTGGACGAAATAAATGAACAGCCGACCGTCTGGCGAGAGGTCGCAGCGCTCTTCATAGATGCGTCCCTTGATCCAGGCGCCGTGAGTGAAGGCGTCCTTCCGCGTTTGCCAGTGGATCAAATGGTACCACTGCGTGGGACCGCGGCGCAGAACGATGGCCACTGGTGCCGCACGAGCCACGATGACGAACAGCCTGGCCATGTCATGAAACGGATGGCTTAAAGGTTGCGGTCTTGCGTTTGTCGGATGTGCGAGCCATTTCCTGAACGGCCATTCGAGCCGACGCTATAGGGCTTGACCAGAGAGCCTGCCGGCGCCGCCGCAGATCCGCGTGGCGGCCGGACCTGCCGTCTTGGAATAGAGAGGGATCGCAGCCGAATGGGTTCGCTCGATGCCTTACCGCGTCAGTTTCGCATGGCTGAGTAGACAGCCGTGGAGATGCGGTTGGGGTCGCAGCCTTGCGTGTTGCACATCACGACGACTCCGTGGCGCTGGGGCGGGTAGACGACCATGCGGGTTCGCGTTTCGTCCTGAGAGCCGTTGTGCGAGACCTTCAGGTCTTTGCCGCGGCCGGAGACGGCGACGCCGAGACCGTAGCCTGATGGGGATCCATCGCTGCGGACTTGAGGCGTCCACATGGCCGCCGATGTTTCGCCGCTCAACAGTTCTCCCTGCATGAGGGCCAGGGCGAACCGCGCGAAGTCTTTGACGTTCGACTTGTAGCCGCCGGCGCCGTGTTTCCAGAAGTGTGCGTAGTCTTTCACCTCCTTGGGCGTCCCATCGGTAACCTTGTAGGCCGTCGTCCAGTTCCGCTGGTTTCCCGTGGGCATGTCCAGTTGAAACGACGAGAGCCGCAGTGGCCGGCCGATGCGCGTCAGGAGCTGCCGCTCGATGGGTTGCTTTCCCGCCGCCTGCACAACGGCGGACAGCAACACGTACGCATACGACGAGTATTCGGTGCGGGCCCCCGGTTCGAAGATCAACGGCGACTTGATGAATCGATGCAGGCTGTTGAGCGGATCGATCTCATCCAGCGGGTCGACTCTCTCGCCCGACCGGACGATGCGCCCGTTGGAATAGTGCGGGATGCCACTTTGATGACACAGCAGATGCCGGGTCGTGACCGGCTGCAAGTGCTCCGGCAAGTCGGGTAGATAGGCGGTGATCGATTGATCAATGTCCAGTTGTCCGCGCTCGACCAGTTGCAGCGCCGCGACGGCCATGATGGGCTTGGAATTCGACGCCCAGTTGAAGACCGTGTTGTCGGTCACCGGAGCCTGCGCTTCGAGATTCGCAAACCCATAGCCTTGCGCATAGACGATCTCCGAGTTCCTGATGATGCCAATTGCCGCACCGACGATGTTCTGCTCCCGCATCTCCTGCAAAACCGCCTCATCGACCGCCTGAGCAGCCGGCGAAGTTCGTTGCCCGACGGCGCTGGCAGGCGCCAGCGTCAGCACGACCAACGCGAAGGCGAGACGTGCACGAGTTTGCACTTTGGGCATGATGGGTTTCTCGCTCTTGCAGCTCGCGCCCTTGAGGTGCTGTGATGATCAGCCGGATCGATAGGATAGTCGCCCGGCCCATCGGCGAGAACCTGCGGGGCGTGCACCTGTCGAAGTTTCACCGGCGTGCTGTTTACGGCGCGAATTGATTTGGCGCCCAGATGCTCGCTCAATACGAAGTCCAGTCGGGAGGTGTCGCTACAAGATTGAGAATCACCTCAAAACGCCCACTCAACTCGGCCCGCCACTCAAAACGGTTCGTCCTGAGCGAGCAAGGCTGTCGGTGCATTTACTTCAGGTGGCAACGAGCGACGCTTGGTGCATTTCGCGAGAAACGGCAGACCACGGGCGTTTCAAGAACGGTGGTTTGATGGGATCGACTGGGCACACCAAGTGATCGTACGCTCCAGTCGCGCGGGCAGCGGCCGTTCGAGCTAACACTGCCAATCCCGGTCCAGCCTCCTATAGATTCTTGCGGAAGAAGACCTCGCCAATTCCACCTTCATTCAGCCCACTGATGATGCCGCACTCCATGAACCCGACGGCACGATGCCAAGCCTGCGCGGAAGCCTCGGCAACCTCCGAAGAGCTGAGCAGAAACTTGTGTCCATGAGTTCGCAGTTGCGATTCGATGAAGTCGAGCATCGACCGGGAGACCCCTTGGCCTCGGCAATCCTCGATGACGACTACGAGCGCGATGTAGGGGACGCGCGACCAAAGAAACTCAAGGCGAAGATATCCAATCGTCTTGCCGTGTCGCTCCGCCAGAACAACTGCTTGCCGGTCAATAGCATACTGAATCGCCGTGTTGCCGGCTGTGTGATCAAACGATGAACAAGTCATCAGATCAGCATGGATGGCAAGTCGTACATCGGCCGCGTCCTGCATGAAGAACACTTCTCGAACCAATGTGTTGAGTTAGACGAGATTCAGCAATTGGTTTTGCGGTGGCCAGCCACGATGGCCACTTCCGTAGCCGCAGTCAAGGCACGACGCGGGTGTCACTTCGAGTACTTCGTGGCGATACCGGGGCATAGAAGGGGGGCATAGAAGGGGACATTCAACTTTATAGAAAAAGTAGAATGTCCCCTTTGTCGTCGCCCCCCTTTGTCGCCCCCTTTGTCGCCCTGTCCCCTTTGTCGCCCTGTGGTGGTCTGCCGAACCGATAGGATAGTCGACTCGTGACTCAACGAGTACCCGTCGTCCGCGTAGTGCCCGAAGAACTCCAGACGCGGCAATAACGAGTGAATCGAGGCATCATCGATCCATGAGGCGGCCTGCTATGAATCTGAAGATGTGGACCTTCCAGTTCCCGTCGCGCAGAATCACCGCTCGCCGTTCATCCGATCTTCTATGACCTCAGCTTCAATGTTCAAAAAGACGCATCCGATCATTGGTACCCGCGACATCCAACGCGCAATCGGTTTTTACACCGAGCAGCTTGGGTTCGAGCTAGCTTTTACAGACGATGCGGACGCGCCGAACTACGTCGGGTACCGGCGTGACGCGGTGGAACTGCACATGCAGTTTCAGTTTGAGCACGAGATGAGTCAGATCCGTCTGCGGTTTCTGGTCGAGGCCCCGGATTTGCCCTTCAACGAATTTCGGCAAGGTGGGATCGAGTGCACACCCAGCGGCGTTCAAGATACCGCGTGGGGCACCCGCGAATTCTCCCCGTGGGACTTGGGCCGCAACGCGCTCACGTTCTATCGGCCACAGTCGAGTGGGCAGTAAGGTAGCGAGTCATCGTAGTTGCCCAGAGTCCATTGATGGGTCCATCCCCGTATCCATCACAGTTACCGAGCTGCAATGATGTCGGTAATGCGCGTGATCACCCACGGTTCACGATAGTACTGGTTATGAAGGAGCTTGGCGTCGTGAAACACCTTTTGCGCAACCGGCGCGAGAGACATGTCTCCGCGTTGATAGGCGGCGTCAACTAGCAATTTCAGTTCGTTTTTAGACTCTTCTTCATAGCGTTGTTGAATGTCTCTCGGAATCTTGTGCGTTACGGGACGGCGGCATCTTGGGCGCCTGGAGATCTGTTTGATTCGGTCAGTTAGCACATCGTCGCCGAGGCACATTCGAGCAGACTGACTGATTGCGATACGAATGGTAATCCGAGCCAACAAAACAGCTCCCCAGCTGCTCACCGACAGGAAGAGCTCGAGTGCAATGAGAGCGGGTACGAAGATTGGGAGGCTGAGCAGAAGTAGTAGTATCGCAAAGATGCAGGCACCGCCGGCGAGGATGGCTTCAGCGGGACCGCTGACAACAGAGCCCAGCTGCCCGCTGAACAATGCCCGAAAGAGCTCGCGTGTCATCGCGGTTGCGCGCGGCACGCTCCTGATCAAGACGAATCGAAATGGCGGGAATGAGCGTAGCGCAGACGTCAGCTTCAAAAACCGCCAGCGGCTGGCGGTGGGCAAGTGCGTCCACCCTGCCCTTTCGCCAGTGACGGGACAGTGTTCTTCCCGTCGCCACCGGTGTACGGCTTTTTGGATGTAACGTGGCGTAGTTGGCCACCAACTATTCCATCGTATGATACGGGAGGCCGTGATTAGTAGCGCATATGCTTCGTCACCCCGGAACCGAAACGTGTGCATTTCCTGATCGCGCACGAAGGGTGTTGGATTCGGCTTGAAAAGACTTGCTACGAATTTTCTGACCAAGAAAGCCGCACCAACTGATGCAGCAGATATCACGCTCAACGTTGTGGAGAGTCGTAGTACGTTGCTCGTGAACAGGTATGTGACAAAGCCTGCGAGAAACAGCAGCATCGTTGCCGTGTCCGCATTGGCGGTTAGCCTTTCGGAGCGAGCGGTCAGGAGCGCGGCGACGTCACCCCCGGCCTTCGGTATGGGCTGTCTAAAGACCGACGACGTGGTGATGAACGGCGTACCAAGGAATATCACTTTGCCAAGCTTGTGACGCGGCAAGTTGCTCAACGCGAGAGCGACAACATTGCCACCATGGCTGTGCGCGACTATGTGGAAGTGCCGCACTCTTTCGTCGTGTGCGATTGCGTCGAGTTCCAGGGTTAACTTGACGCTGGCTTTCTGGCGATCGGTCTCTGAGTTGGCGCCCGTCCAGCTAAACGGTTGCTGGTGCGGATGCAGGTGTGCCCAGCAGCGTGCATTTGCGCCGCGCTCGGCTAGCTTCGCATTGAGAGCCTGGCAAAAACTTCCGTTTGGCTCCCACCATCTAGTGGTCGAGTCATCGTTCGTCGGACACTCGCGGACATCGTGACCACACTCGGTCGCGTTGCAGGGGTCGTTGGTGTGGGCGGCGCTCTTTGGGGCGGGGGCCGAGAAGGTCCCGTGTACCACCAGAATGGTCTCAATGTCGTCGGCCATAGCTTGCCTGAGTGAGCTTCGTGAGTGTGCGGCAATAGCTCTCGTTACTCAACACGAGAATACCCGTTGCGTAAGGTGCAAATGGTTCTGGGGTCTCTGTGGCGGTTTGCGCCGATTGGATGCGGTTAAGTATATCGAAGTCTCAGCAGATCTCTTGACGTCGCGATGACATTGGGAACGTGTGCGGCAAGCTGGGTAGCGTGGCACCTAGGGGTGATTGTCGCGCACAAGAAAACGCGTCCCGAGATCCGTTCGGGACGCGTTGGGGTAGATGGTGTTGTTGGGTGCCGGCCGGCCGCTTGGACTTACGTGCCGAATTCGTTGCGGCGGCGGTTGAGTTGGTTTTGGAGGCGTTGGACGATGGAGCTGTGCATCTGGCTGACGCGGCTTTCGGAGAGGTCGAGCGTCGCGCCGATCTCCTTCATCGTCAGCTCTTCGTAGTAGTAGAGGATGATGATCAGCCGCTCGTTGCGGTTGAGACCCTTGGTCACCAGCCGCATCAGGTCGTTCTTCTGGATGCGGCGGGTAGGGTCTTCGCCCTTTTTGTCCTCGAGGATGTCGATCTCGCGGACGTCCTTGTAGCTGTCGGTCTCGTACCACTTCTTGTTCAGGCTGACGAGGTTCACGGCGTTGGCGTCGAGAATCATCTTCTCGAGTTCGGGCACCGTGATCTCGAGGGCTTCAGCCAGCTCGACCTCGGTCGGCGGACGCCCCAGTCGGGCTTCCAGCGTACGCGTGGCTTCGTTGAGCTTGCTGGCCTTGGAACGCACGAGTCGGGGAACCCAGTCCATGGTCCGCAGCTCGTCGAGCATGGCACCGCGGATACGGGGCACGCAGTACGTCTCGAACTTGACGCCGCGCGAGAGATCGAAGGAGTCGATGGCGTCCATCAGGCCGAACACGCCGGCCGAGATGAGGTCGTCGAGCTCAACGCCTTCGGGCAGCCGGGCCCAGATGCGTTCGCCGTTGTAGCGCACCAGCGGCAGGTAGCGCTCGACCAGCCGGTTGCGTCGCTCTTGATTGGTGGGGTCGGTTTTGAACGAGACCCAATCGCGCAAAACGTCGTCAGGCGCGACAGTGGTGGTTGCCATGCCATCCTCCGTGAAGTGGCAGGTGGTTGTATCTCGGCCCGAGTGGAACGCCTGGCGATGACCGTGCGTGGTCATCTACGCGGAGCGTCCCTTCAGGATGTCGTCGTACGTCGCGGTGTCGTCGAACCTTCGCCGCGGCGATCTTCGGTCTCCAGCGCGGTGAGCAACTGGCCGCGGACCGCCTCGTCGACCGTTCGTTCGGCAATCGCGCCGACGACGAATCCCACTGCCCCACAGACGAAGAGTCCGACGGTTGCGGTGAGCAGAGTGCTCTGAGCGTCCTGTGCCCAAAGCACGCCGCGCAAACAGGCCAGCGCAAAAGCCAGCAGTCCCAGGATGCCAGCGTAGTTGCGCCCCACTGCCGTGATTACCTCGACGACATTTGGGTCGACCTAACCCGCAAAGTTTGTCAGTACCGCGCCTAAGGACAGTGCTCCCGTTCTTCGGCATTCACCAGGGTGGAAGTTGAATCGAAAACGAAAACGTATTGTTTGGGTCACCCGAGGGTTGCGAGGGCGTGTCGAAATGGGTCGCCAGTACGCTCAAGCTGCCTCCGGCAAGGGCGTGCCGGATTGGCCAGCCGGCATAGGAATTGATCGCGATGCATGCAAGGCATCGCATCGCGCGGCCGTGTGTTGGGCCAGTTGGGTGATGTGTGCGGCGAACGCGCTTTGCGGCGCGCCGACGACCAGGGGACGTTCGGTCGACTGCGAGCTCAGGCTGGCGGTGAACTGCCGCACACTGCCGGCAAAACCAATGCGCCGACCGAGAAAGCGGCCGCTGGCGCCGTCGAGCCGCTGGTAAGCGTCTGTCGCAGATTCATCGTCGTCCGGGCGATTGATCACTACGTCGACGGGCAAGTCGCTGTGTTCGGCGAGATGGACCTTCACGCCCGCGTAGGCGTCCATGATGGCGACCGGTTCGGTGGTGGAAACCAAGAGCACCAAATCGGCCGACTGCCAGAACGTTTGCGTAGCGCGGTCGATGCCGGAACCGGTATCGAGAATCACGACGTCGCCGTGCGGACCGAGTTCGCGGAGTTGCCCGATGAGTCGCTGCTGCGCTTCGGGCGAAACATCGGCGTCCGCGCCCAGCGCCCAGACACCCGGAACGACTTGCAGGCCGGCGGGCCCGGCTTCGAGCACTTCATGTATCGTGCGACGGCGACTGAACACGTCGGCCACGCTATATAGTCCGCGAATGCCGCAGAGCTCCTGCGCATCGCCGCCGCGCAAATCGGCGTCGACGAGCACGGTGCGTTTTCCGGCCAATGCGAGCGCGGCTGCCAGATTCACGGCGATGGTGGTGGTACCGACTCCGCCTTTAGCGCCCGCGACGGCGACCAGCGACGGACCGACTTGCGCATCCGGAGACGCACTACTCTGCTGGACGAGCCGGCGAAGTGTTTGTGCTTGGTCATGCAACATCGCGGAGTGAACCTCGTCCGATGAGGAGCGGTAGCGCGGTGGAATGATTCCGAGGTGCTTGTTGGCCTACGCCTTCGGGTCTGCAATGCCGAGCATTTCACTGGCTAGGTTGCCAGCGACTGCGGCTTCGATGTCGTCGGGGACGTTTTGGCCATTGGTGACGTACGAGATGGGTAGATGTGTCGAGCGGATGACCGGCAGCAGGTTGCCGAGGCCGGACGCTTCGTCGAGCTTGGTGAACAACAGCGCCGTCGTGCCCACCGCGGAGAACTGGCTGGCGGTGCGGCTGAGGCTCGTGCCGCTGTTCACGCTGCTCAACACGAGGTGCACTTGGTCGGCCTGTGCCTCGGCCAAAAAGACCTTGAGCTCTTGTAGCTTGACTTCATCGCGAGGGCTGCGACCGGCCGTGTCGATGAGCACCAGGTCTTGGTCTTCAAACTGGGCCAGTGCCCCACGCATCTCGCGCGGCGTGGAGACGACCTGCATCGGCAGGTCGATGATCTCGGCGTAGGTGCGCAACTGGTCGACCGCCGCGATGCGGTAGGTATCGACCGTAATCAGGCCGACACGGCGCTTGTCGCGGAGCCGGAAGTTGGCGGCGAGCTTGGCGATGGTGGTCGTCTTGCCCACGCCGGTGGGGCCGACGAGCGCCACCACGCGACGCTGTCCCGGTTCGACACTGATCGGTCCGGAAACATTGATCTCGCTTTCGATCATGCTGGCCAGGTGGGCTTTGGCCAGCACGGGGTCGACGACCTGGTCGGCCGGGAAGTCGCGGCGGAGGCCTTCGATCAGTTCGCGGGCCAACTCTTCGGCGATTTCGGCTTCGATTAGATCGGTATAGAGATCGAACAGTTGCTGCGGCCACTCATGGCCGGGCGACTGGTGGGTGCGGCGACAGAGGTCTTCGACCATGGCCTGCAATTGATCGAGCCGGCCCTGCATGGCTTCATTGGCCGCGGGTGGGCTGCTAATCGTTTCATCGCGTGGCGGCGCGGGTGGTTGCAGGTTCTGAAAGTGCGGTCCCTGAAGGCCGTCGGCGGCGGGCTGTCTGCGCTGGGGCAGGCGGCTGGGGACGGCAACCTGGGTCGAAGCGGTCACTTCAATCTGGCCGCGACCGGGCAGCCAGCCGAGGAGGCGGCCGGCCCGTACTTCGCGCGTGTGCAAGACGGCGGCATCCGGGCCGAGCTCGCGGCGTACAAGCGACAGGGCTTCCTGCATCGTGGGAGCGCGAAACGTGCGGACTTCCATGTCGACGACCTAATGCTGGGAGGGGTTGAAGCGGATGTGTTCGGTATCGATGACCAGTTCGTTCTGATTCAGGCGGCAGCCGGGGCGTTGTCGGTGACCATGCCGACCGACTCGATCTGCGTATCCCGGGTGACCTCGTTGTAGCTGAGCACGATGAGCTGCGGCAGATGGGAGCCGGTGAGCGTCTTGAGGGCTGCGCGGATCTGCGGGCTGACGAGCACGATGGCGCGGTGTTGCTGTCGCGAGAGCTTGCCGCACTCGTCGGCGATCGCCTGGCAAATCGCTTCGACGGCCGGCGGAGCGAGCTTGATGAACAGCCCGCGCTCGTTGTGATCGAAGCCGGCGCGAATGCGATCTTCCAAGGCGGGGTCAAGCGTGACGACGTGCAGCTTGTGATCCGCATCGCGGTAGCGCGAGCAAATCACTCGGGCCAGGCGGTGGCGAACGTATTCAGTGAGCAGGATGGGGTCCTTGGTGCGGGCTGCATAGTCGCCCAGGGTTTCGAGCACGGTGGCCAGGTGGCGAATCGGGACTTGCTCGCGCAACAACATCTGCAGAATCTGCTGCACCTCGGCGACTTTCATCACGCCGGGCACGAGCTCGTCGACGACGGCCGGTGAGGTCTCTTTGAGTTGGTCGAGCAGGTGTTTCGTTGCGTCGCGGGTGAGCAGCTCGTCGCCGTGTTGGCGGACGACTTCGGTGAGATGCGTGGCCAACACCGCGCCGGGTTCGACGACCGTGTAGCCGGCCATCTCGGCCTGATCGCGATAGCCGGGTTCGATCCACAGTGCGTCGGTGCCGAAGGCGGGGTCCTTTGTGGGCGTGCCGGGCACTTTGCCGGTGGTCAGGCCGGAGTCGATGGCCAACAGCATGTTGGGCTGGGCGACTCCCTCGGCCACCGACATGTCGGCGATCTTGACGCGATACTGCGTCTGATCGAGCCGCATGTTGTCGCGAATGCGAACCTTGGGCAGTACGAGGCCCATCTCGCTGGCCACCGACTGGCGAACGCGCTGGATGCGTTCGAGCAGATCGCCGCCGCGCTTGGGATCGGCCAGGCGGATGAGCCCCACGCCGATTTCCAGTTCCATGGGATCGACGGTCAGGTAGTCCTCGATCCGCTCCTGCGGTGGCTTGGCCTTTTCGGCGTCCTCTTTGCTCTTTTGCTGCGCGTCGGCCTGCTGCTTTTGCCGCGAGAGGACCAGCGCCAAGCCGACACACGAAGCGGCGATGGTCGACAGCGGCAGCGCCGGCAGGCTGGTGAATACCAACAGTCCGACGAAGCCGCCCGTCACGGCGAGCGCTTGGGGGCGCGAGAAGAGCTGGACGAGGAATTCGCTGGGTAGATTCGTTTCGTAGCTGCTGCGGGTGACAAGCAGGCCCGCCGACAGCGAGATCAAGAAGGCCGGCAATTGGCTGACGAGGCCATCGCCGATCGTCAGCCGGGTGAACAGGTCGACGGCCGATCCGGCGGTCATGCCGGCTTCGACCATGCCGATGTACAGCCCGCCCAGGATATTGATCAGCGTGATGATGATGCCGGCGATGGCATCGCCGCGGACGAACTTGCTGGCACCGTCCATGGCGCCGAAGAAGTCGGCCTGTCGCGTAATCTCTTCGCGGCGACGTTGGGCTTCGCGCTCGTCGATAATGCCGGCGTTCAAGTCGGCGTCGATCGCCATCTGCTTGCCCGGCATGCCGTCCAGGGCGAAGCGGGCGGCGACTTCGCTAATGCGGGTGGCGCCCTTGGTGATCACCACGAACTGAATGACAACGATGATCACAAAAATGATCAGACCGACGACGATGTTGTCGCCCGTGACAAACTGCGCGAAGCTCCGCAAGACGTCGCCCGCGGCAGCCAGACCCTGTCGTTCGGCGTTGGTGAGGATGAGCCGCGTGGTGGCCACATTGAGCACCAGCCGGCCCAAGGTGGTGGCCAACAGCAGCGTCGGAAAGATGCTGAACTCCAGCGGCGTGCGGACGTAGATCGTCGTCAGCAGCATGATCACCGCGACGCTGATGTTCGTGGCCAAGAGCACGTCCATCAGGAACGGTGGTAGCGGCACCATGATCACCAGCACGCTGGCGATGATGCCAATCGGCAGTATGAACTCACGGCCCCTGGATCGCGCAAACGGCGCGCCAGAGCCCGCAGCACCCGGAGCCATCAACGTCTCCAGCCGCGAACTGCGGTGCAGTGAAAGGAGGTGTGGGAAATGACCGTTGAAGAGGGCGGAGACGATACTTTACTCGCGAGTGGGATGTCCAGAGCGGTTCGCGGGGCGATGCTAGCAGAACGAAAGGTCGCCAACAGCGGGGTTCAAGGCCGACCGGCCCCGATGGCGATAACAAGTGCAGGCGCGCCGCGACTGCGCGCGACGCTGTCATCGGCTCACGAGCTGGCCGGGCAGCTCAATCGCACGAATCCCGTCTCTGGAGAGGCCCCGCATGGCCCGTTTTCGCACTGCGCGTTGGTTGCCGCTCTTGGCACTGGCCGCCTTTCTCGGTTGTGCCGAAGGAGCAGGCGACGCGACCGCCAACGTCGACGCTCCGGGCGCTGTGGCGCGCGGGGCGGTGCAGTTCGTGGCGGGGCACGATGCGGGCCTGGCCCATGCACAACGGACCGGCAAGCCCGTGATGTTGTTCTTCACGGCGCCGTGGTGCACATACTGCCATCAGATGGCCGACGAGGCCTTCACCGATGCGCAGATCGTGGCTCTGGCCGATCGCTTCACATGCGTACTGGTCGACGCCGACGAGGAGCCGCAGGTGTGCCAGTACTACGGCGTGCGGGGCTTCCCAACGGTCCAGTTTCTCGCGGCCAGTGGCCAGCCGCTGAGCCGCGTGGTGGGCAAACAGCCCCCGCATCAACTGCTGCTCGAAATGCACTCCGCACTGCAGGAAGTCACCCGCCGCGCCGCGACACCGGCGGCCCGCGGCTGGCGCGGTTGAGCTGTATCCCCTGCCCTCGTGCATCGCGAGCATGCCATTGGCCTCCGTCTTGCTCGGGATCTAACGGCTTCCTTTTGTTGTGGGTGGGTCGCGGGTTAGAGTCTGTGAAGCGGCGGTGAAACCGTTCATGGGCTTGAGTGATGCGGACCGAGAGTCAGTCGAGGGTGCGCGGTGCGGGCGGTGGTCGCATGGTCGGTCGGCGTCGTGCTGAAACTGAAGCTGGGTCGCAACGATCGCCGGCTTCGAGTACCTCGCCGCCCAAGAAACGCCGTACTTACGCCCCCCGGATCTGGCTGGGTAGCGATTTCTGGGGGCTCTTGCAATTGTTGGCTCGCAATCGGTTTCGAGTCGGTTGGCGGCATTGGTACATCGTACTGATCGATCTGGTGATCTCGGTCGGCAACACGGCGCTGCGGCAGGTGCAGCACGTGACGCACGGCCGCGCGATCGCGCGGACGAAGATTGACAAACCGCCGCTGTTCATTCTCGGGCACTGGCGCACCGGGACCACGCTGTTGCACGAGTTGCTGGTACTCGACGAGCGCCACAAGTCGCCCACGACGTTTCAGTGCCTGTGCCCGAATCACTTTCTGCTCACCGAGTGGCTTGGCACACGCACGCTGGGTTGGATGATGCCGTCGAGCCGCCCGATGGACAACATGGCCGTCGGTTGGAATCGCCCGCAAGAGGATGAGTTCGCGCTGTGCAATCTAGGGGTACCATCGCCCTACCTCACGCTCGCGTTTCCCAACGAGCCGCCGCAGTATCCCGAGTACTACGATCTTGAAGCGATCGACGAATTGGCCCTCGATCGCTGGAAGCGCAAACTCGATTGGTTCTTCAGGGCCGTCACCTATCGCACGCCCGGGCGACTGGTGCTCAAGTCGCCGCCCCATACATGCCGCATCAAGACGCTGCTGGAGCTGTTTCCAGATGCGCGGTTTGTCTATCTGGTTCGCGATCCGTACCTGGTGTATGCGTCGACCATGCACCTCTGGCCATCGCTGTACGCCGCCCAGGGCTTTCAATCGCCCACGTGCGACGGACTGGAGGAGTATGTCCTCTCGCAATTCGTGCACATGCACGAACGGTTCGAGGCGACGCGGCATCTGATCCCGCCCGGGCGGTTGGTGACGTTACGCTACGAGGATCTCGTGGATGATCCTCTGGCAACGGTGCGCTCGATCTACGCCCAGCTCGAACTCGGCGATTTCGAACCGGCTCGGGCGACTTGCGAGGCTTACTTGGCCGAGCACGCCGACTACGCGACCAACCGCTATCGGCCACTGACCGCGGGGCAGCGCGAGACGATTCGCGCGCGATGGTCTGCGTACATCGAGCAGCACGGCTACGATCGGCCGTCGGTCAATGGCTAGCGGCGACGTGTCGTGTTACAGGCCGCAGCCATCTACGGCACGCATGGCGATGTTACACGCCGTCGGCTGGCCCCCGCCGATCCACGCGTTACGATGAGTTGTTGCCCGGCATCGAATCGTCGGTTGCCGGCCATCGTACGGGGAAACTGATTGCGCCGCCGGGGCTGATTTCTTTTTGGAGAGAGCCATGATCCGCAGCTATCTTCCGAAGATCGCGTTCGCAGCCGTGCTCGTGCTGGGCATGATGGTCACCACGCAGTCCGCACAGGCTCAGTCTCCGCAGCAGCACTACGGCGCGTTTCGGGGATTCAACAACTCGGCCGCATTTCGCACCTACGGCTACCGCACCGGAACGACCGCCATCAACGCCCGAAGCTACAGCGGCTCGCGGTGGTTCGGTTACTCAGGCCGCCGCTGGCGCTTCCGTCGGTAGAGACGGCAACTACTGAAGCCACCCGCACAAGACCTGTGCTCGCGACCTGACGCGTCGTTGGCCGTCGGCGTCAGCTCTTTGCATCAGGAAGCGATTGATCTGAGGGTGCCACTCTGGCTGCTCGCCAGCCAGTGTGCGGCTACGTTGACGCAACGCACGGGCTGACCGGCCGCCCACGGTGCTTTCGTCGGTGACGAAGACGCCTTTGTTGAGCGTCCTTGCCAACGATGCTAGGCCGCTTCCGATTGTTGACCGGGCGGCGTGGGCAGTGGCTTGCCTTGCAGTTGGTAGACGTAGGCCAGCACTTCGGCCACGGCGGCGTAGAGATCGCGCGGGATGGGGTGGTTGACCTCGACCTGCTTGTAGAGCGCCTGCGCGAGCGGCTTCTTTTCGATGACCGGGATACCGTTCTCCAGTGCCAATCGGCGAATCCGCTGCGCGATGACGCCGGCGCCTTTGGCGACCACGATCGGAGCGAGCATCTGTTCCGCATCGTATTGAACGGCAATGGCCAACTCGGTGGGGTTGGTAATCACGACGTCGGCTTTGGGCACGGCTTGCGAGAGCCGATTGAGCACGAGTTGGCGTTGGACGGCGCGGCGGCGGGCGATGATTTGCGGATCGCCCTGCAGGTTTTTCATTTCCTCGCGGACTTCCTGGGTGGTCATCCGCAAATCCTGTTCGTGTTTCCAACGCTGAAACAGGTAGTCGAGTATGGCCAGCACCAACAGCGCGACCGCGACTTCGATCGTCGTCCACAACAGGATTTCGACCACCGACGACGCGATCTGTAGCGGTGGCAAGGCGGAGAGCGACAGGATCCTCTCGCGCTGCGCGTAAACGCCGACGCCGGCGACGACCACCACAATCACAATCTTGAACACGCCGAACGTGAGCCGCATCACGCCCGGCAGCGAGAAGATGCGTTTCATGCCGCTGAGCGGGTTGATGTGCTTGGGGTTGGGGGCCAGCTTTTTCGGCAGGAACAAGAAGCCCGTCTGGAGAATGTTGGACAGGGCGGCGACGAGCACGAGCAGGCCGAGCAAGGGAAGCGCCGCGCGGCCGAGTTCGCTGATGATGCCGATCGAGCGGGCGGCCACGGCGTCCGGGTCGGCATCGAGCCACGGTTCGGCGCCGAGTTGGGCGTGCGTCATCTCGGCCATGTACTGCACGACGCGGCTGCCGAGCCAGAGCAGCAGCAAGGCCCCGGCCAACAGCAGTACCGCCGAGCTGAGATCCTGGCTGCGCGCGACCTGCCCTTCCTCGCGGGCTTTTTGCCTGCGATGCGGTGTAGCTTCTTGCGACTTTTCGCCGTTTTGTTCTGCCACGGGTCAATTAGCTTGTTGGCTACTGGGCTGCTCACCGCGATGGGGACGCGGCGGAGTTGCAATCGCTAAGGCAGCGATTCGAGCGGCGGCGGCTGCAAGGGGGCTGCCACGAGTTCGAAAACGAGCTCCAGCAGCGGGCCGACTTGTGATTCGAGTACCCAGGCCAGTCCGCCGAGGGTGAGCATGAGCATCGAGAGCGTGACCAGGGCATTGATGCCGAAACCGAGCACCAGCACGTTGAGTTGCGGCAGCGTGCGGCTGATGAGTCCCAGTACCAGTGTGCCGAGTAGCTGCGCGGCCATCACCGGCGCGGCCGTGCGAATGCCCAGCACGAAACTGTGACCCACGAGTCTCGTGAACGTGTCGCTCGCCGACAGGGGGAGCGCTGCCTCACCAGGCGGGAAGGCGGCGAACGTGTCGAGTAATCCGCCCACGACGAGGCGATGACCATCGAGCAGCAAAAAGATAGTGAGCGAGACGAGGTACAGCACCTGCGAGAAGAGCGGGATGCTGTCGTCGAAGCCGGGCTGAAAGACATCGGCCAACGACATACCACTGAGGTGCGCGATCAATCCGCCGGCGAGTTGGGCTCCCACCAGCAGCACCATCACGCCGAGACCGAGCGTGAGCCCGACGAGCAGCTCACCGATGGCCAAAGTGGCCAGCCCGACGAGGTTGTCGGCACTGGGCTCGGCCGCGGAAAGCTGTGTCGGCGCGATGAGCATGGCCAGTGCCAGTGCCAAGTAGACGCGTACCCGGGCAGGAACTTCCGGCCCGCCGAGGAACGGCGCCGTGACGACGACGCCGCTAAGCCGGATGAGCACGAGCGTGAAGACCAGGAACTCGCTGGGGCGGAGATTCGACAGCCAGTCCATGTCGTCAGCGAGCCTTTACGGCGTCGAGCGCGAGGCCGTCGCCTACCGGGGATGTGATCAACGAAGTTCGCCCTAGAGCATGTTGGGAATGTTCAAATACAGATCGCGGACGTATTCCTGCAACATGACGATGATCCAGGGCAGCGCGATCGCGCCGGCGATGAGCATGGCCACCAGCTTGGGCACGAAGTTGACGGTTTGCTCCTGCACCTGGGTCAGCGCTTGCAAGAGACCGATGAGCAGGCCCACGATCATTCCGGTGAGCAACACCGGGGCGGCAGTGATCAGGGCGATCATCATCGCGTTGCGGGCGATGTCGACAACGTCTTGGGGATCCATGGGTATTCAGCGGCGCAGGGAGTTGATGAGGGAAACGGATGGCGAGGAGCGGACGTCACATTCCGCTCAGTGGCTGAAAGCTTTCCAGCAGCATGCCAACCACGAGATGCCAACCGTCGACGAGCACGAACAGCAGCAATTTGAACGGCAGCGAGATGAGCACCGGCGGCAGCATGAGCATGCCCATCGAGATCATCACGCTGGCGATGACCATGTCCAGGATCACAAACGGCAGGTAGATCTGAAAGCCGATCAGGAACGCCGTCTTCAACTCGCTGAGCATGAAGGCCGGCAGCAGAGCTTGCAGCGGCACTTCTTCGTAGGTCTCGGGCTGCGGTGCATCGGGCAGGTATTGGAGGAAGAGGAAGATGTCCTCGGTGTTGTTCGTCCGCTTGATCTGCATCCACATGAAACGATGAATGGGGGCGATGCCGGCTTGCCAGGCCTCTTCGAGCTCGATCTCACGCTGGGCGTACGGCGAAATGGCTTCGTCGTAGACCTGCTTCCACACCGGGCTCATCACCAACAGCGTCATGAACAATGCCAGCGACGTGATGACCTGGCTGGGCGGCAGCTGTTGCGTGCCGATGGCTTGGCGCAGAATGCCGAGCACGACCACGATTCGCACGAAGGAAGTGGTCATTACCAGCAGGGCGGGCGCCAGGCTGATGACCGTCAGCAGCAGCATCACCTGCAGCGTGGAACTGAGTCGCTCGGGTTTCGTCCACTCCTGCGGATCGCCAATCCACTGCTGCGGCAGTTCGAGCGTCGCCGGCAGATTCGAAGAGTCGCTCGCACCTGGCGGCGCCGCGACGCTGGTTGATTCTTGAGCGCGGCCGCGGGCCGGGAATTGAATGGCGAGCAACACAAATGCCAAGGCGCAGGCGATTCGCGCGCAGCGCGCAGCGCGCATGCAGCGCGGCCGGCGCTGTTTCGCTTGAGTGTGGCGGCCGCAATCGCTCATCATGCACAGTTGGGAAATGTCTTGTGTGCCGCTGCTGGCTTGCCCGGCAGTGCCTGTCGCACTGCATCTGGCCAAGGCAACTGTGGGACGAACAGGTCAGGCAGTGAATGTTGCAGCAAGGAGAACAACAAGTGCGTTACGACCGCACGTCCATGGACTCGTGGGTCATAAGCTCGGCAGGGTGATCGCGGCGGCCGCGGCTGGAGAAGTGTTCGAGAGCCTGGCGAAACGCGACCGTGGAACTGAACGGGTGATGTTGGCGGCACAGACCGGCAATGCGGTCGACCTCCGCCGGGTCGGTAACTTCGGCCAGCGTCTGCATGCCCGCGTTGGATTGTGCGACGAGCAGCAGCTTGCCCCCCAGCCGTACGAGCTGCACCGGCTGACGACCAAAGAGTGCCGAGCGGCCTAGAACTTCGAGAACTTCCGTCGGCATCTGAGCCGATCCGCGCGGCATGCTGCGGCGAAACAGCCAGGCACATAGAAAGAACAAACCAAGTACGACGGTCAGACTGCCGGCGACCGTTGCGGCGCGGCCAAGACCGCCCGCTTCGGCGCTGCCGCTGTCCAGCGCTGCGTTCAAGTCTGATCCAGCAGACGCACTCGGACGTGGCCTGTCGCGCGGCGGTAGAAGCGTGCCGGCCGGAGCGTCATTCGCGCCGTTAGAAAGATCGCCGGACCGCGACGCAATCTGTGCAGCCACATCGGCGGAGTCGCCCGGCGCCACAGGCGGCGCTGTGTTTGGGCTGACAGCATTGGGCGAAGGTAGGCCCGGCGGCTGAACTGCGGGGGTTTGGCCGGCGATTCTTATTGTGTGCGACGCGTCTCTTGCGTCGAACCCGGGCGGTGGCGAGTCGGATTGCGCGCGGACGGCGCCGGTGAGCGCGAGCGCGAGAACGGGGAATG
>CALKYM010000247.1 GCA_938003525.1 uncultured Planctomycetales bacterium | reverse complement strand
CGGATATAGAACCGCCGCGTCGCGGTCTTGACGGTATCGTATTGGACGGTGAGCGTCATCAGTTCATCTCCTCGGATTCGAGCGTTCCGCGTGTGCTGACCGGCTCGAGGACGTCTCGCAGTTTATCGCGCATAGTGGTCCTGGGTCGAGCCGGTTCGAGTACGGCGTGTCCTTGCTGGTTGTGCAGGGCGTGTTCATCGTGGAAGATTTGCGGCTCCGCGATGATAGTCCAGGCGAAGTTGAGCAGGAACGGCGACTCGTCGCTATCGTTGTGCGTGATCTCCAGCTGCGTCGTGTACGAGCCGGGCGTCGGCGAGCCGCTGGTAAGGTAAATACCGATGCTCGCGAACGCGGCGCGGTTGTTTCCAGGGGCAACGGGGGTATTGTTGATCACCCAGAAGTCGTGATCTCCCGTCAGCGACGAGCTGCGGGTCAGCGTCGCGTTGCCGAGGTTATGCACCTGGAAGTTCGCACCGGAGACCACGAGGTCCGCGTCGCCGATCGACAGCGTGCCGAGGTCGGTGCCGTGGGCGACGCTGGGCGCCTCGTCGCTGACCATCGGCGTACCCGAGGCGTCTCGCAGCTCGAACTCGGCGGCGAACGTGAGCCCGAGCGAGGGCACGACAGGGACGGGGTCGGCCGGCTCGGCGAGTGCGCCGGGCAGGTCGTGCCAGGCCTTGATCTCGTCGTCGCTAAGCTCGCGGTCCCAGATGGCGATCTCGATCGGCCCGCCGCGCATGTGGTCCTTGGTATTGACCGACGTGCCGCCCGAGATCAGTCCGTCGTCGTTATAGGTTAGCGAGGCGCCACCGGCCGCCTGCGCGAACGCGACCGTGCTGCCGTAATTGACGTTACCGTTCGTGATCGTCTGCCCACTGCCCGTACTTGACAGGTCCCAGTTCCAGCGGCAGATCGCGGTGTTGACGGCCCCGAGCTTTGCGTTGCCGCTGGTGGTGCCGAGCCCGGCCGACGCGCCCCAGCCGACGCCGGTCGCGTGCAGCGACTCCGTCACATTCAGTCCCATGATCGGGTAGAACTGACCACCGCCGGGCAGCGAGCCCACCAAGATAAGCATTAGATTAAAGCTCCAGCCACGCGAGGATAGGGACGGTCCGGCAAAGCTGGGGTAGGCGCGATCGCCGAGCGAGATCATCGACGGCAGCGACGGGCCGCCGCCACCCGGGGGGTCGATCGAGTTCAGCTTGTAGCGGCAGGCGATCGTGCCGTTCTGGGGCATCAGCGACGCGCGGTGTGCCGTCTCGAAGTACCGCCCCTTCTCGATTGTGTCCTTACTGGGGAACTGCCCGAGCGGCGGGTACGTCTCGTAGGCGCAGCGGGTGTGCCGCTGCCCGCTGGCGTCCTGTCCTTCGTTCTGGGTGCCGTAACCGTGCAGACCGTGGACGAGCTCGGGGACGAGAACCTGCGTCGCACTGGCCGCCTGCGACGAATCAGGGGCGGTGCGGCCGAGCAGCCAGGGCGCCCAGTAGTGCTGGAGCCCAGCCCAGAGCTGCGGGTGCTTGGCGTTGGCCGCGGATCGGGCGCAACTGGCGAGCGTCAGTCGGCTCATTGCTCATCCATCAGGGCCTTCTGCGGAATCAGATAGAGTATTCCGCCCGTCGCGAGTGTCTGGCCGCTGACGTTCGAGATCACCCAGCGGGAGTGCTCGGCGGGAATGCGGACCGGCGTCGGCGGTCCGGCCATGACCTGCGAGGCGGTCTGAGCGAGCTGCGAGACGAACGACCAGATCAGCGTGCCCCCGGCCGGCAGCCCGGCGCTACTCTCATCAGGGAACGTGGCGCCGGAGTCGTCGTAACCTGGCATCAGGTACAGGTCGATCGCTCGAGCGCCGGCGGTCGGCGCGACGCTGTCCCAGCCGCCGACGTAGACCAGGTAGCCTTCGAGCCAGCCGTTCGTCGTATTGTCCAGGTCGCCCGTCGACTCGGCGTCGGCGGCGAGCGTGCCGCCGAGCGTGATCAGCGCGACCTTCGAGCCGGCGAGTAGTTCTGAGTGGAAGTCTGCCATGTTACCAATTTAGCTCCGCGCGGACTCGTTCGATGCGTCCCTCGGTCACGTTGCACAGCCCGAGTGACGACGCGACGGTGCCCTCGACGGCCGCGCGCGACGTCAGGTCGTCGATCGCCTCCTGCGTGATATCGAGAGCGACTTGCACCTTGCCGATCGCCTCCGTCTGCGCGGGGTCGGAGAAGTCGAGGACGTCTCCGTCACCTCGCAGGCCGAGCAGTAGAATCTTCAGCGCCTCGCGGACCTCCGCGTCGTCGTGGTTGTCCGACTCGTACTCGATCGACTCGAACAGTTGATGGCGTTGCACCCAGGCGCGCACGTCACGCGCCGTCAGCGGACGCACGCCAACCGTCTGCGGGGTATTCAGGTGGTCAATCGTCTCGGCGATCGACCAGTCCTCGGCCCCTGCGGTCGCGGCCAGGTGCGATTTCAGGGCGTCGTAATCACTCGTGGACCATCTGCTCATCGTGGCACCGTACATTAACCTGCGAGGCGCCAACCTGATTCGCTGGGCTGCAGCGCCGGCTGCAGGTCGTCGGGGGTAAGAACAACGTAACCCTCCGCGTTGTCCCAGGCAGCGACGACTTTGACCGCCGCCCGGGTGGAGTTGAGGACGCCCAGCGGCGAGCCGTCCTCGGTGAACAGCACCGTCGTGTTCGCCTGGTACTCGTAGCCGTTAGCGCGGCACTTCGAGGTCACGTCGACCGGTCGCGCGTAACCGTAGATCGATTTGACGACGTCGACTTTGCCGGCGGCGTCCGTGAACACGACAGCCAGCGGCTCTCGTGGCGGGGGGAGTGTGGGCACGGTCGGCTCCTTGTGGGTTAGTCGTCCAGGTCGTCGGGGTCGAGCATCAGAATCTTATTCTGCGCCGACCAGGAGTTGAGGATCGTGGTCGCCAGGTCGCTCTCCTTGAGCATCGCCGCGTCCTGGGACTTGTGCAGTTTGAACAGCACCGAGCCGGGCGGGTACTCGGCCGGCGCGGGGTCCTCGATGTCATTGATGACGTGAACCTCCTCGGCCTGCGGAGGCGAGCCGCCGTCGGTGATCACGAGGACGAGGTACTGGCCGGTGGGGTCGGGGAACGGGGGCATCGCGAGCTCCTTAGACGCACAGAAACACAATTACCATCGCCGCGACCATCGCGACGACACCGAGGATCGTGGCCGCCTTGAGCGGCTCGTGCCCTTTATACCCTGGATTGGGGTCTCGGCTCCAGGCTCGTTCGCGACGCCGCTCTCGGGCACGATCGACGAGCCACACGGGCGACACGAGCGACGCCACGTCCAACTTTGGAGACGCCTCGCTTGACGACGCGCGGTGCTTTGACCACGGCTCGCCCAACGGCGCGTAAGGGGCCGGCGTCGGCCGGCGTGGGAATCGAGAGAGTCGCGGCGAACACGAACGCCGTCGACGCGATTGTCAGTAGCATGCGTTTCATCGGTTCATCTCCGAGGGAGGGAAGTAAAAACGCCGTGGATTCGCTGGGCTCCACGGCATGCCCGAATTGCGGTGCGATTCGCCGAGATCGCTAGTAAAAGAACAGCGGCTGCGGCGCAATGACCGGCGACACGACCGCTGCCGGCGCGACGACGCGCTGGCGAATGATCGTTGTCCTTGGCCGGAACAATGGCCGCCTGATGACTTGCCGTTGAACGAACGCGCCTTGAACAGCGAACGGCTGCACGACTTGCACGGCCGGCGCGACGACCCGCTGGCGAACGACGAATCGTCGACCACACGCATCGACGTCCGACGCGACAGTCAGGCCGAGCGCAACGAGTGCCGCGAGCATGATGGCAAAGCGGAACATGGCTACTCCTTCTGCAATGAGTAAAGGTGGGTCAGGATCTCCGACTTGAGTGCCTCGCGCTCTTCGGCGGTCGGTTGTTCCGCCGTCGACGGGGGCATTTGCTCCTGGTCGATCTGGTAAAGGATGTCCGCTAGGCGCGCGCGAAGTGTCTCGGCGTAGTTGGCATCGTAATCGAGGTACAGACCGGCCTTGGGTTGGGCGACGTCCGCCCCGTGGCACGACGCGCAAAACCGGCCGAGCAAACTCGTCGTTGTCGTCAACCCGTCGTCGGCCGGCTGGGCAGCGTCGTCGCCGAACTGCAACCGCGCGACTTCCTGCCGAGTCAACGGCCGAATCGTGGTCTCCGCCCCGTGGCGTTCGATTACGATGGCCGATGTCGAACGGTCGCCAGCGTGTCGCAGGCCCGCCGCATCGAGCACCATCGCCGCCGCTTGACCGCGGCTCTGAGCTTCGAGCGCGGGCGCTTGAATTTCGGCAACGCGTTCTGCCAGCTGCTGCACCTGCGACATGCCGAGCGCCTGTGTCTTGTTCAGCGCGAGCGAAAGTTGCTGCTGGTCGTGAAGGTACCGATTGACATCGAACAACGGCAGCACGGCCGCCTGGTAACCCGTCGGGGCCGTCGACGCATAGGCCGTTGTCCCTTGTGCTACCAGCGGCTGCGGGTAGTTGTTTTGGATGACGTACGTCGCCTGCGGAACGGCGATCGGTTGCACGGCCTTTACCACCTTGCGGCACGTTCGACACGGTCGACCCGCGTCGGCAACATTGCAAACCATCAACAGGGTGGCGAGTAGCAGGCAACGGATCATAGTCACTTCCCTTTCGCTGCGTGAACGGCGGCGGCGCGCTGCGCACACTCCGCATAGATGGCTTCCCAGTCGTCTCGCTTGATTATAGCACCCGCGCGGACCATAGCTATCACGATATCCTCTTCGTTGCCCGCGGCTGGGGCCGGAGCAAGCCGACGAAAAGTCGCTAAAGCCCGCTGTCGCTCCACTTTGTAGCCGAGCTCGCGACAGGCTTGCTGCGCGGTGACCGGCGCATATCGGTAGCCGTGATAAATTTGCTGGATTTTCAGACCCGCTCGGTAGACGGCATCCGGGCCTTCCGCCGTGATCGGATAGTCCGTCAGCACGGCGATTGCGCGAGCGAAATCTCGGCGGGCGCGACCTAAGATGCCGTCCGGCTCGTCGATCCGTTGTCCGAACCGTCCTGCAACCAGGTCGACCGCTTCGGCGCGGCTCAGCACGACTGCCTTGCCATCGCCGTCGGTCAGAGTGAAGTCATCTCCGAAAAAGTCGACGTCCGCGCCGAGCAAGAATTCCATGTCGTTACGCGCCGTCTGATACATGCCAGTTCCGCTGGTCATATGACACACGACGCAGGACATGCCCGCCTCGAGCTGCTTGGTGTGCCCGTTGGGCTTTGTGTGATCCGCGACCACTTCCGGAGGCGCCGCCTTCTGGATGTTCCCTTCTCCGTCGGTAAGGATGAACTCGATCAGTCCATTGCGCATCGGGACGAAGTGCTCGCCGGCGTCGTGAAAGGCGTCGAACGAGACGACGTTGCGAATGAATTGTTCATCGGGCCGCGTCGTTTCATCGGCGAAGTCGAACGTGCTTGCCAGCGGTTGCTGACTCGCCGTGCCGAAGATCGTTTGTACGACGCGGCTCTTACCCGTCACGTCGGAGATCAGCATCAGCGCACCCTTTTCGCCCTGCTGCCGTCGCGACTCTTTGGGAAAAAACCCATACTTGGCGGCTTCGCGTCGGAACTGCGTGGAGCCTTTGGCCGGCTTGGTCAAATCGATTTGCCGGAAGTCGAGGTAGCGACCACGCAAACTCGTTAGCAGTTGCTCGATGAGAAAGTCGGCGCGGTAGACGACACCGGGCGAACCCGTCATGGTCGCCAACAACACGTCGAGCCGTTCGCTTTGGTCGACCTGTTCGGCGCGCACCGCGACGGCTTGCCGTAGGTGCGGTGCCAGGATCGCAACCGCGCCGCCCTTCTGCTGGTTGATTGCCGGAACGTGGAAGTACGGATCGTCGACGGCCAACGAATCCCACGTTGCGCGGAGCGCCTTCAGTTGCTTCGGGTGCGGCGCTAGACGCGACAGATTGAAGGCCAGCAGGTAACCGCCGGCATGAACGTCGGCAGGGTGCAACGTGCGACTGTGGCTGGCCGAGAGATTGACGGCCACGTTGACCGCACCTATCCATTCGGCATCGCCCCACGCTGGCACATAGACGAAGCGAATGTTCGGCCAGTCTTCTTGCTCGTATTTGAGCAACGCCTCGAACGCCCAGCCGACGGCGTCCGCTTCGGTGTGCGTCCGCTCGGGCGCGGTGATCGCCATCGCCAGCAGCAATGGTAGCATGCCTACCGCCTTAGCATACGCTCGATAAGTTGGCGCTGATCCGTGGTGAGCAAGGGACCAATCTTCTTAGCCAGAAGCGCGCCGGCTTTGAAGATCGTCTGCCATTCGTCCGGCGACAATCCGAGGCACTCGCCGGGAATGCCGGGCACGCCGGGATCATCCGGCTCGTCGGGGATCTCCGCCGGCAGGCCATAGCGAGACCGTGCCTCTTGAATGTCGCCCCGCTTCGGCCAGCGAATGCGCCCGTCGTAGGCGGGCTGCATCAGGTTACCGTTGCTGATATGGCTGATGCCGATCGCATGACCCAGCTCGTGGCACATCACGCGCACCAGGTCGATTTGATGCGGTGCGGGATTCTCTGCGATCACCCACGCCTCGTTGATGTCGTAGCGTTGCGTGAGCTGTCGAATCCGGGCGCCACCGAAGCACGGCAGCTCGCTCCACGCCAGGGTGCCCGCTGGCCCGTCAATGCCGCCCTTGGTCACAACGATATGGGCGGTCGCGCGGTTCGCCGACGGCCGCAGATTGATACCACAGACGCGATTCCACCCGTCCACCGCTTGACGGGTCGCCTCTTCGATATCGACACGGCCGAGCAATCCCTCGCTGTAGACGGTGACCTCGCGCATCGGCCATTGGCAGTCGCCGCCGCCGAGCGCGTCGGGCACCGCACAGATTTTGGAACCATCGTAATCCATGGGTTTTCGTCATCCCGCGGTGGTCCAGAGAAACACAGCGACCCGTTCAAGTGCCGCCAAGGCCAAACCTAGGGCCATGCCGACCGCGATAAACTCAAGCGGCGACCATTCGCGCAACTTATTCATGCTGTGACTCGACGAAGTGGTGCTGGAAGTGGAAGCGATTACGCCGACTCGAAAATCGACGCGAACAACAAACCGACCGCAACTGGCGCGACGCGACGCGCAATGCGGCCAGCAATCGGTCGACGCGGCACGATGAACTCGTCGATGACTTCGAGAACGACATCGAGGACGTGCGGTTCGTCGCTGGCATCGAAGCGGCCATCGGCCAGGATCGCCCGCAGCGCTTCCCACAGCGTGTCGGTCGACAACAATGCGATGTCGTCCGGCAGCGCGGTAACCAGGTCGTGCTTCAACAACTTGACGGCGTCGCTCATCATTCGTCCTTTCGCCAAGGCAGTTCGATCACTTGAATCGGCTGCGGTTCAAACTCTTCCTCGCGAATGTCGGCCGTGGTGACCGTACTTCGGTCCCAGACAATGTTACCAGGATTGCACGGATTGAAGTATACGCAATCCTCGAACCGCGTCCCGCTGGACTGCGGGCTCGACGCGAAGATCAGCCCGTTACTCGTCGGCGGACCGTCGCCCTTCGCCGTCGGGCCGCAGATGTTATCCCGCGTCCGGCACCGGCGAAAGAGGTTGTCCTTGCCGGGGTAGGCGGAAAATGACCCGTTGCCCATGCGAATGCAGTCGACGTCCTCGACGACACAATTATCCGCGAACTCCAGCATCACGCCAATGCCCGTGCGGTCGTTGTTCCCATCGATGTGCCCTCGACGCACTGTGCAGCCGTTCGACTTGTAGACCGAGACGTTGTCCTCGACCCACGAGGTCGCCAGCGGATTAACCGTCGAGAAGTCTTCGAGGATCGAGCCGTTGCACTTGTCGAACTGGCAGAGCTGCCCTCGCGGAAACGGGCCGCGCAGGTCAAAGCCGTGAATCTTCTGAACGACCATGTCGTTGCTGTTCACCGCCCAGACGCCGCTCGATCCTTTGTGCAGCAGAGCGTTTACGATCACCGTACCGGGCGACATGCCGACGTGAATGTTGTTGTACTCGCCGCCGTTCGGTCCTTTTTGCGGCGCGGCCACGCACTCGCCGAACACGTTCTCGATCCGGCAGCCCGGCGCCTGCCACACGACGATGCCGTGGGTTCGCTTGTGCGTGTATTGAATGTTCCGTACGGTGACGTTTTTGTGCCGGACGCGGATCGCAGCCGCGCCGTCCGCGTCGATGATGAGGTTGCTGATCACCTCGCCGTCATGGTCCGATGCGATCGAGCCCGAGCGTTGCATCGTCTCAGGGACAGGCACGGGAGTAGGAGTCGGCTCGGGTTCGGGCTCGGGCTCAGGTTCGGGTTCGGGTTCGGGTTCGGGTTCGGGCTCCGGCACGTCATCGTGGAACGGCCAGTTTTCATTGAGCCACTTGATCAGGGCATCCAAGAACGCAATCAGTTTATCGAGCATGATGAGTCCTTTAGGGCAGTTTGTGCAGCGTAATGAGTCCTTTAGAGCATCTTGTCCCAGCATTTGTGTGACAGCCAACGGACGTACGTCTCGCGGTTCGGCAGCTGGCCCGACGCGGTCCTGGCCGTGCGGAACCTGAACCGCTCCTCCAGCAACGCGAATAACTCCTCTTGCCCTTGTGTCGAGACGCCGGTGCGGCCGCCCCGCTCTCGCCACCATCGTACCACTTTCAGCCACTCCTCCAAGTCTTCCCCTTGCAGTTCGTGCGGAGTCCTCTGCGGGTTCGCCTCCGCGATCCGCTGTAGCTCAGAATCTAAGCTCTTGGCCTTAGCCATCAATCAACCTCGGGACAACGTGGTAGCGTTTGAGAATCGCCCTGGCGACGTCGGTCGCCATCATCTCGACGAACTCCTCAGCTAGAAAGTCGAACTGTTCGCCGTGAATGCACTCGTGGATCAGGGCGTCCAGCTCCTCCTCGATGTTGCTGTTCTTCTTGATCAGGATCAGCGGCCCGCCGCCGCCCTTCTCGATGCACACTCCGAAGTCCTTGGGATCGAGATGCTTCGACGTCTTGACGAAGTGGACCGGCCAGAGGCGGCCGTTCAGCTTCACGGCGAAGCGGTCGATCGTCTTCATGCCCGCGCCTTCTTGCTGCGTGTGACCTTGCCGGCTTTCGAGAAGCGGTGCTGATAGTATCCTTTATCGAAGTAGTGCATCCAATGCGTCTGGCACTCGACCAGCGCGCCCGTCTTCGGATCCTGCTTCACACGCACGATCACCGCCCCGATGTGCGGCTCGATGTTGTGCTTCTTTAGGAACGTACTTTGGTCCTGCGTGCAACCACACTGGATACAGACCACGTTGCGGAAATGGTTGTAACTCAGCTTGTGATAATGCCCAATAAAGACAGCTGCCGGCTTCGCGCCACCGGGGTAGCTCTCGACGATCTTCTGGGGCTTATACGAAACTGCGTAAGCTGAGCCGCCGCCTGGGTGCAGCACGTGGGCGAACGTGCCCTTGCCCGTGTTGCGGTGTTTCAATTCGACATAAGCCTCAACGAACCCGAGGTCGACCCAGTCATATCGACCCGCGCGGCGCATGAGGTTCTCCGTGTGTCGACCGATGTCGATGCCTTCCCGCTGGCCGTACCACCCTTCGTGGTCGTCGCCGTGGATCGCGTAGGTCGTGATGCCCTCGACCTGCGGGTACTGCTGGACCAGGTTCTCGATCTGCTGGTCCATGCCGAAGATGTCGATGTCGTGGCGATTGAACCGCGCCTCGCCCTCGATCCAGTTGCCGCTGTTCAAGACGACGCTCACGCCCGACTCGGCGAACTGGCGGTAGATGTCCGTCAGTACGTCCATGCGGCAATACTTGCTGCCGAGATGCTGATCGGAAGATAGCCCGATCAGGTGCCAGCCGTCGGCGTCCGACGTCAGCGTTAGCGGCTGGCCGGTGCCTTCGAGTGGTTTCTTTTCGATAGCCCACGAGTCGCCGATCAGCGAAACGAGATAACCCTGATCGCCGAGCGAGCCGAGAAACGCGAGCGCCTCACGCTGCGTCACGCGGAACTTCTCCGCGATCGCCGCGGTGGTGGCGCCCTTCTTCTTCCGTTTGGGCTTTCTTAGATACTCAATGACGCTCTCAGGCGTCAGGCCCTCGCCCTCGTCGACCTTCGCCAACTGGTCCGACAGAGATTTCTTTTTCGGCTTGCGGGCCATTACGGCTCCTCTGCGGTTCCATAGCGGTTATCGCTGATCTTCCGCTCCGCCTCCATAGCAATCTTCGCCTCTTGCCGAAGCAGCGTAATCTGGCTGCGCAGTTCCGCAGTATACCGCTCGGTGATCGCGTCCAGGTCGGCCCTATGGGCCTCCCTGAGCTCCTTCACTTCCGCGCGGGCGTGGCGTCTTTCCTCTGCAATCATGCCCCGCAGTTCTTCGACCTCTTTGTTCCAGTCGCCCAGCATTTTCTGACGGTCTTTCCAGAGCGCCACAACGGCTGCCAGCAGCGAGCCGACGAGACCAGCCGTTCCGCCAAGTTGGACAAGCTCAAATCCACTGGCGGGTGGAGTGGCCATCGCTATCGCCCACCAACTAGCGCCGTTAAACATCGCGGCAAGCGTGAAGTAGGTGACTGTCTTAAACATCGAGCATGATGCCGTGTTCGATCAGGGCCTCCCGCAGCACGACGGCGAAGTGCGACTGCAGCCAGACGCTCGCGTCGCCCCGAGGGGTGCGGTGCGGGTTTTTCCATCTCACGCCGACGCAACGACGCTCCAGCCACTCGTCCAGTCGCTGATACAGATTGCGCTGCTCGGCTTTTCCCAGGTGTGAGAACGATTTTAGGATCACATCGCCGAGAGTATAGCCGATTTTCACGCATTGCAGGTAGCTCGTCGTCGATCGCTTCGGCAGCAGCTCGTCGAATAACACTTGTATATCAGTAAATGCGGACTGAGCGGTCATCTCTGCCCCGCGTTTAGATGCTTCGCCAGTTCGTCGCGACTGCGCACGACGACGACCTGAGCGCCGTGGTCCGTGAGTTGCTTGATTCTTACGGTCTGAGTTCCGCTGAGCCGCCCGCCTGGTGCTTTGAGTTCGACCCACAGTGTCTCGCCTTCACCTGTCTCGGGGTGTCGCCGCACGGCGATCAGGTCGGGGATACCCGCCATGCCGAAGATGCTACCTGGAAACGGCACCACGAAGAAGCCCTGATCCTTGAGCAGCGCGATCACCTGTCGTCGTACGGCCGATTCTCGCATTACGCTTCCAGCCTCATTCGCTGCTTGCGGTTGACTTCATCCACGATCACCAGCCGTCGCCGCGCCCGCGTGACAGCAACGTACTCGACCCGTCGCTCCTCGTCGAAGCCGCGACGCGACGACTGCGCCCGTACGACCGGCTGCGAGACCGTCGTCAGCACCGCCACGTTCTCGGCCTCGGCGCCCTTCACGCTGTGTACCGTGCCGATCCGCAGCATCGGCTTGCGGACCAGCTCCGGCCCGTAACGCTCGTACGCTTTCCAGAATTTCGCGAAGTCCTTGTAACACCCCACCTGCCCGCTCCAGATCAGCTCGAAGAACCGCGGCGTGAAGCCGATGTCTTCGAGCAACTTCTCGCGCTCCACGACGTCCCGCAGTCGCCCACGGTCGCCGTCGCGGAGCCCCTCCTCGGCGAACCGTGACTTCGCCCCGCGCTTGAGCAGCTCCGCGTCGCCGTGCTTCGTCGGGGTCAGTTGAACCAGCCGTTTGACGTGCGCCGGGGTCAGCTCGCCGCCGCCCCGCAAGGCGTCGAGGGCGTCGAGCAGCTCCTGCTTCGCCGGCGCCAGGAAACCGCCCGCGCCCTTCGTCGGCTGCCAGGGCATCGAGTGCGACTCGACGCAGGCCACGATCCGCGCCGCCTGCTGATTTGTCCTAGCTAATAAGAGCCAGTCATCCTCGGCACGTAAAAAAGAGCCGAGCAATGTTAGTCCGAAAGCCCTTTCGATGGTCCCATCGTGCTCCGCAGGCGAGATACCACGGTCGTAGTAATCGCTGCACTCGCGGAGAATCCGCTCGCCGAGCCGCGAGATGATCGCGGGGCAGCGGTACGAGCGCGGCATCGTCCGCTGCTGCGCCGCGTCGAAGTTCAGAAAGAACCGATGGTCCGCGCCCGCCCAGCCGTAGATCGACTGGAACGGGTCACCGACCAGGTACGCGCCGACGGCGTTCTCGATCAGCCGCTCGCAGACCGCGTGCAGCAGAGCGCTCGCGTCCTGCTGCTCGTCGAAGAACCAGTATCGCGGCAGATCGTCCCACTCGCCTTCGGGCTCGACCCGCTCGGCGCCCTCGACGCTCAGCCGGTAGCCGGCGAAACGCAGCAGGAGGTCCGTGAAATCGAGTTTATTGTCCAGCCGCTTATGGTGTTCGTACCGCTCGATGATCTCGACACAGCGGTCGTAGGACGGCGTGCGGTCGTCGCAGCGGTTCGCCTCGGCCCAGGTCGGTTCGAATCGCTCGAGGCGCGCACGCGCTGCCGACCAGAGGTTCAGCGCGTTCGCCGCGTCTGTCTTACCGACGAACGCCTGCTCGGCGATTTCGTCGATCGAGCTGCGGGCGTCGAGACGT
Source organism: uncultured Planctomycetales bacterium (assembly GCA_938003525.1). GTDB lineage: Bacteria > Planctomycetota > Planctomycetia > Pirellulales > JAEUIK01 > CALKYM01. The sequence goes on along the minus strand of CALKYM010000247.1, from coordinate 5,933 downwards.
GCCTGCAGGGCGTTCTCGAGCCACTCGCGGGACTTCGCGTCGCTGGTGATCAGCTGCTCGCTCGAAACGCGCAAGAGCCGGTAGCAGACCGAGTGCAGCGTGCGGAACCAGCCGTCGCGCTCGAGCAGCGAGACGGGCACGCCGAACAGGTCCGCCGCCCGCTCCGCGGCCTCGGCCCGTGCGGCGCGAGTGAACGACACGAACCCGATGTGCAGCGGGTCGACGCCGGTCTCGGCGACCTTCTCCATGATCCGCAACAGCTCGGTCGTTTTGCCCGTCCCGGCGCCTCCGACCAGCTTGGCGATCTTGACCATGCGCACACTCGCTTTTCTCTTATGCGGTAACGACTTGCGGAGATTTCTTACCTATCTTCACACAAAAAACTTGAGCTGTGTGCGCGCGTTTCGTCGTTACGTGGCAACGACTTAAGTGCCCGCGCGCACATTGGTATTCTGGGTTGTGTGCGCGCGTTTCGTCGTTACGCAGCAACGACTTAAGTGCCCGCGCGCACGCGCACAGAGCCTCCGAGCGATTCGCGCGCGCGTAATCATCTCTATATAGAGTGTGCGCGTGCGCACCGAGCACTTTTCCAGCGTTCGACCTTACGTGCCAACGACTTGCGGCGACGGCCGCGCGCACACGGGCCCCTCCGAACCGTGTGCGCTCGTGTGCAAAAACCCCCCACCTGCCGGTCAAACTAGGCAAGGCATGTTCTCCCAAGCTACTCAACTTCCGCAATATCACAAAGCAGCTGCAGCTCGTCCTCGCCGAGACAGGTGAACCGGAGCCGGCGTCCGTGCGCTGTTTTGCAGACTCGCGAGTGCTTCTTGCCGAGCCGTAATCGGGCCGAAAGTCGCTCCGGTTCGCCCTTCTCGATCTGACCCGACAGGATGCCGTCCTGCCACAGTTTCTGCCAGCGGACGCATACCGTGCCGTCGGGCAGTTTCGTCGGTCTGGCGCTGTCGTCGGGGTCCGTCTGGCCCTCTCGCAGCTCCTCCGCGTTCTCGATCCGCTCGAGGAACCACTCGGCGATCACCACGATCCGCTTCCGCATCGCGGGCGGGTCGACCAGCAGCCGTGCGTCGAGCAGCCGCTTGTGCAGGCCGATCGTGCCGCCGCTCGACTTCGACGCCGGCGTGCCGTTCCAGATTTTCGGCCACCGCCGGGGCTGGTCCGTCAAACAAATCTCCCGCGTCGCCTTGAACACCGCCAACGCCATCTTATTCGCGTCCAAGAACTGCTCGGCGTTCATCGTGATCACGCCCGTACCATCGACGGTCAGCTCCTGCCAGGCGGGGACGTGCAGCTGATACTCGGGCGGATCGCTCTGCACGACGGTTAGCTGCCACTCGCCGGGGTACCACTGCTGCCCGCGTCGCTCGAGTCCGTGCTGAGTGTACGTCACGCCCTCGACCGTCGCCTCGACCTCGTCGCGCTGCGTGTACGCGATGGCCTGCTCGTGAATCTTGCGCAGCTCCCGCTCGTCGAGCGGCGGGCGGAACTTCGCGGCGTTCACGCCGCTCATCGTCATATAGAGATGTTGCTGCTCCTCCTCGCTGCTGATGTCCCGCGACCGCTTCGCCTGCTGACAGGCGTAAGACAGCATCGTCGTGTTGCGCTCGCCCTCCGTGATGAACGCCTGGTCGTAGACTTTCTGCGCCGATGCGCTGCGAGCGGTATTCTGCTCGCTGACGTCCTCGTAATTGTAGAGCAGCAGGAACACGTCGCGCGGCACGGCGACGATCTCGACGTCCTCGGCCGACAGCCCGTCGAGCCAATCATAGTCGCAGCCACTATGATGCCGGCTCGGCGGGAGCACGCTCTGCGTCAACTTGCCGCCGCCGCCGATGCGAATCTCCAGGCCGTTAACCACTCGCTTCTGGATGTCTGGCAGCGAGTCGTCCCATAAAAAGAGCCGGTGCACTGACCGGCCGGATCGATACGTCGGTGTGATCACATCGGCGAGCAGCTTGTCGGCGATCTCGCGGCCGCGCTCGTCGTCGAACTCGATGTCGATCACGCCCGACTGCGGGCCGAGCAGCAGCCCGACGTTGCGATCCTCGCGGCCGTCGAACCACTCGATGATCTGGTCCTCGTCATTCGACGCGCTCGCCGCCCAGTTCTTGTGGATCGGGTGCTTGCCCGGTGCGGTGCAGTCGTCGCCCCGCGGACAGCAGCAGGTGCCGTCGGCGTTCACGCCGTAGAGCGGTACAAGTTTCCAGCTTTTCGGGTATCGCAGCAAGCGGTCGACATCAATTGTCGCCATCGTGTCTCCTTTCAATCTGTCTTTCGCTGCGAGAAAAGACGGCGCGCGCCGCGGGGCGCCAGCGGTTAGTCGCCGGCGGCTAATCGTTGCGCCCGCAGCGACTCGATCTCCTCGTCCTGCTCGCGGAGCATGGCGAGTGCTTCGTCTATAAGCGAATCGACGGCTGTAGCTACACCCCTCCATGGTACGCCATTCGCGTAGTCATCCCATGACTTCCACTTTTCAACCGAGCCGATGGGCAGGCCCGTATTGCAAATGTCGACCCACTGTTCCCGCAGTCGCTCCCTCCGTTCGTCCTCCACGCTGGGCGGCACCAGCGCGTCACGTATTAGCCGGAAGATCGTGTCGCCGGTGTTGGGCAGCGCCTCCTTGAGTACGGCTTCCACCGCCTCCAGCGGCACGCTGATCGTTCCCTTGTCGGTCATCGGTAGGCTCCTTAATCTTAATGTTGTCTGGGGCCTTATACGGACAATTGAGGCACCGTTCTCCCGTCTTGTTCTGTCCCCCCTCCAGCATGTATGGGCCGCGCTGTTCGCGAAGTATTTCACGAGTTGCTGGCTGCCACAGATCGGGCACCTGCGACTATTGGGGGGATAGATTCGGTTTTGCCCTTTCATCACTTCCCTCCCTCCAAGTCGACAGGATTGTTGTCATCGTGACGTTAAGTTGCTTCGATCCACGCGCACAACCACTCTCGTAGTTGATGCACGGGGTCTTGGCCTCCCTCAATTACATACGGCGTCAGGTGAAGCCGCGTCCCATCGGGCCATACCAAAACGGGGACTTGTCGCAGCCCGACGGTCGCATGGCAGACGACTTTTTCGCCGTGTTCATCGGAGGCATTTGACTGCTCTTGTCGCTGACATTCGTCGCATGTTTGCTCGTGCGATCGGCCTTGCGACATCGTTGCAAACTGCCTGCCGCACTCCGTTACGTAAATGTCTTTGTAGTCTCGCAGCGGTCCAATCATTCTGTTGACTCCTTGGGTTGGGATAGTTGTTCATGCAAATGTCGCAACGCCTCTGCTTGTGTGTCACCGAATCCCGCTGGGTCTTCTTGAAGGTTCCGGAACCCCTCAACAGTTGCGCAAATCTTGTTGCCGTCAACGTCGTACTGAATGCGCGGCCCGCCATGAAGGGGACATGCAGCACTTAGCCATAACGGTCCCGACTCGCGTATTTGTGGACCATAAGCGAGCCCGTCACACACTCCTGCTGGCATTCCATCGCCCCCCCACAACGGTCGTTCACATTTCATCATTTTCATCACTTCCCTCCCGGCCTGTGGCCAGTTATGTATTGCCGCTGTACCGCCTCTAGCGGTACTTCGATTGTTTGTTTAGCAGTCATTTGTAGGCTCCCAAAAGATTTCTGGTTTTGTGTCGGCCTTCAAGTACAGCGGGTGCTTTGGTCGACCAGCTTGTGTTTTTCCAAGGCAGTGAATGGTCGAGCCGATTGCATGGCAAACTTCTCGCTCGCGCTCCACGGGACAATGTGTTCCCCACGCCGCAACAATCAGCCCGGCTTGCGTGCGTCGATACCCGAACGCTTCGTCGTTGTCAGGCCCCACGGGGTCGTCGGCTGCCTTCATGTTTTTCGGGTCGGTGGCGCGAAACGCAAAGGCATTCATCATCAATAGGCCACTGTAGCCCCACGTTTTTGCGAATCCGATGCAACGACGAATTGTCGGATCGTCCTGCGACTCATCTGCCGTGGATGGATTCAGGCCGATGAACATCACTTGATTCGCATATCCCTGCCAGTCCCATTTTCGCCACAACACGTAGCGGTACTTTCGGCACGCCGAAAACTCAGCGCCAGAGGCCGCGTCCAGCGATACTGTTTCGTTGCTCATCGGTTCTCCTTTGCCTTGATTCGGTTCCGCTCCCAGCGCTCGACGCGGTTCGTCAGCCGACGAGCCGCCGCCGCGCAGATCACGCAGACGTCGAGCGTGCGGCCGTCGACGATCGCCATGTGCATATCTCGCCGCTTGCAGCTCGGGCACTTCTGCGCCTTGCGACGCACGCTGTAGCCCATGCCTGCCGTCGTGCCTTGTGCCATGTCTCTCTCCTCGCTTCGTGCTAAAAACCGGCGCGCCGTGAGTCTAGGACGTTGTCCCTGCCAAGGACCACACAAGGCAGGCACGGCGCGCCGGGGATGCCTCTATTCCTCGATGAACGAGCCGGCGACCTGCAGCTCGCGCATGATCGGGTCCGTGAAGCGCTGCTTCACGAACGCCGCCTCGGCGTCGCTGATCGTGCCGACTCCCTGCACATTGATCACGCCGTAGTCGTTGCCGCCGCTCGACTCCTTCGTCAGCGTCAGCTCGATCACCGACTTATAGTGCGGCACGTCCTGCAGGATCAACGCCTTGACGAAGTTCGTCACGTTGCGAAGACTCGTCGGCGGCACGCTGACCAGCAGCGGGAAGCGGTCCTCCTCGCGCAGAATGCCGATGATCCGCCGCTCCTTGGCACGCTTACCCTTGCCGCGGGCCGACGTGCCCCACTGGCAATAGTAGAGCTTTTGCCAGTCGACGACCGGCCGGCCCTGCGCGTCGAACTCACCCGGAATCGCCGCCTCGTCGAGCTTCTCCTGCTCGATGTCACCGAGGTCGTCGCCGATCCGGTACGCGCGACGCAGGTCACTTGTCGAAAGCACCGGCAGCGTGCCGCTCGGCGCCTCGCCCTCACTCGGCCACAGCACGCCGTTCTGCGCGTAGACGCAGAACACGCCTCGCAGCGTCTTGGTCGCCTCGTCGTCGCCGACGATGTTCGGCACCAGCCACGTCGTCTGGCCGCCGCTCGGAACTTTGACCTTCGGTAAGTCCGCCACGCCCAGCGTTTCAAGGTTCGCCTCCATCGTCGCGACGCTCGCCGCGCCGCCGCTCCCGGCGATCGCCAGGTAGTTCGACTTCTTGACGGCCGCGATCTCCGTACTCTTTTTCTTGGTCGTTGCCATGATTATTGGCTCCTATGTGAAACTGAAAATCAAATCGCTTCTCGGTCGCGTGCTCTGGCTAGCGTCCTCCTTTCTGCGAGTTCAAGATTACCGTGCGCATATAGTCGAACGACGTATGAACTTTCATCGCAGTGTCGTCGACGAAGTGTAGTGTAGAGTGGTACTTGCCGTCTGCCTCAACAGCCTTCACGTGATCGACGTTCACGAGACGCTCTTGATCGTCAGCATCGGCACAAGTGACAGTGATGAACATGCTCAGCTCCTTCTCACGGTCAGTTTATACGTCTCGAAGATGTTCAGCATGGCCTCGAGCTTCTCGTCGCTCGAATCGTGCTGCCGCAGTTCCTTGAGTGCGCTCTTGAGCGTCGCCGGCACGATCCGCGCACTACGGTCGACGCACCGCTCCAGGCCGGTCTGCTCGCAGTACTCGACGAGCGCCTGCTTGTATTCTTTCTTGACCGAGATGTAAATCTCCCTGCGCGGACTCAGCAGCACGTCGCCGCAGGCGATGCGGCTGTGCCCCTGCGCGGCCATCTGCTCGATGAGCCGCTGCTCGTTCTCGTCGCGGCGGGCCTTGGCCTGTTTCAGCTCCTCCTCGAGCCGCTCGACCTCCTCCCGCGATTGCAGGTAGTCCGTCGCGGCGCTCATGTCCAAAACGCTCATCGTCTCATCCTTTCGTTGATGGTTAACTACTCTACCTCCAGCCC
>CALKYM010000246.1 GCA_938003525.1 uncultured Planctomycetales bacterium | reverse complement strand
ATGACTGGTCTGCCAGGCTTTCTGGCAGGTCGATTTCGTGAAGGCAGCACGCTTTTCGTCTCGTGACAATATCGTTAGATCACGATCTATTTGGATGACGAGCTAAGCGAAAAAACGCCACCGCATCCCCGGTTGCGCAGCGCTCGAAAAAGCGGCCGGGTGTCTCCGCTTACCACGAGAATCTACGTCGGCTCGTGTGCGTTTACGGCAAAGTCGGTGGTCGCCCGCCTGCCGATGTAATCATCGACATGCAGTTCGATCGGCGGGATCAAGACGTGGTGACCGAGCAGCCGGTTGAAACGCTCGCACACCGCGCCCGGTCGCCGAGCGCACGTGGCTCTCACCTGGGGGTGGCGACGATTGTTCGGTGCCGGACGAATACACAGTCGTGTGGCCGGGCGAAGGCGAGTGGAAGATCACGATTGACGTGTTTCGCGATCTCGGTTTGGCGTTCGGGGCGGCGCTGTTGGGGATCTTCATCATTCTCATGCTTCCAGACCGATTCGCGCGTTCTACCACTAGGTTCTGTCTCGCAAGTGCGATCTGGCTTCGTGCGGCGAATTCCGCCGGCGGTCGGCGTCGGCCTGCATCGACGAATCTTGAGTGATTCGCCTGCTTCGGCCTCCTTGCCGCCAACTGAATTCTCGCGCACTCGGGCCGACGAGCCACTTGCGAGACAGAACCTAGACCTTCACTCCAATCTTCATCGTCAGTGGGACAGAAAACCGGAACCGGTCAGCGCGTCAGAGGTAGCCGCGTTGCACAAAGCGCCGCCGCAGTTCGCGCGTATCGCCCAAATACAAACCAAAAGTCAATTCCGCCACCGGAGGATCATTGCCGACTAGGCCAAAATCATCTCGCCTCAGCACCTGGGCAAGATGCAGTGGTCTGGGCTCAACTTGAACACCGACCCTGCGAAGTCCGATCGTCGACGCTATCCGCTTGATTCGAAGGTTGCCAGTGGTGTTGGCAAGGGTTCCAAGACGGACACCTTCGAGACACTTTCCAAGGACTCCGGCAACCTCGACCTGCAGCCGTTGGAGCACGACGCGCCGGTAGGATTCTACCAGCAGCGCTACTGTGCTGACTGATCGATCGAGGCTCACAAACTCTCCGTAATACAACAGGTTGCCTGCCGCAAACGCCTTATCAGTTTGTTCCTTCACCTCCGTGCTGTCGAAGACAATTGCACCCTCGTCGAACACTTCCGAGAGCATGAAACTCCGGAACCGATCGATGCTCGATGGTGCATCGTCGGCGAAGTGGTTCAATACGAACGCCTGCGGAACACCCTCGGGATCTGCGACATTCGGCACCTCCAAGGCGAGAGTACCTGGCCATTCGAGCAACTGCAAAAGACGCGGGGCATCGAGGCGCTCGGTCATCCCATCAATTGATTCGCGGCCAGGTTTTGTGCCCTGAACAACTTCCAGAAGCTGCTGATCAGTCAAAAAGGCGCGATCGTAGAGCCCGAGGAGCCGGTGTACATTCTGTACATCAGCTTCGACTTCACGAACTGCAGCACACGTTGCTCGCAGCTTCTCAGCCGTGGTTGACATACCTGGCGTGCTATTCCTTAATCTTCTGGAACGCAGCTGCAACGTAAGGCGCGGTATGAATTCGACACCCGTCCAAGTTCAGTTTACTGCCGTGCTCCATCAGGCGCCCCAGTTGAGCGACATTTCGGTGCTGCGTTCTTGCCGACTCCGGGCACTATGCGGCGTTGGGGAGTGCATCCCTTTTCAACCTGGGCGTTGTCGTGCCACGAGGCGTCAAACACTTTCTAGCTGGACCAGAACATCACAAGGCGGTGGCGTACCAGAGACTCGTTATCCACACGCCCACTGGGAACAAGGTACTTCCTGCCCGCGATCTTTATGGCGGTGCCTGCAATCGCAAGTGTGTCAAGTCTGCGACGGACTTGATCCAGAGGCGGTTACGCCGCCTTCCGGCAGGTTGCTCGAAGAGGCCGGTCGAATTCGATCAGTCTTGGTTCGTTTCGAGTCCTATCGCTCAATGAGAATCTGGACGATCGGCGTATCTCATCGTTTGGGGCGCGGCGATATCCATCGGGCTGCCATACTATTGAGCGAATACCAACCAGAACCATTGGTCCCATTCGTCTTTTGAACTTGTGCCACATTTGATCGCCGACGGCGCCATGGACGTTGCCGTCGTAACTACGGCCGAGGGTAGATGTGACCGCCATGGTCGGTGTTGGCGTGGCGCGAAAGCGTCGACGACCGCGACAGTCGCAGGTGATGCGTGTTGTCCAGCCTGCGCTGGATGAATGCGTATCTCAACCGGTAAGGTCATCCGGGAATTGAGGCTTCGCGGCGTATGTTGGTGTCTCATCTTCAATTGCGCAGATAAAGTCTTCGAACTTGCCACCGGATCCTCGCGGTATCTGGTCGACAAACGCCAGATCTACTTCGAATGGATGCTTGAGCATTGCTTGAACGTATTCGCGGATCCTGGCTTGCTCGGGTTCGCTTAGCGGTCGCGGCACGACGAGACGAACCTCGACGCGATGCAGCGATCGCTGTATCACTTGAAACTGTCGCAGTGGCGGAAGCTGCTTGAGCGAGTTCTCCGCGCTGGGATCTGCGAGAGGCATCGGCCAAACACGACGGCCGTCGGGAAGGACCAGAAGGTTTCGCGATCGACCAATGATGCGGCTTAAAGTGGGCAGCTTACGCCCACAAGAGCAGCGTGGGCCAACTTCGGCGAAGTCACCAATTTCGTACCGGATAAGAGGTGTCGCTCGATTCCACAGAGAAGTGATAACAATGCGCCCCACATGCCCTGTCGGGCACCGCTCGCCTTGGTCGTCCAGTACTTCGATGAGAACATTCTCTCCCTGAACATGGTAGAGCCCGCTCACTGGGCATTGTACGGCGATGTAGCCGACTTCCTCTGCGCTATACACGTCGGCAACGGTGCTCTTCAAGGTGCTCTCGATCTCGGTGCGGGCATACGGCGCCAGGATCTCGCCGAATGTTCGCGCTTGCTTCAGATGAGGCAGTTCGAGTTCGCCTCGTCGCACTGCGCGCGCCAGTTCAATAAGAATGGAGGGATACGTCAGTAGGTAGTCCGGTTTGTGCTTTTTCAAGAATGCAATCTGTTCATCCACTGAGCTCTTGATGTCCAAGACATACGACGGCCCGGTCTTGACTATTGCAGCAACAGGCGAAGCCCAATGCGATCGCACTTCACCGGTGCTAGTTGCTTTGTTTGTAGAGACCGCGCGAATCACGGCGAGCGATCCGGTGGCGATCCGTTCATGCCACAGGTGTTCACGGACGGTCAATGCGCTCCAAGCAAGGCGTGTGGCCGGTGTGCTAAGTACCATCACTGGCATGCCGCTGGAGCCGCTCGTGAATTGCTTGTGGAAGGGCCCCTTCAGCTTCGATAGGCTCCGGCTTGTAATGGCTTCGATGTTTTCTTGAAGATCAGTGCGCTTCAGCAACGGAATGGCGGACCACGCGGCCGCCGCCGTGCGCGGATCGGCCAGTTCGCGCAGTGGTATTCGCCTTTGGTAGAAAGGGCATTCGGAATGCGCTGATCTGGCGATGCGGTAGACCTGTGCACTTTGGTATCGATAGAACTCTTGAATGGGTAGTCGTTCGCTTCGTTCGAGAAAATACTGAAAGGACAGTAAGCGTGCCCCAATGGCACTGAGTGGTCGTGGCCAAGAGAGGTCACGCATGATTGAGGCACCCAACGATTTTCAGCGCCGCACGAAATGGAGGCAGCTATCTGTGTCGCGACCGCCGCGCATGTGCAGTTGAGCAACACGGTCACGAGGAAAATCGCGCCGTCTCGCGTCAATCCAGCAGTGCGTCCGACTCAACGTGTACAGGAATTTTCTTGACAATGTCTATGTGAAGCGTTAGTTTTCGCTCCCCAAACGGCTTTCGGCGTCTGGCGTACCGCGCATATATAGACGTCTTAACATGCCTTTGGCCACACGGAAAGCACCTGTGTGCGCGACTCCTTCTGGATGTTGAGTCCAGGACGGGAAATCAGGTTCAGTTTCTTGTCGCTCGGGCAACGATGAGAGCACGTTAGACGAAGGGGGCTCTCTTCGATTCTGCCGATGCTTTCTTGTTATCGCGGCTAGCTATTGGTGTCTCGTTGTCGAGATACGCGCCGTTGCCACCGTCCGGTGGCTCGCTGGCCACGATTGAACGACTTCGGGGCTTTGGTTTTTACCAAGGACTCCGCGTATCTGGCAGATTGAGAAGCCACCCGAGGGCATCATATCTGGCAACGTCTTTGTTCGAGACAACATGACCAGACTGTCGCCAGCTCATCAGATAGGGGGCGGCAGTCGTCGCAACGGACGCTGCATCCTATGTTCCGACATAAGAACCGACCAACACGGACGAATCCGACCGGGTTTCTCGGGAGGCATTGTCAGGCGTCGACAAGCAACCGCCCGAAGTCCTCGAAGCTTAAGTTGGAAGCCCTTGAGGAGCGCCGACTTCTCGACGTCGCGGCTGCGATGGATGGTGGCCTTCTGTCGATCACCAGCGATGTCGACGAGGACATCGTCCTCTCGGCTCAAGCACAAGTAGTCGGTGGCAGTACGGTCTACTATGTGCAGGTAAACGGCGGCGACCCGGCGCGACCAGGTGGAGGCAGCACGCTGGCATCCGAAGTACTTGGTATCGAGATTGCCGATAGTCCGTTCGGCAATCTAATCGATGTCACGGCGATCAATCCGGAAAGATTCGCGGCACTTAATTCGCCCGTGACGGTCAATGCTGGGGATGGGGACGACACAGTCCACGGGTCGAACCTGGATGATTTGATCGACCTGGGTGATGGGAATGATGTTGTCGATGCTGGGATGGGCGACGATTCCGTCTTCGGTGGACTCGGAGACGACGAGTTTCGTGTCGAGGAATGGGATGATGGTGGTGAAGGACATGGCGACGACTACCTCGACGGTGGCGTTGGCGACGACATCATCGACGGTGGTGAGGGTTCCGACACGTTGCTCGGTGGGGCGGGGGCAGACGTCATCGATGGTGGCGAAGGAACTGGATCGGACGACGACGTAATATTCGGCGGCGCCGGCGATGACGTCATCACCGATGAGCGTGGCAGCGGAATCCTCCTTGGGGGCGACGGCGCGGACGCGATCACGAACGATGGTGGGGAGGGAAGTATCTCCGTCGGTGGCTTGGATGCCGACACTCTCGTCGGCGGTTCGGGGCGCGACATCCTGCTTGCTGGCCGCTCTCCGTACGATTCTTCGACCATCGACATCCCCGCATTCCAAGCGTTGTTGAGTGAGTGGACTGCTTGGGGAAAGCCGTACGAAGAAAAGGCGACGAATCTCACCACTGTCGGAGCTGCCGGAGAGAACTTCCCCTTCTACCTGGCGATCGCGAGCCTGCAAGATGATGGAGCAGTCGACGAACTGACAGGTCGTGGGAACAGAGATTTCTTTCTTGGGGAACTTTCAAATAACATCATTCAAGATCACCAGCCGAATGAATGGATTGGCAGCAACCAATCGATACCGGCCGCCCTCGATGACATTCTCTACGTCGTCGATGGCACGACCTCCGTACCGGCGAGTTTTCTTCTCACGAACGATGGCGATGGTACGGGTGGCGCTCTGACGATCGCATCGCTGCCGACGCCGGGCCCAGCGACACTGTCCGGTGATCAGTCGACGATCACGATTGATTGGACGGGAATAGGCCTCAATGATCCCGCTGAGTTTACCTACTTGGTGTCCAACGGCACCTCGACCTCGTTTCACGCGGCACAGGTCAAGGTCTACCGTTCGGCCAACGAAGACGCGACGTTGCTTGGCGACGCAACCGGTGACGCTCTGACCGACGTCATTGGATTCAACGCACAGAGCGGAACGATCACCGTTACGCCCAATCGCGGTAGTGAAGAGACGTGGGGTACGGTCGATACGGCGAAGGCATGGAAGGATGCCATAGCCGCCGACTTCAACTACGACGGCCAAATCGACGTTGCGGCCCGCGATGGCGGAAGTGGTGAGTGGAACGTCTGGTTGTCGAACGGGACTGTGTTTGCAAGCCCTGAAGTGTGGGGCAATTGGCATCTGGCGGGACAATGGCTTGATGCACTCTCGGGCGATTTTAATGGCGATGGCCGCGACGATATCTTCGGCCTCGATGCACGCACCGCCGATTTCATGGTAGGCGCCTCAACCGGTTCCGAGTTCTCCATTTCGTCCTGGGGAAACGCCTATTCCACGATTCAGGAATATCTGAGCACATATCCGATCGGCATGGAGGTTGGCGACTTCGACGGAAATCGGCGAGACGACTTGCTCGTCTATGACGCCCAAAGCAGCCAGTGGGCGTTTGTTCTCTCCGAAGGCGTCCGGTTCACCCAATTGTCGTTGCCACAGACCTTCGCCGGGTGGACGCATCACTATGTGGGCGACTTTGACGGAGATGGATCGACTGACCTTCTGGGTTATCACGACGGCAATGACCGCTGGGAGATTGCTCGTTTCTCAGATGGCCAGTTCTCGCCAACTCCCATGCCATGGGCTACATCGATAGTCGACCCGGCAGGGTACCTCGTCCAGGATTTGAATGACGACGGGCGCGATGATCTCGCCAAGCGGGCTTCAGTCGCTGACGACTGGATGGTGTTGTTGTCGACCAACAACGGTTTCTTGCGTGTCGATACGGCGCCGTGGGGCGCCAGTTCGCCATTCTGGGAAGACGCGCTCGATTCCGCGGCATGGAACGTGTCCGGTGTTGGAGACATCATTGACCAAACGTTCGACGTGTCTGTCGATCTGGACACCGACCGCGACGGACTGGCGGATGGATATGAGCAGCATACGCTTGGAACCGATGAAACCGAATTCGACTCCGACGGCGACCGCCTTGGTGACGGCGACGAAGTTAACCTCTTCGGCACTGATCCAAGGTCCATAAACTCCGACGGAGACTACTTCGACGACTACGATGAAATCCGCTTCGGAATGCCGCCGCTAGATACTCTGGGAGGAGGCGCGTCGGATGATTTCGATGGCGATGGCCTCAGCAACTCCAATGAACTTGTCGATTTCAAAACCAACCCCGGCAATGCCGATTCAGACCAAGACGGCCTAACCGACCTGCAAGAAAAAGACTATGGCTTCGACCCTTGGCAGGTCGACGACTTGAGCTTCGACGCAGACGGTGATGGCCTGACTACTCAGCAGGAACTCAGCCTCCCGACACCCACCAATCCAGGAATCGTCGATTCCGACGGTGATCAACTTGCAGACGGGGTTGAAGTCCATGAGTACGGTACCGATCCGACAAAGGCCAACACGGACGGAGACGACTACGATGACTACGACGAAATCAGCTACGGCATGGACCCGCTCGACGCAACCAACGGGTACTTCGATGACGACTTCGACGGCGATGGTCTATCGAACATTGACGAATGGACGGAGCGCACGAATCCCGGCTCTGCCGATTCCGACGGTGACGGGTTGACCGACGGTCAAGAAGTGGAGTTTAAGTTCGATCCTTGGATGTGGGATGACCTCGGGATAGACCACGATGGCGACGGTCTGACCACGTTTCAAGAACTCAATCTACCCATCCCAACGAACCCCGGTAAAGTCAGCAGCGCCAGCGGGGGAACGGGGTTGTCCGATGGGAAGTACGCGGTGCAGCAGGGCTGGGTATCGGCCGACAATTTGACCTTTGCCCTGTCACCGGACGACGCGGACGGCGACGGGCTGACGGCTGCGGAGGAAGCCGCACTACCTACTCCCACTAGCGACTCCGATCCGGATTCGGACAACGACAATTTGGCAGACGGCCTCGAAGTGACCCTAGGTTCGAATCCAGATGATAGCGACAGCGACGGCGACGAATTCTATGACGCTGCCGAGTACTGGCGCGGACTCGACCCAACGATCGACGATTTGGACCAAGACCACGATGGTGATGGGATTCTCACCAGGGATGAGTTCTACGATGACGGCGGTGAGGGCATTTCAAGCAACCCGTGGCTAGATGACACGAACGACGATGGCGTTTTAGACGCGTCTTACACCGGCGTCGTGTGGCCGCACATACCCGAGGCGGATTGGTATGGTTCACTGCTCGACCGACCACTCGATCTCGATGGCGACGGCCTGAGTATTCAGCAAGAAACTGAGTTCGGCAGCGATCCACTGAATCCAGATGCCGACGGCGACGGACTCGCCGATGGCATTGAGTTCACACTCGGCTCAGATCCAACGCAAGCGAATACCGACGGAGACTTTTTACCGGATGATGTCGAGTTCCGTTTCGGCTTCGATCCCAAAGACGGCGCAGATTTGGACTTGGATCACGACGAAGATGGAATCATCACCAAAGATGAGTTTCGCTATGACGGCAGTACATCAGGCCCGGAAGCATACAGAATCGACAGCAATCCGTTGCTGGACGACTCGGATGGCGACGAGAAGTCGGATAGCGAAGAGTCTGGCCTCAGCCTTGCGGAGTTCGTAGCCGAAGTCGTCGGAGGGGACGCCATCGCGGTCGCCCCGATTCCTGAGATATCACTTCCAATCGAACTGTTTTTTTCGGAAGCCGAGCTGTCCGAGAATGCAACGCTTCGCGTAAGCCTCACTGAACCGTTGGGCTTTGAACTGATCGTCAACCTTGCCTACGAAGGTGAGTCGGCAACGGCGGGAGTTGACTATGATTCTGGACCCGTCGAAGTCACGATTCCCGCCAGTGCTCTGTACGTCGATGTAGATGTCCCGCTCCTCAATGACCTTAAGCGAGAGGATACCGAACGGTTCATAGTGACCCTCGTGTCGGTCAGCGATGCGAACGCCGTGACGCTTGGCAACACGCGGACGACCGTTGATCTCTACGACGACGACACGACTGCCTACGGTGGGCCCGCCGACTCCGATTTGACGGTCGGTTCTGCATCGGGGTTTGAAAACGCTGGGCCGGTTTACGTCCCACTGACGCTCACGCAGTCACTCGAGTATGACGTCGAGCTCGCACTAAGCTATGCCGGCATCGATGGCGCCCTGTTGGGCGCCGACTTTCTTGCTGGTCCGACGATGGTAACGATTCCAGCGGGAGAGACGTTCGTCGAGTTTGCTGTGTCGATCGTCGATGACGCTGTCGTTGATCCGGGCGAGGCCTTTCAAGTCCGCATCGACTCGGTGCAGGTTCTCAATGTTCCACAGGAAGAGAGCGTCTATGTCGAAGTTGCAACCGATCGTTCGCGGTCCATCATTCATGACGATGATGGAGTGATTTTTGGGACTCCATCACTTGCATTGACTGCCGAAAGCTCCAGCGAGGCTGCGGCGTTCGTTCCTTTCGCTTTGGTGCTTGAACACCCGCTGCCCACAGATCTGATCGTCGATTTGATCTACGTCGACGAGACGGCATCCAGCGGATCGGACTACACCGCGGGGGTCGCCCAGGTCACGATCGTCGCTGGGTCGGTTCGATATGACGGACAGGTTTCGCTGATCGACGATTCCGTTGCGGAGGACTATGAGACGTTTCGCATTGAAATCGCCTCGGTATCCATTCCGTCAGCAGTAGAAATCGTTGCCTCAACAGCGATTGCCAGCATCATCGACGACGAGGTTCCCGACTTTGCGCCGGGCATAGAAGCCATTGCGCTCAGCGATGATACTGGTGCCTCGAGTACGGACTACATCACCTCCGACCCTACGATCGAAGTCATCGTGTTCAATGATGACGATTTTGCCGACGTTCTGATCGAGTTTGATTGGGACGGCGACGGACTGGCCGAAGCTGCCCTTCCAGTTCAACTCATACCGGGCGATCCCGATGGCAACGCATCGGCTACGTTCTATGACTCGAATCGGTTTCCCGGTGAGCAGACGATTCGGATAAGAACCGAGGAAGGTAGCGGCGGGAGCTATCGATATAGCGACTGGCAGGCGTTCACATTCACCCTCGAAGAGAGCGGGCCCCAAGGGGCATGGTCGGGCACTCCGAGCCTCAGCTCGAGGATCGAGGCGGAACACTATGACGCCGGTGGCGACGGTGTCGCCTACTTCGATCTCACTGCCGGCAATTCGGGGGCGGTGTTTCGTCAGGACGACGTAGACATCGCAACTACTACGGACGTCGCCGGTGGTGATTATGACGTCGTCGACATGCAGGCTGGCGAGTGGATGGAGTATTCACTCAACGTTGAGCCGGGCAACTATACCGGCAATGTTCGTGTGCTGTCTGCGGGCCAGGGAGAGCTGGAGTTTTACATCGATGGACAGCTCGTCAGTACCGCTACCATTCCCGATACGGTCGGAGCGTGGCAGACCGTAAGCATCCCGAGCTTTCTCATCCCGGGGGCTGAGGCGACAAATGGGCACCTCCGCGTACGAGCCGCTGCCACCAACCAACATTCTCACTCGATAAACTGGTTGGAGTTCTCTCGTGGTCCCGGACCGGCGGCGGTTGTCGGCCAATGGAGTTTGCTCACATCTCCGACGGAGCCGACACATGACGTTTACACATCTCTTCGTGGAACGCTGTCCTCTGAGAACACGGGCTCGGTTGCACTAGGCGTCCGACTCGATGGCACCGAAGCCAACGAGGGCTACATCGCAATGCTCGCCGCGACGAGCTTCGGCGAACGTACCGTCTACGATCTGGAACTCTGGAAGAAGGTATCCGGGGAATGGTCGCTGGTCGTCGATTCCAGCGGGGAGCCTGTGCGTTACGAAGTTGGCGGCGGCGATGGCCTGCTCAAGCTGTCGGTCGTCGAGTCCGAGTTGACCCTCTACTACAGCAAAGGACAGCTCGGGCCGCTCAAGGTAAGTATTTCCGACGCATCACTTCTGGCCCCAGGCCATGCAGGCCTGGCCGCAGATCCGGCCCTCTATGACGTCGATTCCGTTTCGGTGTCGCCGTTGCCGCGGCTTGAAACGTTTGGGCTAAACAACGACACGGGCCCGGTGGATCAAATTACCGCGGACTCGACTCTCGTGGGGACAGTCGCTGGTGGCGCTGGAGCTGCCGGGACCGTCGTGGAGCTCGACACTTCCGGCGACGGATATGCCGATGACGTCGTGGAGGCCGACGCGGTCGGTAGCTTCACGTTCGACTACTCGATAGCGACAGCAGGCAACGTTGAGGTTCAAACCCGCACCGCCGTGTGGGATCCTCAGTTTGCCCAGTACCACTACGGCGCTTGGCAAACTTTCGAGTTTGAGTACGTCCTGCCTGTCGAGCCGCCTTCATGGCAAAACATCGGCCTACAGAATGACACAGGCTCGTCCGGCGCCGACCTTGTGACCTCTGATCCAACCCTGACAGGAACTGTGCTCGCCAGCGGTGCGCCTGCTGCGAGCGTAGCGGTTGAGTTCGACATCGACGGCCTGCTGGACGTCAACGGTGAGCGCGTCGCAGAGGAAACAACAACAACGGACGGCAACGGCGTGTTCGCCCACCTGCCGTCCGGCCTCCTGCCCGGCGAGCATGACATCTGGGTCCGTGCGGCTGCGACCAATCCCGACGTGACGCTGTCTTGGTCGGATTGGCAGAGATTCTCATTTACCCTGCAAGCGATCAACACGCCCGGGCGCGTGGCCAAGCTTCGTCTGCTCGTCGATTCCGACTCGGATTTCCGCTCGGATGATCCGACACTAACAGGCCAACTGATTGGCTCCGGGGCGGTCGCGAATGCAACTATCGAAGTCGATACGGACCGAGATCTTGTCGCCGACACGACAGTCCAGACGGACAGCGCAGGACATTTCACGTTCGACCCGCGAGTCACCGATCCTCTCATGGAATTGGATCAAGCGTATAAGTACTCGTTCCGCGAGCAAGACGAGAATGCCATTTGGGCGTCGATTTGGATTGTCTATACGGATGATCCACCCCTCTCCGCTTCATCCGCGAAGAGCACATTCGTCTCGGCCATCAACGCGGCCAATCAAGAGTTGGAGGACGCGCTCCAAACTGCGCAAACGAACTTGGAAGCAGCTCTAGATACAGCGAATTCAAACTACAACACCGACGTAGGCGACTTGACGGGAACTAAGGAGCAGCTCGAGGCCGACGCGATCGCAGCCTATGAGTCGAGCAGGGATGCGGCGATCACGATTTACAACCAGTCCGTTCTCGATGCTCGGAATGACTTGATCGCTGCAGGCGGCAATCCGGATATCGCCTACGAAGATCTATTCAAATGGCCGGCCCCGCCATCCAGCGATGTCCCGCTGCCCGATCGCTCCAGCCATGCGACGCGCCCGGAGAGCCCCGACCTCATCGCTCCTGAGTTCGATTTGGGCGCATCGATCAGCTATGCGACCGCAAGTGCGCAGGCATGGTCCACGTTTAAACAACAGGAAAGCACGCTCGAGGGCGATCGCCGCGACGCGTATCAAGCCGCAGATCAGGACTTCAACGACGCCGAAACGCCCGCCCGTCAACAGCGAGACGAACAGCTTGCCGAGGTTGACCACGACCCACCGCAGAATCCCGTTGATATAGACGCCGCACGAGATATTTACGACGCGCAGATCAGCCAGGCAAACGACGATCGGCGAGCGGCCGTCGACGCCGCCAGGCAGCAATACGGCCAGACGACTCGGAGAGCGCAGGACCAATATAGGAAGGCAATCGACGACGCGCGCGAACGCCGGGACAACGCTCTGGCAAACACTACCGACGACGATCGTAGAGCCGAGATCAAAGCACGGTATAGCCGTGACTCGATTGAGGCGGCTCATGCCAGAGATGCAGACATACGACAAGCTCGTATGGAATACGACAGAGCAAGAGAAGAAGCGTATGCGGCACGCGCCCGAACCGTCATCGATGCCTACAGCGTCTACGCCAAGCAAGTCAATGCCCATCGGTATCACGATCAAGTTGGCCAAGCTCAAGCAAGACGCGACGAAGCGTTTGATAGAGCGACGATCTTTAACGACTACGACAAGGCAGTCAACGGTTTTGAATTGAACCGCGCACTGGCGAAAGCTGCGGCAGATCACGCCTATGAGATGGACGTGGCACTGGCAGCGAAGAACCGCGACATCACAATTGCTGACAGCAAGCGGGATGTTCAGCAGGCGTCGTATCTCGCTGATCCGACACCAGTAAACCATTACGACTTCAATCTGGCAGCCGCCCAACACGCGCTGGACATGGTAAGGATTGCCGCTGACTACGATCGCGCGGTGATATTGATTCAGGCCAAGTTCGAGGCGGCCGAGGACCTGGCGCATGCCGCCAAACTGCGCGACGACTCCATTGCCGATGCGCGCGAGCAAAGACAACGAGACTACGCAACGGCGACCTACGATCACGAAGAAGCAAAGGCATCCGCTGTAAAGAATTTACACGACCCGGCAATCGATCTTACTTCCGGCCACCAGAAGGACATCGTTGATGAACAACTGGCACACGCGAAAGACGAAATCGTCATACGAACAGGTGAATCCTCGGAGCGTGCTGATGCAAACAAAGAGTACTCGCTCAATTCTGTTGACATCTGGTTGGATTGGTGGAAGTCAGATCACGACCAAGAGGCACGCGATCGTAGAGATGAACGACTTACGGAAAACTCGGAGGAGCGTCGTGAGCGATTGAATCAAATCGATCTCGACTACACGCTTCAAGAGATCGAAGCCGACGCTCGATTCAGTCAATCGACGGTCGAACTCGTCAGGGAGCATCAAGCGGCCCACGGCGAGCTGACGAAGACGTACCGCGATGCTTTGACAGCTGCCGCTGAGGCATTGGAAGTCGCGCTGGCTGCGGCGGATCACGACCTTGCAGTGACCGAAGCGAGTGCCATCGGCGCGTTCCACGAAACAGAAGCCGATCTCGCTCGGGACGTCGTGCACACGTTGGAGGCCAACGATATCTCAGAGGCAGGCATCGCGGTCGCTCATCGCGACTACCTGGGCCTTAAGGCGACGCACTACCAGACGTTCGTAACCGAGGCAATGGACACCTATGTCGCCGAAGTTAGCTCGTGGGCGGGCACGCAGGTCGCCATCTGGGGTGCGTATCAGATTGAGCTAGCAACCATTGGGCGCAATGAACAAGTTTCACGCGCAGCGCTCTCGACGACGTCGGCCCAACAACAGGCTGAGCACGAGTATCAGTTCGCGCTGCTCGAGATTGCCGAACAGAAAACCCGCCGCGCGTCGGACGCAGACGCCGAATACGCCTACGCTGTCACCCGTTCTGATGCGAACATGCAGCGATCCATTGATGACGCAGGCGCGGCCTATGACTACGTCCTGGCCGTATCGGCTGCAGACAGCGTTGAAGATCGGGAGTTGTCGGCAGCCGATCGGGACTGGTCGAAGGCTTACGTGACGGCGCGGGCTGCTGCTTCGTCGGCCGACATCGACAGCTATGCTGCGTATCGGGAGACTAGGGCGAGAATCTCGCATGATCACTCTTTGAGTCCTGAGGAACGGAGTGACGCCAATGCCGAGGCCGGCGAAAAGCGGCGCCGAGAATCGATTCTTATTTCTCGCGACTTCAATCGCGCTGTGATCAATGCCGATGGTGCATTCTGGACCAAGGTGCAGTCCGCGAAGAAGACCGAGGCCGAGGCGCTGGTGGAAGCAGGCAAAGATGCTTCTACAGATCGACTGAATGCCACGCTGAACTGGGAATCGGCCTACGCTGCTTCGCAGCGCGATCGGATTCTCGATCGAGCCGACGCCTGGCTGCTTGAATTCGAGAACCTGAGAACGGCGACCATCGACCTGGCGGTCCAGGTCGCCCAAGTTGATGCGACTCGAGCTACTGATTCGATCGCAGCCTCAGCAGAAGCTGCCCGGCTCGCCATGGTCGAGGAAGGTGACTTCACTGTTTCGCTCTGGAACGACCACGTCGCCGCCATGGACGTCATTGCACAGCAGTCCGGTGATGCCATCGACGAGTACAACGCTGGCCGGGTTGCCGTCTATCGCGATTGGACCATCAGCGTCCGCGACGCGCGCAATGCGTACGCCCTGGCTCTGAAAAACGTGAAGACCGATGCCACGGTTACGCAACCAACTATCGACGCGCAGGTGGATCGAGCACGGGATTCTGCCGAAGTAAACGACGTGCTCGATCACTTGGCGCTGCTCGAAGACAACAGTTACACCCTGTCCGAGGCAGAGGCTGATCACGATCGGACCGTCGCCAGAGCGTCGGGTATTCTGGGCAGAGACAAGTCGGCGGTCGACTCAGATGCGATCTACGATTCCGACAAACTCGCCGCCGATGCCGACTTCGAAGCAGGCGCGTCTAAGGCGCAACAGGCGTATGCCCAAGCAATGAACGATGCTTGGGCGAACTACCGACTGGGCGATATCACTCGTGAGGAGTATTCGAGCCAGCAGGAGTCATTGCGAGATGAATTGGACGCCAAGCTGGCCGCGTTGAACATAGAGCGAATCGAAAAGCTGGGCGAAGCGTATGTCGCTCACGTCGGCAGGATGGCCGCTGCAGACGTAGCGCTGGCAACGACGCTCGGCGACGCCGAAATCGCCCACGCTACCAGGCTGCGAGACGATCTACAGACGACGATCGCCGCCTACGATGCTGCCTATGAAACCCAACTGACCAAGCAGTACGCCGCCCATCGAGACTACGAACTGTCGATCGGAACGGCGTCGGCCAATCATCAGAGCCTTGTGCAAGCCGCGGAGGATGTTTTCCTCTTCAGCGAGAATGTCGCCGATACGGCGATTGCCGAGGGGCTTGCCGACGCGGAAGTCGACTATCAGCTGAGCGTCCTGGACGCCGAAATCGCCACACTGAGCGGTTCATCATCTGCAGACGACCAGGAGCTGGCCAAGCTCAAGGCGATTCAAAGGGATTGGATCGAGTCATTGCGTTCGGCCTACCAGGACTACAGTGAGACCGCCGCCGGGACGGACGCCGCTAGCGAGGCATTCTTCCTCGATGCCGAACAGTTGCTGAGCACCTCAACGGTGGCGAACCACAACCGCTTCAACACGGACCTTTCCGCCGCCGACGTCAACAAAAAGATCAGCGATCGCGTCGCGCAGCAGCAGGCCCTCCGCGACGCTCAATTCATTGAAGCACAGCGCCAACTCGACGTGAGCCAGGCCGAGAAGACGTCGCTCGTCGAGCACGCCCAGGAGTCTGCAACTTATGCGAGAGAGCTGGCCGATGCGCGGCGCGACTACGAGGTCGCCTACGCCAAGGCGTATGTGAAGTATCGATTCGGCGACGAAACGTGGGCCGACATTCAGTCGCTTCGAGAAGATCTTCAGGAGCAACGGGAGCAACGGGAGGCGAGGGCGCAGCGCGACTTCAGCGTGGCGACTGCCGACGTCTTCTATACCTACGTCGAGAGCATCGCGGCGGCCGACCTCACCTACCAACGGGATGCCGCCGACTCACTCTACGATAGCGCATTGGATCAAATCGCACAGGAAGAAACGCTCACCAACGTGTTGGCCAATGAGACGGCCGACCGCAGTTTGAACGATCCCGATACGCTCATCGACAATCATCTCGATCGCTGGACCACGCGCAACGCGGCCAACGTCACCTGGAATCACGACCGCGTCCTGGCGCAGTCGGACTTCGCCATTGCCTCGTACCAGCAGGCGGCCGCCGCCTTGTCGTCCTTCAGTACCTACCTGGGCGCAGCGCCGACGGTCACGAGTCTCACCCGCGATAACGCCACCGTCGCCGAAGGGACGACCATACGCGGCCAGGTCGACAACGACGGCAGGCTCGACGGTCTGCTCGTCGAAATCGATCACGACGCCGATGGCACGTACGATGGCTTTGCCGTAACCGACGCCACGGGCGCGTTCGTCTATACGGCCCACACCCTCACCGGTTCAACGCTCGACTTCAAGGCCCGCGTCGTCGAGCAAGCCGGTACCGAGCAACAAACGGGGCCGGCTTCGTCTCTGCTGAGCTTCAGTCACACGCTGCCCACGGTCGAACACATCACGACGCTTACCCTTGTCACCGACGATGGCGCGTCGAACACCGACTTGCGCTCGAGCGCGATCGCCCTCACCGGTTCGATTGCCGGCCCCAATGTCGATGGCGTTGAGATTCAGTTCGATGTCGACGCCGACGGCACTTGGGACGCGTCGGCGTACACCGATACCAACGGCGACTTCACGTTCACGCCCAGTGGCCTCGCCCAGGGCTATCACGAGATCAGGGCCAAGACTGCCGTCGAAAACGCGGTGACCGTGCTCGGCGTTCTCTATCAGGTGAATCCCGATCTCGATAGTTCTTCCTGGCTCGTCGCCCAACAGGACGTCGTCGACGCGCAGCTCGCCTTCGCCGCCGATTCGAAGGACCTGGTCGACGGCTACCTCACGACGTTGGCCTCCGAACAGAATCAATACTTCTCCGACGTCACGGCGCAGTACGAGCTTCGCCAGCAACAGGTCGCCAATGCCGATTTGGTCTATCAACTGTCGACCGCCGCCCGTAATCGCCAGCTTTCCGAGGCACAAGCCCTCCACGAGCGCGACTACGTGTATACGACCTCCGAGGCCGAGCGGGCCTACAAGGTCCTCTACGCCGCCATCCAGCGCGACTACGAAAAGGCTCTGGCCGAGGCCCTCTACGACTACACGACCGACAACATCACCAGCAGTGAATACAACCAGGCGAAGACGGACGCCCAGGACGCGCGCGACCAGGCGCTCCTGCAAGCCCGCCGCGCCTTCGGCCTCGAAGTTACCGATGCCTTGGTCGCCCGCGCCCAGAACATTGGCCAGGCGACGCTCGCCACCGCCGCTGCCGACGAGCTCGACTGGGGCATTCGCACGTCGTCAGTCGACACCGCGCTGCTTACGTTCGCCAACTACGAGGTGGAAGCCTCGCGGTTGCTCAAGCGCGCCAGGGCCGACGCGGAAGAACTGTTGATCAACGATCAACTCGACGCCTTGCTCGCCAGGCTGCAAGCCGAGCAGGCTCAGAATCCATCCGATTCCTATCTGACGCACGCCCTCGACGTCTTCAGCGCCCGTCATCTCCGCGGCGACACCGTCGCGGACGCCGCCAACACTAGAGACTTGAATCTTGCCGACTATGAACGTGACTTCCGAGTCGGTCTCAATCTCGCAGCGGACGACCACCTGGGCCAATCCCGGCTGGCCATCGACGTCAACGATTCGACACGGTTGAACGCCGCGATTGCCGCTTCCGAAGGCCTTGCCCTGGCCGCCTTGGCGTTCGCCCAAGACGGCGACGCGATCCCCGACTTCCAGGCACCGGACGAAGGCCAGCAACCCGTCCATCTCGACCGACTGTTTGGCGTCGAAGCCGTCGGCGACTGGAGCTTCGGCAACGCCGGTCGCTCGGGCACCCACTACGGCCGCTTTGGTTGGGGCCGCCACTGGGGTTCCTGGGGTTGGGGCTGGTGGGGCTCCATTTACTGGGGGCACAATTACTACGGCTACTACGGCTACGGCGGGGCCCACTACAGTGTCTCGGCCCCCAGCCGCGGCGCCGTCGACGGACGCACCCT
>CALKYM010000245.1 GCA_938003525.1 uncultured Planctomycetales bacterium | reverse complement strand
CTAAGCAGAAACGGCCGTGGACACCTGACCGTCGCTGGCGTGCGTGCAGTTGCGTTCAGAACGCTTTGAAGCGTAGAGCGCTTCGTCGGCCTGCCGAATCATCGTTTCGACGTCGCTGCACTGCACGATGCTCGACACGCCGACGCTCATGGTCACGGAAATGGGTGTGCCGCCGGAGTCGATCTGCAAGTTGGCGATCTCCGTGCGCAGCCGATCTCCCAGGGCGCCCGCGTCGGCCAGCTCCGTCTCTGGCAGAATGGCTGCGAACTCATCGCCTCCAATTCGCGCTGGTGTGTCAATCTCGCGCAGCTCGCGAAGGAGCACCCTGCCGATGGCCCGCAGCAGGCGATCGCCTTCGGGATGGCCATGCTCGTCATTCACGTGCTTGAAGTGATCGATGTCCAGCAGGATCAGGCTGAACGGGCGGCCATAGCGCTGCCACTCCACGAATCGTCGCCGCATTTCGCTGTCGAAGGCGCGGCGATTCTGGATCCCGCTGACGGCATCGAGCAGCAGTTGATCGAGCTGGCACTTGATGTCCAGCGCATGTTGTTCGATTAGCTCGCGTGTGGAATCAAGCCGGCGGGCCAGTTCTTGATCGGCGTTGAGCAACTCTTGAACTTCCGCCGGATCTGACGTGCTGCGGGCGAACAAACGCCGGCTGTGCTCACGCACATCGTCGGCTGCGCGGGTGGTCGTTTCGTGCAGCAGCGTGAGCAATTCGTGAGCACGTTCGGGCTCAAGCGACATGGCCTCGGCCACCGGGCGCCAGGCCCAAGGCTTTACCCCGCGGCGTCGGATACGCAGCGCGATCATCATCCCCAACGCCACACAGAAGCCGATGCTTGTGAGCTGAAGCATCAGCGCCGTCATGGGCGAAAGGGTATTCGCGGCCAGCAAAAGACCTAGCGAGTTCATCGGATGCATGTGCCCGAGGGATGCACCGCCAGCGCGTGTGTAGGCCACACTTCCGGCAGACGCTTACGACCCTGAACTCTAGGTCATATTGCCAGGCGACGACTGCGCCGGATGCGTGAGGCCGCTACACGGCGTGAGGGTCGTGTGGAGTTTAGCGAAAACGACGGCCGATCAGGGCGCGTGCCGGCGATAGTACGGGGCGAGTCGCTCGGGCGAGGCTCCCAGGCGATGCGCCGCCAGGATGCACCAGTTGCGCAGCGTTTGCCGGACTACGCCCTGCTGTTGCCAGCGACGGGCGCTCACGCTGAGCGGGCCGGGGAGCAATGCTACGTGGCCCTCTTGTCGCAAACGGCGGGCGAAGAGGAGATCTTCCAAGAGCGGCACATCCGGGAATCCGCCGAGCCGCTCGAAGACTTCTCGCCGTACGAAGATGCCCTGGTCCCCGTAGGGCAATTGCCACCAGCGTATCCGGCGGGCATTGCCCCATTCGAGCCAGCGATAGAGGCGGCCCGCCGCTTCGATTCGCTGTTGGAACGCACCGCCGACCGTGTGGTCGCAGGCGAGCGCTGTGCCGATTTGGCGCGCGGCGCCCTCGGGCAGCCAGCTGTCGGCATGGACGAACAATAGCACGTCGGACGCGGCCCGACTGGCGCCCTGGTTGAGCTGTCGGGCGCGGCCGGCGGGGGATTGCAAAACTTGCCCGCCGGCTGATTGGGCACGCTGCACGGTGTCGTCGTCGCTGCCGCCGTCGACCACGATGACTTCGTCGGCACCGCACGCTCGACCACGCACCACGGCCGTTTCGATCAACGCGGATTCGTTGAGTGCGGGAATGATCAGCGAAACGCTCACGGGGAGACCGCCGGCGGCTATCGATGCATGATTGGCAGTGGCAGAGGAGTGGCCCACCCCGCAGGCGACCGCGTTGTCTGGTGATCTATGTGCATCGTGCACGCATCCTAGCGTAGATGTGCCAACGAGACAGAGAGAGCGTTTGCCCTCGCCCGTGCTGGCGATCTCGTCTCTGACCTATGCGGGTGACGTCACGCGCTTCAGAACCATTCACCGTACCTTGCCGGTTATGGCGATTAACCGCCGTCGAGACCGCCGTCGTTGCGTTCGATTCGCCGCGGCTCGATTGAGGCACCGGGAGCCGAATGCGTATAATTCGAGGGCCGCAGACGGTATCGCGAGGCGTACTCGATCGAGCGCCCCGCCGTCGAGCGATTCGATGGGCCGAGCAGCAAACGTCACGTACAGGCAACCGGCAACAACCCGTACAACGCGCGACAAACTATGAAGGTGCGTGTCGGCCTGGTAGGGCTCGGCGAAGACTGGGAACGTCGGCATCGGCCGGCCTTGCGTGCGTTGAGCGACCGGTTCGAGGTTCGCGCTGTCTACGAGCACGTGGCCCAACGTGCGGAGATGGCGGCGCACGACTTTGGGGCACAAGCGGTCGAAGGGTATCACGCGCTGGCTACGCGGGAAGATGTCGACGCCATCTTGATGCTGGGCGACGAGTGGTATGGTGCGCTGCCGATTTTCGCCGCTTGTGACGCGGGCAAGGCCGTCTACTGTTCGATCGGTTTGGGGGCCGAGTTACCGCTGGCCGAGCGGCTCACGCGCCGCGTGGAAGAAGCGGGCGTGGCCTTCATGGCCGAGTTCTCGCGCCGGCACGCCGCGGCAACGCTGCGGCTGAAAGAGCTGATTGCCACGCGCCTGGGGCAGCCGCGGCTGTTGTTCTGTCATCAGCGACGTGTTGCCGAGAGGGTGGCGCCGTTCGGGGTTCGCCCTAGCGCTGCGCGGGCGGCGACCATTCAGCTTGTCGACCTGATCGATTGGTGCCGATACGTCGTCGGCGCGCCGCCCACGTCGCTTGTCGGAATTGCTCACGCTGGCGACTCGGGCGCCGATGACTACCAGATGTTGAGCCTCGACTTCACGCCCGCAGGTGGTCTGCAGGGCTCAGGGGCCGTCGCTCAGATCAGCACCGGTTCGTACGTGCCAAGCGGCTGGCAGGAAGCGCTCGGTTTTCGCGCGCCGCCGCACTTGCAGGTGTCATGCGAAAATGGTTTGGCGTTCGTCGATTTGCCAGCTGGCATCGTCTGGTTCGATTCGGCGGGGCGGCACCAGGAATCGCTCGACAACGAGCGGCCGGTCGGCGAGATGTTGCTCGCGAGTTTCTACCGTGGCGTGACGAGTCTGGTCCGCGACGCGGGCAGCCTGCGCGACACGTTCGACGCGCTGCGGATCGTGATGCTCGCGCGCGAGAGCCAGCGACAAGGTCGGCGGATGCCGATCAAGTGCCCTCACGATGGCGCTCGCGAGTAGGTTGCGTCTCGCAAGCCGTTCGTCGCCCGGAGTGCCCGACTGGCACCGGGGTGACGTCCATTAGTGCTGGAACAGGAACTCCTTGGCGTTCAACAAGGCCCAGCAGACGTCTTCCAGGCCTAGCACTCGATCTTCCTGCGCCGCGATGTGCGCGGTGGCCGCATCGATCTCAGCCTGCTCTGGCGCGCGGCACAGCGCAACCCGGTAGAGCTCGGCGATGATTTCCTCATCGCTCTTGCCGGCTGCAACCGCCTGCCGCAAGCGATTGTTTTCATCTTGCAGCTTAGCGTGGATCAACGGCCCGTTGATCATCTGTAGCGCCTGCGACAGATTGGCCTCGGTCGAACGCTCGCACTGGCAGGCCATCTCGCGCGGAGGTTGCCCGAAGACCTTAAGGAACTCGTGGTTCACATCCGGGCTGGGAAGTTGTGTGGCCAGCGTTCCGGCGGGCAGCCCTGCGTACTTCTCTTCGACGCCCGTCACCATGCAAATTGCGTCGAGCAATTGCTCGGCCGAGAGCAGGCGGGTCCGCGCGTGCGAGAAGTACTTTGTGTCCTCGGTGTTGAAATCGTTGGTCCGCGCGCTGAGCTGGTAGGTCTGACTGTTGAGAATCACGCGGATGATGTGCTTGCGGTCGAAGCCGCTGGCCACAAAATCTTCGGCCAGCGCTGCCAACAGCGCCGGGTTAGAAGGCGGGTTCGACGCGCGGAAATCATCGACGGGTTCCACAATGCCGCGGCCCATCAGGTGACCCCAGATGCGATTCACTTCGGCCTGGGCAAAGAACGGGTTGTCCGGCGTGCGCAGCCAGTCGACCAGCGCCCCGCGGCGGTCCGAGTCAGCGGTCACCTCTGCATCACCTGAGAGCGGCAGCCACGGTTTCATTTGTTGGCCCGTCCGCGGTTGGACGACTTCGCCGGCGCGGGCGACCCAGACGATTTGTTCCGCGCCGTCGGCCGAGGCCTTGCGCTGCACGCGGTTGAAAAAGGCTCCGATGCCGTAGTAGTTGTCCTGCGTCCAACGCTCAAAGGGATGGTTGTGGCACTTGGCGCATTGAATGCGGATGCCGAGGAACAACTGGGAGGTCGTCTCGGTGCAGTCGTTGGTATCGGCCGCCGCGCGATAGTAGTTGGCCGCAGGGTTGTCATAGGTACTGCCTTGGGCGGTCAGCAGGTCGGCCACGAACTGGTCGTACGGCACGTTGTCGCGCAGCGACGCGACGATCCAGCGGCGGAACTTGTGTACGCCGGCGGGCGAGAGCGACTTGTTGTTCACGCGCAGCAGATCGCACCACTTCAGTCCCCAGTACTCCGCGTACTCGGGGCGCTCGAGCAGCGCGTCGATCAGCTTGGCCCGCTTGTGCGGATCTGCATCGTTGAAAAACGCTTGCGACTGCTCTGCGGTGGGCAGCGCTCCGATCACGTCGAGGTACACCCGGCGCAGAAACTCCTCGTCGCTGACCGCTTCCGACGGCAGGATTTGCATCTGCTGGAGCTTGGCGAACACGTGTTGGTCGACGTAGTTGTTCTCGGTCGGCTGGTTCCAGGCAAAGCCTTCGACCTCGGCCAGGAACATCAGGTAAGAGGTTTCGGTCTTGTCCAGGTACCGCACGAGAATGGCCGATTCGCCGCGCTGCTGGCCTACGACCAGGCCTTCGGCGTCGACTTGCGCGATGGCTTCGTCTGAACTGGAGTACGAGACCAGTTGCGTCACATCGCGTATGGAGCCGTCGGTGAAATGGGCCTGCACGATCAGTTGCTGCGTGTGCGCAGGCCTCATCAGTATCCGCTCAGGCGGGTAGACGGTGATCTTGGTGCACGCCGGCGCGGCTGGATCGTCGACGGCAAGTCCTGCGCCGATCCACAACCGCAACGCTTCATAGGCGGGATCGCCGACGTTGAGCCGCCGCCCGCCGCCGTGGGCGACCTGCATCGTGGGTTTGAGTAGCAGCAGGCTCTTTTCGGGTTCCAACACGTTGGTGCGGCGGTTGTAGAACTCGCGGATGAGCGTTTCCTGGTCGAGCGCCGGATCGTAGGCGCGCAGCGAAAGCCGAAAGCCGCCCTTGCCGCTGGGCGAGCCATGGCAGGCGCCCGAGTTGCAATCGTGCTTCGAGACCGCAACCAGCGTCTCGTAGTGGAACGAAACCGGGTCGGCGGCCGACTGATTCGTCACAGTGCAGGGAATACGCGCTTCGTGCCCCGCCGCGCGGACGATGATCTGCGTCTGTCCATCCGCCACCGGACGGACAATGCGCTCGGCGATGCGAGCGATGTCTGTATCGGCCGAGAGGAACTCAGCAGTCCGCGTGAGATCCTGCACGCTGCCATCGGCGTAGTGCCCGGTGACGACGACGTGCATCAGGCGTCTCTGCGCTTCCAGCCGGATCTCGCTGGGGTAGACCTCAATCGACGTGGGCTGTCCCACCACGATGGGAGCGGTCGGCAGCGAGTCCTTCTCGGGAGTGGCCGCGAAACTGGCCGTACCCAGTGCGGCGTGCCATGCCAGGCAGCAGAGTGCGAGTTGGCGCCAGTTGGCGATTCGTGTGGCTCGTCGCATCGGTTGTTCCTTCCCTTCGCACAAGTCGCGCAACCGGGCTCGTGGGCCGCGGTAACCGAATCGAAAGCGTTGTCAGGGCGCGGCGATCTCCAGTGTCACCGGTTCGCTGCGCACAGTAAGTTGGCGTCCGGCAACGGCCGTCGTGGCCAGCAGACGCAAGGTTGCTGCTC
Source organism: uncultured Planctomycetales bacterium (assembly GCA_938003525.1). Classification (GTDB taxonomy): domain Bacteria; phylum Planctomycetota; class Planctomycetia; order Pirellulales; family JAEUIK01; genus CALKYM01. Next base: position 57,494 of record CALKYM010000245.1, on the reverse strand, counting down.
CGGTTGCCGCACCTTCGGCCGCCGTGAGTTCGATTTCCAATTCTCCCGCGTCGGCGGGAATCGTGATTTCGGCTGGGCCGGTGATGCCCTGCGGTAGATTCTCCAACTGCACGTTCACCGGTTGCGGTTCGCCACCCCGGCGAGCGAGCGTGATCTTCAACTTCTGCGCCGCACCGACGGTGAGTGGGCCGGCCGCGGTGCCGCTCACCGCGATGGGTTTGACGACGCGCAGGGGAACATCCGCCAGCACGACGGTGCGCGGCTGATTCTGAAACGTGGCCGAGCCGCGGATGCGGCAGCGGTACTCACCCTCAGCAATCGTCGGCGGACATGTGATGGGCACGTCGATTTCGTTCTGTCCCTTTTCGAGGGGCTTGATTTCTCCCGTGCCGAAGCCGGGCGGGAGTCCCTCGACGGCCAACGCGACGGCGTCTTCAAAACCGTTGCTGCGCTCGACCTTCACTCGCACAGTTCCTTGCCCGACGAGTTGCGGAATCTCCGCGGCGTCGGTCGCCAGCGCGAGCTGGAAGTACTCGGGAAACGTGGGACCGACGCCCAGGCCGACGTTTTCCTGCAGCGCCTGCGGAGGATACGGCAGGCCTGAGAGTGCGCCGCGCAGGGGAGTGAGCGTGGATGCAGCCGCCCGATAGTCGGTTTCGCCGATCTTCGCCTGCCCGACGACGCGGATGACGCGTGGCGGCCCGGCCACCAGTGCGCTGGACAAGGTGGCACGCAGCACGGTTTCGTTCTGGCCCTCGGGAATCACGTTGGCCGCCAGGCTGGGCGGCGGGTCGAGTCCTTCGATGGTGAGCGTGATGGGGCCGTTGTAGTCGCGCCGCGCCGAGGTGATCTTGAAGGCCAGCACGCCACCCTGCGGGACGTCGAACTTCTCGGCTTCCAGCGCCAGGCTGAAGCCGGGCTGGTAGGGGGTCACTTCCACGCGGTACACGAACTCCGGCCCACCGCGACGATGCAGGTCTTCGACCATCAGCCGGTAGGAGCCGTCGGCTGGCAACGTGGCGTCGAGCACACCTTCGCTGGCGCCGCTATCCTCGGCCTCGGCAATCTGCTTTCCGTCGGGCCCGAACAACCGCAGATACAGGTCCGTGGGCGCGCCGTACGTGCGCCCCTGCCCTGTGAAGCGGAAGCGTTGCCCGGCCGTACCATCGAACGAAAAGTAGTCGCGATCGTCCGAGCGTTCGAAGCGGCCGTTGATTCCGCCAGGGATCGATACGGGCGAAGCGGACTCAGTGGCGTCGTTCGGTTCGAACTCGATGTGTTCGGCCATGCCGGCGACGACCATGGTGAGGGCCGCTGAGCCCTGCCCCTGGGGATACGCCCCGCCCATGGGCAGCGTGCCGGTTCGAGCATCGCCCGTCACGTTGGCGGCCAACTGCGGGGCATCTTCACCGGGGGCGGCGACGGTGACCTGCGTCACACTGCCGGCTTGCGCACCCATGGGGTACACGTTTGTGGCGAGTGGGAAATTGCCGATTCGCAGGCGGTAGCGGTGGTTGCCGCCGCCGCCGTAGCTGATGTCGCGGACTTCGATCAGGTACTCGCCGGCCTCGGCGAACTGATGTTCGAAGCGCCCGTCGGCCGCCAGTCCGGGCACGTCATCGCTGTAGGCCAACTCGCGGCCCGAGGTGTCAAGCAGCCGCACGACAGGATCGAGTGGCGAGCCGAGTCGCCGCGCGAACACCTCGACAGAGATGCGTTGGCCGGCCGCCGCATTGAATTTGTAGAAATCGAACGACTCCGCTTCCGCCACACCGTCGACCGCGACCGGCAGGGTGAGGACTTGCGCTTCGGCGGGCGACTTGTTGTTGCCGGCGTCGCTGACGCTGGGCAGATCGTCGACCATCAACAGCCGCATGCTCGATACGCCCTGCCCTGTTGCCACGCGGTAGCCGTAGACGCCCACTGCGGCGCCATCGGGCACGTGAAAGCGATAGGTCACCCGGGCGGCGTCCTGGCCGTTGTTCTCAACCTCGGGAGCTAACTCGACCGAGCCTGGAATGTTCGTCCACACTCCGGTGACGCCGGCCAGATTACCACCGAAGAACGTGACGTCGGTATCGGCTCCGGGTGCCACGGCGGCGGGTACTGCGTAGTTCACCCCGGGCGGAGCACCAGCGACAAAGCTGACCGGGGTGGAAGCTGCAAGCAACACAAGGGCGATCAGAATCCATCCACGAGCGTTGACGCGTGTAGCGGGCATGAAAGGGCGCTCTTGGAATGACCTTTGTTCGACAGCCGCGCGCCCAGCCGGCAACGGTGCGTCGCCGAGGAGCCAAGCGTGGTTTGGCGGGGCGTGCTCTCCACCGCAAGCGGGGCGGCAAAGAGAGTTCAGTCGGGGTTGTGGTGGTCGAGGCAAACCGTGCCTGACCGGTTGGTGAGCCCATTCGCTTCAGCTTCGAGATGGCGATGCCAGCAGCACGCTAAGTCGAAACGCGGAAACGACCTGGGTTCATCTGAGTGTGATCCTAATCGGTGCCGCGCAGGGTTGTCAAAGAATTTGGCCTGTTGCCGGCTCGCCCGGCGCCCTAGGTGACCTTCTTGGGGCGACGAACTCGTTTTGGACGCAGGGCATTTTGCGGTGCCATTGTCGGCGATCAGTCCGGTCGGGCCGTTTCCAGCGCCGCCGCGATCTCGCAACGTACATCCGGGTCCGTCTCGCGGGCCGCACGCTCGTGGAGTGCGTCCACCGCCGCTGTGCCGCCGCACCGTCCCAGGGCCCAAGCGCAGGCGCCCCGGACCAGCGACTCGTCATCCTCTAACCCGACGATCAAGGCCGGCACTGCCGACTGCGCGGCCTGATTGCCCAGCACCAGCGCCGCGTTGCGCAGCAGCCCGCGCCGCCGCGGTCGCCACAGCGGCGTGTGTCGAAACCGCTGGCGGAATGCCGTTTCGTCCAGGTAGAACAGCGCCGCGAGTTCCAGCGGGTTGGTGTCGGCTGCTGGCGCAAAGGCCGGTTGGTCGCTGTGGGGGGCGTGGCGGTTCCAGGGACAAACGTCCTGACAGACGTCGCAGCCGAAGACCCAGGAGCCCAGTCCGCCGCGTAATTCACTGGGAATCGATGCGCGGAGCTCGATCGTCAAATAACTGATGCAGCGTCGCGCATCGAGAACGTACGCGTCGACGAACGCATCGGTCGGGCAGGCATCGAGGCACGCCCGGCAGGTGCCGCAGTGATTGGTCGAGGGGCCATCGTGGTAGACGAGCTCGGCAGTCGTCAGCAGCGCGGCCAAAAAGAACCAGCTTCCGGCCTGGCGATTCAAGAGCAGCGTGTTCTTGCCGATCCAGCCCAGCCCGGACAGTTGCGCGAACTCACGCTCCAGCAGCGGCGCGGTATCGACGACGCCGCGCACGACCGCGTCGGGCGAGAGTCGTCGATGGTAGGCGCATAAATCGTCGAGTCGCTGGTGGATCAGGTTGTGGTAGTCATCGCCCCAGGCATAGCGTGAGACCTGGCCGCTGCCCGCGGCCGCCTGCTGCGGCTGGTCGGTGCGATAGTGCATGCCGAGCATCACGATGCTCCGCGCGCCGGCCAAGACATGTGCGGGGTGGGCATAGGCGTCCTGCCGACCTGGCAGGTAGTGCATCTGGCCCGCGTAGCCGGCGTCGAGCCACTCGGCCAGGCGGCTCAATCCGGGCGGCTCAACGGCCGGGCAGGCCCCACACAGATCGAAGCCGAGACGGCGGGCCTCGGCGAACAGCGCAGCGGTCAGCTCAGAGGGAGACATCGCCGCCGATTGTACGCCCGCGATCCCCTGCCGTCGGCCCGCTGGTTTCATCGGTTGCGATTGGGGACAATGAACGAAATGATGAACAGGTCTGTTCGCAGCCAGCCCCCTTCCCAGCCCCCATACGAGTTATGCGAAGCGTCACGTCGACCGCCGCGGCCTTCGCGCTTGTGCTGGGCTGCTGGGCACTGAGTGGATGTGGCGGGCCTCGGCTGGAACCGGACGAGATGGGCGAGGTGATTCTCGACCTTCCCGCCGTGCCAGGTGCAGAACCTCCCTACCCCCTGCCGGAGTTGGACGGCGCGGGCGGCGAAGATGCCACGCGGGGCTAGGGTCCCGGTCCTGGAGCGCATTGGGGCTTCGGGAACGCGGCTGGATCCTGCTTTCTGAATGGGCGGCACGGTTGCCCGCCGCTGCCGGGCAATTAGCCTGGAATCATGAGACGCTTCGCAAAAGCCGGTCGGCAAGTGCGGGCCGGGCGAGGCGCGTCCTGATTGTTCGCTCCCGATTGCGAGGTACTCCCCATGCTCATGCGTTCGCTTCTGCTCCTGGCGGTCAGCGGCTTGGCGGCGGTGTGGACCGTCGACAATGCCGAGGCGGCCGGGCCCTACGGCTTCCGCGGCTACGGACTGCCGTATTCGGTCTACAGCACCGAGTCGATTCCGTACTACTGGCAGTACTCGCCGGTGTACTACAGCATGCCTGTGCCGCGGCCCTACGGATACAGCCCGTATGGCTATCCGCCCGGCGTATTGACGCCCGAGCCGACCCCACAGCCCGAGATGACGGTCAACCCCTACGTGCCGCAAACCGAAGAAGCCTCTGCGCCGCAGCCGCGCACCGCGCGACAGCCGCTGCGGGTCGACAATCCCTACGTGCAAACGTCGCGCGTGCGGGCCACGAGTGCGACCGTCGATAGCGACGATCTCACCAGCTTGGTCGACTCCTGGGCCCGACTGTCGGCAGAGACCCGAGCGAAGATTCTCGAGCTTGCCGCCGAAGCCCACTGACAGCGGCTCGGCACGAGAGCAAAAACAAAACCCCTGGCAGCCGCTGTGACTGCCAGGGGTTTGTTGTTGAGGAGTTCGTTGCGCTCCACAAAGGATCGCTCAGGTCGTCGCTACCGTTAGTTAAACGGCAGCGGGTCGGTTTCGCCGCCCTGGATCGTCGACATCGACCGGTAGGCGGGCAGGTCGACACTGTCCTGGATGAACTTCACGTTGCCGTCCGCGAACAGGAAGTTCGCCCCGCCGGGATGGTCGCTGCGGAAGCCGCCGGTGGCGTGCGCCGCGTCGATAGCACTTCCAAAACCGGGAACATTGAAGATCGGGTCGCCAGGATGCGGCCCGTCCCAGTCTAGGCTGGGGCCACAGTTGAGCAGTGCGAACACATCTGAAACGTCAGAAGCATTTATGAAAGTGTGCGTGACGGGCTTGGTGTTCAGTCTCTCGATGGTCACTCCGTAGGGAGCTCCCAAAAAGCCGCCAGCGTCGACGCCGGGCTCGACGTTGGGTGTCATCCACCAAGTCTGATAGATGGGATACGCGCGGCTGGGATCGTCTGGATGCCGCGGGGCAATACTTGGGTCCTGGCACTGATCGCCCCCGTCGGGCATCTGCAGATTCTGTTGCCACCGTTCGCCGGCGCTCATGTGACATACCGGCCAGTCTGGGCCTTGGGCGCCTTCACCACACATGAACGTGTTGCTTGTGCCGTCAGTGATCTGGGCGATGCGGCAGGCGAACTCGACACCAGGAAACTGCAGTGATTTCGGCAGCGAGGCATCAAAGATGCCGCGGGTCTGCTTAGACCAGCCGGGCGACCCTTGTGCAGCAGAGGTCGCAACAAGTTCACGATTGGTTTGAATGTTGCCCGGCATCACGCACCAGGCGTCGCTGGCTCCTTTGCAGAGCAGGTAGTCGCCCAGGGCGTACTCCAGGCCGATGTGCGTCAGCAGGTTAGGCAGGCCGACGAAGTCGCCCAGTTCGGTGAGCGTGGCCTCGAAGAACGATTCGGTGACCGGATTGTCCTTGTTGCTGTTCGACGGGCAGACGAAGATCGGCACCACGGTGCTGAAGGCGTCGTTGGGCGAACCATCCGCCTTGGTCGGCTGGTCGTACCAGGGCACGCTCTGATTCCAGATGTTGCGAATCGATTGTTGTTCGCAATAGGGCAGGATGGCGGCGAAGGCATTGTTGAAAAACGCCGTGCGCCCAACTTCGCCTTCCACGAAGTCGGGAGCGTCGGTGTAGTCGCCGAAAGCCAACCCGGGCGGGAAGCTGCCGACGGCGGTGTGGTAGTTGTGCATGGCAATGCCCACCTGCCGCAGATTGCTCGAGCACTGCGCGCGGCGGGCGGCCTCGCGCGCGACTTGCACCGCCGGCAACAACAGTGCGATCAAGATGCCGATGATGGCGATAACCACCAACAGCTCGACGAGCGTAAAGCCCGCGCGACGTGAAATTCGAGACATCACGAACTCCTCCTCAGATTAGAACGAACCCCCACATGACCCGGCCTGGGCTGGCGGCGCCGGCAGCACGCTGCCGCAAAAAAAGCGAGCGCGCCCCAAGATCTCGAGCACAGCGGCGAAAATACGAACTGGGGCCTCTTTGTCCGTCCGAGTGTCCTGTTGCCTACTCGTTGCTCCTAAGTTGCTGGCAGCGCGAGCGTTCGCGCCGTGGCGATGAGCCTGATTCTGCGCCCCCGCACTTGGTACGGTAGCAGCTATGCGCGAAACTGCCAACAATTTTCGACACCTCTTCTGTCGGCGTAAGCCAAATGCAGGCAAGGGGCTGCGGCCCGCCGTACACACTTCTGGGTGGTCCGTAGCCGGCCAGCCCACTTGAAATGCTGGCCGGCGATGCTATGCCACGGCCCTTGTGCGAATCGGCCTGGACACAGGTCGGCCAGCCGCTACTCTACGCACTCTTCCGGCGCCGGCGGGGCAACCAGACGCCGCACCTGCTCGTCTTCGCGATTCGCAAAACACTTCTCAGCGATCTGCGCCGCGGCTGCCAGTTTCGGTACGTGGACAGGTCCGGAATCCCCGTCACCCACTGTGCTGCCTGACCGGCTGAAGATGCCGGCCCGGTGAAGCAAGGAGTCGTCCGATGAAGCGGCTCGCGTTTGTGTTGCTGGCCATCGCCAGTGCCGGTTGCCAGACCACAGATTCCACAGTCCTGAACCCGTTCCTGGGACGATCGACCGTGCCACCGCCGGGCACGGCCGCACCGACGGCGGGTCCGGCACCCTACTATGGGGGCGGGACCGCAACCGCGCCGGGTCCGATCCCCTCGGGTGGCGTCGGCGGAGCACCACTGACGCCGCCAGGTTCCCAGTACAACTACCAGGGCAGCTCCTCGTCGCGGCCATCGGCCTGGCAGCCGAGCGATCGCGCCGAAGTTGCTGATTCTGAAACGCCGGCCGTGGCCGATCGTCGCAATGTTCCGTTTGGCACTGTCACCGTTCCGGGTGACGACGAAGCCGTCGATCTGCGGGCCGTCGATCCGGGAGTCGTGCCGGCCAACTATGAAGAGCCGACAGATGCCCAAGCGCCGCCGGTGAACGAACCGGCCGTCGTCCCAGGCAGCGTGCGACGGGCAACCTCTGCCGGCCAGTTGTTGGCCGACGAAGTGAGCCAGGCGCTAGCGGCAGCTCCGGAAGTCGACCTGGACGCCATGCTCGATGCGGAGTTGGACGACTCGCCGGAGGGCACAACGATTCGCATCGTCGATTCGGCCCCACAGTCCGCGCAGCCGGCGCGTCGCTTTGCCCAGGCAGCTCGCCCGGCCGACCAAGGCACCGCGGCGAACACGTGGATCGGCAGCGAAAGGCAAGGAGCCACGTCTGGCACGCCAGCGACATTTGCCGGCTACCGTGGAACCGGCGGCGGCGAAGTGACGGAGGCCACTGGCAAGGACGCGGCGGCGGGTGCGAACGGGACCGACGCCCAGCGGTACGCATTTGCGGCCAACTACCGTCGGTTGCGCGGACGCCTGGAATACAGCGCCGCGCAGCGCGTCTGGCGGCTGCGCTATATTCCCGCGGCGGGCGTCAACGGCCAGACCGATGAATACGGCGGAAGTGTGCTGTTGGACGACGGCTCGCTGCTGGCCGGCTACGAGAGCGGCGACTTTGTCGAAGTTGAAGGTCGACCGCTCCGCGCAGCGGCCGATGATGCTGGGTTTGCGCCGCGCTACGAACTGGAGCGGATCGTCGGTCAGTAGCGCGGTCTGCATCTGATTACAAGCGTTCGCGGCTTCTGTGCGCGGCTGCACCAACCGCCTCCTGCGACGGCGCCCATGGCCCATCCTCCGCCAGCGGCGATATCCTAGAATTGAGAAGCGCAAGGAAGTGTTTGGTCCCCTTGCGAGTCGCTGAATCACGATCGCGCTGGCCCCGCAGAGGTCGCGTCGCCTGTGGCTGCTGGTTTGCCTTCTAAGTTTGTCTCGGTGGTGAATGATCGTCTCGGGCGGCGGCTTGCGCGGTGGTCGGGCCTACTGCCCAAGGTGGCGTCGTTTGAAGACGAACTAGTGGGGCTCGACGACGAGGCGCTGCGCAAGCGGAGCCTGGCGCTGCGCTACCGGGCCAAGAGCCTGGAACCGCTCGATGAGCTGTTGCCGGAAGCCTACGCACTGGTGCGCGAGGCGGCCCGCCGCCGCTTGGGCATGCGGCACTTCGACGTGCAGATTCTCGGCGGCGTCGCCCTGCACAATCGCTCGGTCGCCGAAATGCAGACCGGCGAGGGCAAGACACTCACGGCCACTTTACCGATGTACCTGCACGCGCTGTTGGGCAAGGGCGCCCACCTGGCGACCGTCAACGACTATCTGGCCCGCCGCGATGCGGAGTGGATGACGCCCGTCTATGAGGCGCTGGGCCTGAAGGTGGGCATCATCCAATCGCAGATGCCGCAGAACCAGCGGCGCCAGGCTTACGCCTGCGATGTGACCTATGGCACGGCCAAGGAATTCGGGTTCGATTTCCTCCGCGACCGGCTGTTGCATCGCCGCATCCGCGAGGGGCAAGTCGACCCGCTGGCCGGCATGCTCGGCCCACAGCGCGGCGGGGGAGAACAGCCCGTGCAGCGCGCCGCGTGTTTCGCGTTGGTCGACGAGGCGGACAGCATTTTGATCGACGAAGCGCGGACTCCGCTGATCATCAGCGCACTGCCCACCGAAGCGCAGCGGGCTGCGGTGGCCTGTTACCAATGGTCTGCGGAAGTGGCGTCGCAGTTCGAAGAAGATGAGCACTACGAATACGACCACATCAAGCAAACCGTCGAACTGCTGCCCGAGGGACGGCACCTGGTACGGCGGCTGGAAAAGCCCGAGGCAATGGACGCCATGGGCATGCTGACGATCTACGACTACATCGAACGCGGCATCAAGGTGAATCGTGCGTTTCAGCTCGATCGCCATTACGTCGTTCGGGACGGCGAAGTGGTGATCGTCGATGAGTTCACCGGGCGGCTGGGCGAAGGCCGCAAGTGGCGCGACGGTATCCACCAGGCGGTCGAGGCGAAAGAGGGCGTCGAGGTGACCGTCGAAACCGGCCAGGCGGCACGCGTCACCGTGCAGGATTTCTTTCTCCGCTATGAGCAACTGGCAGGCATGACGGGTACGGCGGCCACGTCGGCCCGCGAGTTGCGCCGCATCTATCGTTTACACGTCGTGCAGATTCCGACGAATCGGCCTGTGATTCGCGAGCGGCTGCCGGACCAAGTCTTTGGAACGCAAGAGGCGAAGTGGAAGGCCATCGTCGACGAAGTTCGGGAAGTACACGCCACGGGGCGGCCCGTGCTGATCGGCACGCGATCGATCGATAAGTCCGAGATTCTCTCCAAACATCTATCGGCCGCAGGCATCCCCCACCAGGTGCTCAACGCGAACCACGTGGCGGCCGAAGCAGAGATCGTGGCCCAAGCCGGTCAGCCAGGGCATGTCACCGTGTCGACGAACATGGCCGGCCGCGGGACCGACATCAAACTGGGCGAAGGCGTGAAAGAACTGGGCGGGCTCTACGTCATTGCCACGGAGATGCACGATTCGGCGCGGATCGATCGACAGCTCTTCGGCCGTAGCGGCCGGCAAGGAGATCCCGGCGCGACGCGGCAATACCTGGCGCTCGACGACGATATCTTGCTCGCCGGGCTGGGCCCCAAACGGTCTAAACGACTGAAGCAGACCGGCACTCGCAAATCGCAAACGGCCACGGGCAACGGCTCGCTGTTCCGCCGGGCGCAGCGGAAGATCGAACGGCGGCACTTCAGCGACCGCAAGACGCTGTTGTATTACGAAAAAGAGCGCAAAAAGATGCAGCAACAGATGGGGCAAGATCCCTATCTGGACACGCCGGGTTGAGGGACTCGCCGCACGGTCGAAGCGCGCCGCGTCGATGGCTGGCAACAAGATTTCCGACCGGAATCAGGGTCTTCGCCGCGCCGCGATACGCGGGCGCAAGATCGCTGCCGCGGCTGCGGCCAACAGGCCGATGATGAACAGCCGCGGCCGCACGGCAAGAATGACGGCCAACAACAGCGCGCCGATCAAGAAGGCCCAGCTCGACCAGAGGCCGAGTTTCGGAATGGCCAACCACAACACGGCCAGCAGGATACCGGTCCGCAGGCAGCCTGCCGCCCAGGCAACCCCCATTTCATCGCTTGGGCCCCAGTAAAGCAGTACGACACCAATGCTGACGAGCAACACACCCAGTGAGCCGACGAGGTGTCGTTCCATATGTTCAACAGCGGCATCGCTGAGGGGACGAGTGGCTCTCACAGCCGATCGAGCGTGGCGGCCCAGCGGGCCAGTTCATCGAGCTCGTCGGCATTCGGGTAGCGCGGACCATCTGCCTGCGATTGCTGGATGACGCTATAGCCCAGCGCTTTGAGTCGTTCGATCCCCTGCCGGATTTGGGCGGCTGCCCGCGAAGCACCGGCGGTGGTTGCGAAGATCGAAAGAGGAAACGCGGGGTCGTTGTCCGGCGGTGCGACGCGCAGGGGAGCGTCGATACCGGCGACACCGCGGAACTGTTCGCGTTGGCGAAAGGTGACAACGTACGCCAACACACCGCCCGTCTGATAGCCGGCCAGCGCGATCCGGTCGGAATCGACTTTGTACGTCTGCTTGATTTGGGCCAGCGCCTTGCCGACCAGTTCGACTTCCAGCGGATTCCAGCGCCCCGCCGTCGCCGCCCGAGGTGCGAGCAGTACGAGTCCATACTGCTCGCAGAACGTACGCCAGCGCTCCAGCAGATCTTCTTCGGGCAGCGGCTGTGTCCCATGCAACCAGACGACAACCCCGGGCGGATGCTCGGGCGTGTAGTTCGTTGGAACGTAGGCAGTGATATCGTTGGGAAACTCGGGGACCTGAAGCGCGACGATCCCCGTTTCGGCGCCCGGATCGTCGACTGGCTGTGCCACGCGACTTGCTGCGATGTCTGCTGAGGCAATTGCGTCGGTCATCTCGGCGAGCGGCACTTCGACGTGCAGCGTTTCGCCGTCGCGATCGATTTCCAGACGAACCTGCTGGCCCACCTCGTGTGCTGCCAGGCGTTGCCGCAGCGACTCGCGGTCGGGGAGGTCGGCGTCGTCACAGCGGAGTATGACGTCGCCAGCTTGCAATCCCACGTTTGCTGCGGGGCTTTCGTCGTAGACGTGGTGCACGACGACTCCGTCGGCGTTTCGCGGCGCTGGCAAGATGCCGAGCAGAGGATTGCGATAGGGGTTGATTTCGGCCGCGAGTTCGACGTCGAACGCAAGCTCTTCGTCATCGCGGCGGACGGCGACGTGCACCGTTTCGCCGGCGTACTTAGGCTTCAGTTGTTGGTAGAGCTGATTGGTCCATTCGATGGTCGCCCCATCGACGGCCACGATTTGGTCGTCGGGCTCGAGTCCCGCTTCGGCGGCCGGTGAATTGACGCGGCAGGAAGCGATGACGACCGGGCTGCCGATTGGATTGGCGTCTTTCAATGAGATGCCCAGCAAACCGGGCCGCATGTCTTCGCCCTGCATCAAACGCGGCAGGATGCGCTGAATGTCGTCCATCGGCACGGCGAATCCGATGCCTGAGTCGTACCACTGAACGCCGGCTGTTTCTCCGGTGCCTTCCGGCGAGAGCGGCACGAGTACGCCCATCACGCGACCGGCGATGTCGACGAGCGGCCCGCCGTAGTTTTGCGGCGAGATCTTGGCATCGGTCTGGATCGCTTTGCCCCACACCCGACCCACGGCGCTGACGATGCCGACCGAGACGTTAGGTGTCTCTGGCGAGAACGTGCGACCGACGGCGATCGCCCATTGCCCCACTCGAACTGAGTCGGCGGAGGACGTTTCTGGCACGGGGAGCGGTCCTTCAGCGTCGACCTTGAGCAGCGTCAACATGCGCGTGTGATCGGTGGCGACGACACGGGCGGGCAAGCGTTGTCCGTCGGGCAATCGCACCAGGATCGACGCCGGTTGCTGCGCGAAATTGAATGCACTCGAGATGATGTGTCCGTCGTCGGCGACGATCAGGCCCGTTGTGGGGCCGGTGCCCAGCAACACTTGGCCAGAACGCTCCAGCCCGCCCACCGTTTCGATTTGTACGACGCTTGGCGCGACGTGCGCTGCGGCAGCACGAACGGCCGACTCTTCGAGAGCGATCAGATCGTCGTCGGCCCGGGCAAGGCTTGCGCCGAGACAAGTAGCGACGATGACCAGCGCCAAGTCTGAAACGACGTTCAGGCGGCCTTGGGTGCCGCTGCTCGCTCGCCCAACAGTGTCGCCTGCCAGGTTCTTTGCACTGCTGGGCAAGCCAGCAGTGGCACCCGGGGCCAACCTTGGCAGGCGCTCTCGCGAGTTCACGCCGCATCGTTGTGAGTGTGATGGGACCATGAATGGGACGACTCAGGGCATGTGAGCCGGAAGGAGGTCGGGCAGATTCTCGAAGGTGAACTCAAGCAGATCCTGACCGCGCAGGATGGTGATGGCGACGCCGCCGGCGCGATCGATGCGGGACAGCGATTCGCGCAGCGTTTGGCAGGACTGCACGAGCTGGCCGTCGACCAGCACGATCAGGTCGTCTGGCAGCAGGCCCAGCTGTTCTGCCGGCGTACCGGGTCGCAGCTCGTCGATGAAGGGGGGCGTCCGCTGGAGCACATCCGGGACGAGGACAATCCCCAGCAATTCGAGCGTGACCGGATAATCGACCGCCCCTGATGTTGCAGGGTCGGTCTCCGCGATCAGTTCTCCAGAGACAATGCGGTCGATACTGGGCTTGATCTCGCTAATGGGCAGAGCATAATTCAGCCACGTGTTGTTGAGCGCATTGCGGAGCTCTTTGCCGAGCAGGCCCAGCAAGCGGCCTTGCCGGTCGGTGAGTGCGCCGCCCGCCGCACCCGGATTGTTTGCCATGGCGTCGACCACGTAGACCGGCCCGTTGTAGCTGGTCTGAAAGGCACCGCGGCGTGCAGCCAGCGGCGTGCGGGCAGCAATCGTTCCGTGCAGAACGCTCACCGGTTCGTTGCCGGTAGCGATGCCGAACAGGTTGCTGAAGGCAAGCACGCGAGCCCCGCTTTCGGCTTCGGCCGCCTCGTTGAGATCGAAATGCGGGAGCCGGTCGCTGTCGATCTTGAGCACGGCGATTTCGAGCTGCGGGTCGGCGCCCAACCGCTCGGCTTCGTAGCGTCGCCCATCGTCGAGCACGACGGTGATGTAGTCGGTATCGAGCACGTAACTCCAGACGGTCAGAATCAGGCCGTCCGGCGAGATGAGCAGTCCGCTTTGGTAGTGTTCCAAACCGCGAAAGCCGCCGGCGCCGTAGATCTTGACGACCTTCGGCCGCACTTCTTCGAACACGGCGTTAAAGCGATCCTCCGCGCGGGACGACAGCGGGCTCGACCCGATATGCAGTGCCAGACAAGTCGTGGCGATTCGGGCAAACGCGCCGGCGGTTGATCGTCGCTCGGGTGTCTGACCGCGACCTGTTTGCGGAGATGGACTCATGGCGACTCCTCCGGCGAAACGGTGAAGCCGAATTGCTGTACTTCGAGAACGGCATAAGGCGGGCCGTCGCCGTGGCGGACGTCGATACGATGCGGCAGGTGCTGGCCGTCGACGCGGTGATACTCGGAAAGGTACACGAGGCAGGGATCAACGCCGTCGGTCGGATACATTTCGACGCACGCCAGTTGCCCCGATTGCGGATCGACGTAGAACCAGCACTCCACCCCTGCTGAGATACCGACAAGCACGTCGCAGGTGTGCCCCAACTCGATCAGCGGCGCCGTGCCGAGATAGTAGATCTGGCCGTAGCCGTCGGGCCCGCGAGCGAGTAGACGTCGCCACATGGAAAGCGCCGCCAGCAGTCCGCCGCTGCCCTGCGGATCGAGCGAGTGCGAGAGATCGTCGGAAACGCTGATCTCGACGACGTCTCCGGGCAGGGTGATTTGCGAGACCTGTTCGTCGAGCAGCAGGTCGAACTCGCCTCCACCGACGATGTCGCCGGCGAGCCGCCAAACAGTCGCGGCGGTCTCCGCATCGACCTGCGTGGCCAGCAGGTCCCAGACGCGATCGCGTTCGAGTTGGTTGAAGTAGTAGTTCGCGTAGCCCCGTCGCTTGGTGACGAACTGCGCGGGGCTGTCCGCGGCATCTGGTTCTTCTTCGACCTGCGCATCGGCCGAATCGTCTTCGGCGGGAAGATCGTCCGGCTGCCGATTACCACCGCGCCCCGGCGGCTGTGGCTGCTCACCATCTGGTCGTTCGTCAGGCGCACCAATGGGCCGACCGGCGAGGATCGATTCGAGTTCACCCGGTGCGTGGAGCGGCTCCAGCCGTACCCAGACTTCCCAAATTTCACCTTCACGGCGGAACACCAAGGGCACTCGCCATCCCTGGGGGAAGATGCCGAGCACATTCTTGAAGGCGTTGACGGTCCGCACGCTACGGCCACCGAATCGCACGAGCTCGTCGCCGAAGCGCAGTCCCCGGCGGTACGCGTCGCTGCCTTCGAGAATGTCGCTGACGATCACGCGGCCTTGAGCGTCGCTCGCAACAGTCGCGCCCAGACTGGCGTGATCGACCACGCGCCCGCTGCGGAGATAGCCGAGAAAGTTCTTGATTTGGTTGATCGAGATCGCGTAGCCGACACCCACGTTCACGCGGCCGCGTTTCTCGAACGAACCGCGGCCATTGATGCCGATCACCTCGCCTTGCAGGTTGAACAGCGGGCCGCCGGAGTTGCCCGGATTGATCGAGGCATCCGTCTGCAAGCAATCCGTGTACTCGAGAATCGTGCCGGCCGGGTATTGATAGCGATGCACACCGGAGATGATGCCGTAGGTCGAAGTGGGACGGAAATCGGTGGCCAGCAAAAACGGGTTTCCCATGGCGAAGGCCCACTCGCCCACTTCGACGTCGTCGCTGTCGCCCAGTGGAGCAGCCGGGAAGTCGTCGCGACCCAGCAGCTTGACGAGCGCCACGTCGCCCGTTGGATCGATGCCGACAATCACGGCGTCGTACAGCCGGCCGTCGGCCATGCCGCACTTCATCAAGTCGCCGCAAGCGCTGGTGACGTGAAAGTTGCTCAGCGCGTATCCGTCGGGAGTGATGACGACGCCCGAGCCACCGCCTTCACCCTGCGGGCCAAACATGGCGATCACCGACTGTGCAGCCTGCTCCATCACTTCGACGCGCTGCGACTGGGCGGCGGCCACCAGCGGATGGACTTCGTCACCGGCGCTGGTGAGCGGAAAGATCGCCAGCGCGACAACGAGGAGCAGGTGCGTGATTCGATTCTGACTCGTCGTCATCGGACAATCCTTGCCTCGCACAGATTGACGTAGTCCGAGTAGTCGAGATCGGCCCCGAAGCCGACGATGAGCACCAGGCGGCGAGCACCAGAGATGTCGACATCGATATCTTGTGGCTCATCGCTGCCGCTGAGCGTCGTGTGTAAGAGTTGTTGTTTGTCGCCCACAATCGTCAGCTCGACATGTCCGGCCGGACGCATGCGATCGTCGATGCCCGCCCGGGTCAGCAGGCGGCTGTATCCGGCCGGCAAGCGAAACTCGATCTCGGTATGACTGCACAGTGCCAACCCGCGTCGATAAGTGCGGCCGTCGAGATGCAACGCATCGGTCCCGAAGCCCGCATCGCGGCGCGGTCGACGGTAGGCAATGAGCGCGGCGGGGAGCTGCGGTTGTTCGAAGAACGGCTGCCAGACCTCGCGTTGTGCCTGCAAATCGCTGAGATAGACGACTTTGTCTCCGCTGAGATCGACGCGCAGCACTCGATCGATGGGCAGTTCGACGTTCCAGCCGCCGGCGGTGGCCAGTTGCAACTGATCCTCGTTCAGTTGCAAACTCGTGGCCGGGAAGCGGCTTCCCGCGTGCGTGACGACGTGAATGGGCGGGGCCGCCATTTCGTTTTCGCCGCGAAAGTAGATGACGCCGGCAACCTTGGACCGCTTCACCCGCAGCGTCTCGCCGTCCATCGAGAACAGGATGCGCTCGTCTTCGATGGCCGCCACGGTGCCTTCGAGGTAGTCGAGCGCTTCGCCCGTATCGACGACGAGCAGATCGGTGCCGCGGGCCTGTCCGGCGATCTGATGGAACTCGGCAACGCGGCCGGCTAAGCCGGCGTTGAAGCGCACGTTGGCGACGGCGTCCGAGGGAAGCGTCAAACGACTTTCGTCGGTGCCGCCCAGTTGCAAATGCGCGCCACTGCGGTCCGTCGTGATCTGGTCGGCAACGATCGCCGCTCCATCGACCAGCAGGACGTGGACCGGGGCTGCGCTCGCAGCGCGAACTTGCGCGGCGGCGAACGAAATGCTGAGCACTTCGTCGGCCGGCAACTCGACGGTTTCTGAATCTGTCGAGATGGTAACGCTGTCGGTCGACAGTGCGACGAGGTGGCCCGCGACCGTCTCACCGGCGAGCGTCTCCACGTCGACCGTCTGATCGGCGGCCGAGACGCAAAAGTGCGGCGCGCACGCGATGAGAAACGCGACGACAGCCGAAAGCTGTAATCTGTTGAGGTTGATCAAGGCTGCTCTCAATAGAAGCTCAGGCGATTGACGAGAAACAAAGCCGCCAGCCAGGTGTTGCTGACAGCTGGCCGACGAGTGCGCGGCGCCCGTTGGCACGCGTGGTGGTTAACGCTCGGGCCCCGGCTGGTCGGTGCCCTCTTGGGCGCTGCGGCGGAAGTATTGCTCGATGGCCTCGCGATAGTGCGAGGGAAAGTCGCGCCCGATTTGTTGCAGCGCCTGTTCGCGCTGTTTGGGAGGCAAGTCGCCCCAACCGGACTGCGAGCCGATCGACTTGGGATCGACTTCGCCGGGCCCTTTGCCCGGCATGATCTGGCTGTCTTGCGCCGGCGCGCTGGGCTGCACGTTGCCACCCGCCGCGCCGGACTGCTGTTGCTGCTGCTTCTCCAACTCTTCGATCAAGCGGTCCAAACCGGCGATCACTTCATCTTGTACCTCGCGGGTGCGCGGACCGCCGCGCCCCAGATCGAGACGTCGCTCGACGTCCTGCATCTGCCGCGAGATCGAGTCGAGGGAACCGGGTTCCAGTCCGTCTAAGTCGATAGCGAGGAGACTGGCGACCGAGCGATAGCGCTGCGGGATGTTCTGCGGACCGCTGGTCAGCAGATCGATCGCTTGCAGGCCGTTCTCCCGGTCGAGCAAGCGGTGGTATGTGACCGCCTGATAGAAGAGCAACGTCGCCGGATCGACGACGTCCGCCGGGGTCAAGTCTTGTAGTTGTAAGGACGCCTCTTCATAGAGCCGTTCGCGGCACAACCAGCGACCGTAGTAGAGCCGCAAGTTGTTGCGTGCCCAGTCGGGAAGGTAAGGATCTTCCAGGATGTCGTACCGCACGAGCGGGAGATGCATCACCGGCGCCGAGCACTCTTGCCACAGTTGGGCCACGCGCGGCTCGCACAAGGCCAGGCTCATCACCAGCCGCGCCAGTAACTCGTCGCCTTCGACGGGCATACGGATCGGCGGCGCGTTCCAGATCGACTCAACTTGCGCGACCGTGGTCGCGTCGAATTGCCGCTCGTTCAACCATGCGCCCAGCGTGGCTTGCACTTCTTCGGCGGCCGGCGACTGCCAGGCCGGCTCGTCGAGAATGTCCTGGCCGCGCACGCCATCGCAGGCGGCCAGCAGGCAGGCAATCGCGATGGCGGGCAGGCGGGACGTGGTTGGCTTCATCATCGGTCTCCCGACAAGTGTAGGTCAGCCTGTAGTTTAGGGACCCTCGGTCTTGCCGACTACAATGTCGCGTGTCACCCGCCAGATGCGCTGCTCGCGCTCGGCCAGGTCGTTGAGCGCTTCGAGGATTTCGACGTCGACGGCCTGCTCGCCGTCGATCAACTCGGCGTAGCGGGCCGTGCGGTTGTTGACGCGCATCTGCAAGGCGCGAATCATCCGCAACTCGGCCAACTGGTCGATGAGCGGTGGGTCGGAAGGCTCGCCTTGCTGGGCAGGTTGATTCTGCCGCTCTTCGAGCTCTTGCTGCGCCTTTTGCACGGCGGCGATCATTTCTTCCAGGGCCGCAATGATGTCTTCTTCGATGGCCTGTGTGATCGTGCCGACTTTGCTGGACGCGAGTCGCGAGGCGGTTTGTTGCATGTCGTCGCGCATCTGACGTACCGCCTCGGGCATGGCCACCGCGGTGCCATCTTCGCTGAGCAGCAGCAGAACGCCTTCGGCTTCCAGCACGAGTTCCGACTCCTGGCGCCCGAGACGACCGGCCTGAATGTCATCCGCCCGCGCCCATTGATCGTCGGGCACAGCGTCCAGTCGCTTTGTGTCTTCATAGATAGTGACTTGCTGGTCGAGCATCTGGCGGAAGCGCGATTCGAGCATGGCCAGCGTGCGGCCTAGTTCCTCTTCGCGCAGTTGTCGCAGAATCTCTTCCAGTTCGGCTTTCGCCTGTTCCAGCTCGCGGAGGGCGGCCTCCTGTTCCTCGATGGCGTTTTCGCGTTGGGCGTCTTCCAGGCGTTGCTGTGCGCGCTGCATGCGCTGCTGGGCCGCTTCGAGACGTTGCTGGGCCGGATTCGGTTGCGATTCGGAGCCTTGGCCCGATTGGCCTGGCTGCGGCGACGAATCACTTTGCGACTGCCCATCGCTGGGCGAGCCACTCTCGCTCGAATCCCCATCCGATGGCTCGGGCGATCCACTCTCGCTGGGTTCAGGTTTACTGTCGCCGGGCTCATCCTCTGCCGGGTCAGGCTCGTCGGCGGATTCGTTCTCTGCGGACGATTCGGGTTCGTCGCTGCCCGCGTCGCTAGACGGTGCATCGCTCTGTCCGGCGTCGCCCGCCTCGGCGGCTGCGGCTTCGCTGGCGTCGCGCATCTGGTCGCTTAGCTCGCCGGTTTGGTCGGCAAGATCTCCTTGTCGTTTGGCCGTGCGCTCGTTGTTATCGCCCGTTTCGGTGGCGCCCTGGATGGCGCGCTGCCGCTTGATGAGTTGGTTGACCTCGGCCAGCCACTTCTTCACGCGCTCTTTTTCTTCCGCGAGCTTCTTCTTGCGATCCTCGCTGAGCAGCAGATCCAACAACGCTTCGAGATCGGCTTGGAGGTCGGCCTGTTGGCGGACCGCGCCGGGCAGTCGTTCGGAGCGCAATAGCTCGACGAGGCGATCGAACTGCAGGCCGATCAGGTGCTCCTTGCTCTGCGCCACAACGCGCCGCAGCAAGGCGGCGCGATCCGGGTCGCTTTCTTCGGTGAGTTCCGCAATCCGCAGCAGGACCTCTTCAAAGCGGCGGTACTTGGCGGCGATTTGCTCCTGTCCGAGCGCCAGATCGTAGGCATCGGCTTCTGGCTCTTCCGCCGCAGTCGGCATCGGCGGGGTGTCGGGGGGCGCAGGCTCATCCTGCGCGAGCGCGGTGCCCAGCAGAGCCAACAAGAGCAACGCCGACGATGCCCAAATTGCGGGTTTGGCACAGAAATGAGTTCTCATCGCATTGAGCTCCGCTTCGCTCCGTCAAAAGACAGGTAGAGCCTACTTCAGAACACCAATCGCTCGTCTAGCGGTGCCCCTTGACGGATTCGCACTGCAGGGCAAGCAGGCAGTGGCACCCAAGTTCAGTTCTGGAATACGCTCCACATGAATCATTGTAGGCCGCCGGCCCGGGGGGTCACTCTTCGTCTTCGATCAGGTCGCGGAGCCGATCGCGGCGCTGTGCCTGGGTTTGCGTGGCGATCGTCTCCTGGTCGGTGATGACTTCTCGCAGCAGTTCAACTAGCTCGTTGAAAGTTTCCAGCTCAAGCATCCGCGCGAGCACCAACTGCATTTCGCTCAAGATCGCATCGGCTTGCGCAACTGCAGCATCTTGAGCGGCCAGCGCGGCGTCGGCGACACGGGAAGATGAATCTTCGCGGCTGTCGGCCAACTCCAGCTCGATGGCGGCGAGCGCTTCGCGGAGCGCCACGAGTTCAACTTCGAGTTCTGGAAAGCGATCGTCGGCGATGCGATGAAGCGGCTGGGCAATGCCGTCGAGCAATCGCGACAGGTGCTCCTGATAGCTGGGGATGCGGTTGTTGATCAGTTCTTGACCGATTTGCTCGAAGCTGGCCGCCACACCGCGCGTCTCTTCCGCGTTCTTGCGGCCGTTTTGCACGCTGCGTTCGGTCGTCAACGTCGCTAACGCGACTGTTGGATCCGATGCTGCTGTTGAGGAATCGTCTGATCCGTCGTCCGGTTCGTTCTGTCCGGAGTCGGGCTCGCCGGTGTTGCGCTCAACAATCGCTGGCACGTTGATGCCTGCCAGGCGATCGCGTGTTTCCTGCACTTCGGCCAGGATGGTCTCAAATCTGCGCCGCAAATTCAGTTCGCGCGATTCGAGGATGGCCCGCAACTCTTCGGGAGTGACGACGTCGAGTGTGAAGACTTCGCCCTCGCCGAGTTGTGCGCCTTCTCCCGCCAGATCGTGATTATCGTTGGCCACGACATGAATCGTGAGCTGCTGGCCCGGCAGCAGGCCCAGCTCGGTGGCTTCGAACGCTTCGCGGACCTCGCGTTCGAGCGCGCTGCCCGCGTTCAGCCGTAGCGGGGTTTCTAGCACAACGCCGCCGTCGATGCTGGTGTGAAACCACGCTTCGACAACGCCGTAGTCGTCGCCGATGGTGCCGACAAACGGCAACCGGGCTTGTGGCGTGATGGCGGCTCCGATGCCTTCGGGCCGCAGCGCGATTTGCGGCGGGTTGTCCGGCATGGCGGAGAGTGAGAGTCGAATGGGCTGGCGGTTCTCGAGCCCGTCCCCGTCGTGCAGCGTGAACTCCAGGCCACGGTCGGCGAGCAACTGGTCGATCTGAACTGTAAACGCCCGGCTGCCGGCAAGCTCCAGATGCTCGACGTCCGACCGGGCGCCTTCTCCGGAGTGTTTTACTTCGACTGCCTTGAGTGGTTTGTTGGCCCTGGCACGGAGCGTGATCGTCGCGCCACGTGGAACCTGCATCGCGCTGGTGGCGTCGATGTTGCCGCGTGCGGTGCGACCGGTGTAGGTGGGAAACTCGAAGTCGAGCGTGATGGCCGACAGCGTGGGGCTGTCGACGACTTGCAAGTGCAAGTCGCGGATGCGGCTGTCGCCACCGCGAACGTCGAGCCAGCGCGCCGAGGGAATCGCTTCGAACGTGTAGGCGAACTCTTGATATGCGTCGCGTCCGGGTACCGCTTCGCCTTCGCGTCGCATCGTGGCGCGGCCTCGGACACCTTCTTCGGTTTCGTAGCGGAGTTCTACGACTTCAGGGATTTCCTTCGTTGCGTCTGCCCGCACGACGATCAACGTGTCGGAACCGCGCGCGACCTTGCGGTGGCCGTCGACGAAGCCATCGACCTCCAATCGAGTGCGCCGGGGCCAAAGTTCGTCGGCCAGCAGCACGTTGCGGCGGGCCCAAACGCCAAACACGTCAGCAGCGCCGGCCGCGTAGACGGCGACTGCTGCTGTGAGCACGACCGCGCCAAAGATGGCCCAACCGAGCGGTTCACGATTGATCACGGTGCCGATGTCGAGCCTGGCAAGCTGACCGGCCGCACGTTGGCTCGCGGTGGCGAGCATTCCCGGCGAGGCGAGTTGGCCGCGACGCTGCGCGTCGCTCAATTCAACGGCTGTCAGCAGGCCGTCGTTTAGTTCGGGAAAGCGGCGCTCGAGGAGCAGCGCGAGCGAGCGATCGCCCAGCGGCGTCGTCAACCGCCGGACGATCTTCCGATATACGACAGTCAGCATCAGAGCCGCGAGGCCAACCAGAATTGCGATTCGCACGCCACGAGACGGTTCCAGCAGCCAATCGACGGCCAGTGAGACCCAGAACCAAACGGCCGCCGCAGCGATGAGCGTGACGACGCCTTCGAGCACGACGTACCACTGCAGCCGCCGGCGAAGTGCCGCGAGCGATTGCCGGATGCCCGGGTCGAGTGCAGTCGGTGTTGGCAATGCGATGCGCGTCATCGATTCTCTTGTTCGCTCAAGCGTCCTACGCCAGATGCACCAGACGTCGCGTGAACCACTCCAGGCACAACAGTCCGCAGATGCCGATTAGCATCCAGGAATTGTTCCACAGCGGGATCGGTGCTTCGCGAATGACTTCGGTGCGTGTTCGATCGCGCAGCACTTCGGCCAGGGGTTCCGTGCCGTCGGCTCCCAGTGCCGCTTCCATGCCGATGTAGTAGTTGCCGCCGGTGGCGCTGGCGATGGAGGCCAGCAGCGTGTCGTTGCGGCGCGGGTCTTCGCGTTCGATATCGGGCACGCGTACCTGGATCCGCCGGGTGAGCATCTCGTCTTCGCCTTCGGGCAACAGTAACTCCAGGCGATAGCTCCCTTCGTCGCGAGCGGCGAACTGCCCGGCATAGCTCCCGGCCCGCGAGGCATCGGCCGTGAGCGTGATGCTTTCGGTTGTGCCATCGGGCGCGAAGACCATCAGCGGGACGGTGGGCACTTCCAGCGGTTCGCGTTGTGCGTCGCTGAGCTGTGCCCGCACGACGACGGTTTGTCCGACTACGTAACGGTCGTTTTCGACGAGCAGCGTGCCGCGCGTGCTGCCGCGCAACAGCCGACCCTGCGACACGTGTCGCAACAGTTTGGTGTAGAGGCGCTCGAAGTAGGCAGAATCCACTTCGCGCAATCGCCACATCTCGCCGCTGCCCAAATACATCACGCGACCGGCACCGTAGAAGTGCCCGGCAAGGTAGACGGGCGCATCGCCGCTGCTGGCCGCGCGCGGATCGGAGTAGGTGGCGTAGACGGTCGCCGCCGGTTTCGCGCCGCGCACGTCGAAGTATCCGAACACGCCGGAGAATGTGTTCCAAGCGCGGGCGCTTTCCGCGGCGTTGTCTTCGAGCCAGAGAAACTCCGCTTCGCGACCCTGACGCGTGAAATCCAGCGGCCAGGGTTCGCGCGAGTCGAAACGTCCCTCGTCGAGCAACGACAAACGCTGCTCGAATTCGACGGGGTACCAGTCGCGGACGGCCGAGGTCGCATCGAGCTGAGCCCAGCTTTGCGTGTGAACGGGGCCGGCCAGGACGATCAGTCCGCCGGCCTGCTCGCCAATCCAGCGGTCGATCAGTTCAAGTTGTTCGGCATCGAGTGTTTGCCACGCCGGGTCGAAAGCCAGGATGCAGTCGTAGTCGAACAGTGCCTCGGGGACGCGTGGCATCTCGTCGAGGATGTTGTTGGCCTCCTGCGAGATGCCCGGCTGCGACGATTGCAGCAGCACGTCGACTTCGGCGGTCTCATCTCGATAGAGCTGGTTCCTGAGGAACTGATACTCGCGCGTCGGCCCGCCGGCGAAGAGCAACACACGCAGTTTGCGATTGACGATTTCGACATCGACTTCTTGTGTATTGTCGGCCGGTTGGCGATCGCCGGCCGGCGCGCGAATGCGCGTGGCGTACGTGCGGCGTCCGGCCTCGGCCGGCGTGACGTTGAACTCAACGGGCACGACTTCTCCGTCAGCCCCCAGCGTGAGCTCGGTGCTGCCTTCTTGCTCCTCAGCGGTTGTATCCGGCTGTCCGCCAGACGGCTTGCCGATGAGATCCACGGTGACTGTCCGCCCGGCAAGGCCCTGGGCCTGGATGTAGGCGGTGATGGTGAAGTCGTCGCCCGGCTGAGCGCGAGGGGGCGCGAGCAGGTCGGCCACGCGGACGTTGACGATCTGTTCATCGGAGCCCAGCCCGATGACGTGCACGGGGACCTCGGCAGCGGTGGCGAGTTCGATGGCGGCCTGGGGATCGCTGCCGGCATTGAACCCGCCGTCGCTGATGAGCACGACGGCTGAGAGAGGTAGCGAGCGCTCGTCGTAAATCATCGCCCGCAGCGCCGAACCGAGGCGGGTCTCAGTACCTTGCGGGCGCAACTGCTCGTCCCAGTCGAGCGTATCTGTGGGCGACTGAGCAGTATCGTCTGTCTGACTGGCATCGCGCTTGTCGAGCACGGCGATGCGCTGGAGTCTTTCATCGAACCGCGCGACCACGACATCGTGGCGCCGGCGCAGCGTGTCGACCCAGTCGGCACCCTGAATCGCGCCCAGCAATGGTTGCAGGCGCCCGGCCGTGGCGGGACCGATCGTCTCTTCGTCGTCCAGCGCCATGCTAAGGCTCGTGTCGACGAGCAAAGCCGCGCGGCTGTTTTGCGCCTGCATGCGCTCGGTGCGCCATTGCGGCTGCAGATAGACGACCAACAGCGCGAGAAAGGCCGCCGCCCGCAGCGACGTGAGCAGCCAACTCACCGGCGCGCTGAGTTCCACACTGTCGCGGCGGTACATCCAGCGAACGTAGAGCAAGATCGCCGCGACGGCGCCTAGCGGGAGGAGCCAGTCGCCGGGCGCTTGGATGCGGCCCCACTCAAAGCTCGAGCGCGTCGTCTGCGCGGCCAGGAGTTGCCATCCCAGGAGGTTCATGGCGCGACCTCCTGCGATTGCGGATGGTAGCTGACGGTGTAGGCGAGGAGCTGCTCGCCGATCAATAGCGCGATCAACAGGAAGAGCAGCGCTTCGCTTAACTGGAAGCCGCCGGTTTGTAGATCGCCCAGTTCGAGTTCTCGCGCCGGATGAAAGGTGTGCGGCAGGCCTTCGAGCCGGCTGGCCAGCTGGGCGCCGTCGAGCGTGGTGAGATCGCCCTCGGACGCGTCGACATTGAGCGCGAAGCGGCGGGTTTCGATCTCCCCGGTCTGGCGCGTCAACTCGGCCGTGTAGAGTCCGCCGATGTTGGTGGCGGCTAGCTTGGCCTGCAAGCCGTGTTCACCCGATGCGGCCTCAACGCTTTCAGGGCCCGCCGCTCGATCGGGCCCGGTGAAGCGGACGCGCGGGCGATAGTCGCCTGCATCGAGGACGACTTCCAAGGGTTCGCCCACCAGGCGGGCGCGGACTTCCTCGTACCCGCCGGCCAGGTAGGCTTGCAATTCGAGCAGTGTGACCACGAAGCTCGGGTTCTGTGCCCAGTTGTTCCACTCAGGCGCCGCCGTGGTGAGCATGGCCACCACGCGCCCTGCGCCGAACTCGCGCTCGACGACAAGCGGGGCTTCGTTGCGGAGGCTGGCCAGCACCCGTGTTGAAGAGTCGGCCTCGGGACGCCAATCGGCGGGCGCTGCCAGATAGCGCTCGACGACGACGGCCTGAAGAAAGCTGTTTCGCTCGCCCGCGAACACGCCGAACACGGGATGGTCGGCGACGTTCAAGTCGGGAGCGCGGCGGAGACGGTCGACCAACAACTCGGCCGTACCCAAGACGGGCAGCGGAAAACAGCCCGCACCGTTGCGGTAGAGTTGCGACGTGACAAAGGCCGGATCGGTGCGTTCGCCGCAGAAGAAAGCCAGCCCACCACCGCGGGCGACGAACTCCTCGATCGCTGTAATGGCCGTGGGATCGAGCCGGTCGATGTTGGTGAGATAGATGACGCGGAAGCGGTCGAGCGGTTGCGTGTCGAGAAACCGCGGCAGCTCGACCTGTGGCGCCACACCGGTCTGCACCGGCCCGCCGGGGGCCAGGGCCCAGGTGAGGAATTGCGCGTCGCCGGCATCCGCATCGCCATCGATGATGAGCACCGGGACCGAAAGCGGCAGGTCGATGATCAGGTGACGCTGGTTGTCGGCCTCGACCGCATCGCTTTGCAGCGACGCCTGCACATGATGGGCGCCGGCCGTGGGAAAGCGGACCGCGAAGCGGCGCGTCTCGCTTTGACCGGCGGCAATCTGGTCGACGACGACTGCCGGCCGCGGCGAGCCGTCTTCGGCCAACAGGACTGAGACGTCGCCGACGGCTTCGCTGCCGAAGTTGCGAACGGTGACTTCGACCAATTGTGGAACGCCCGCTGCGCGGTTGCCGGGCAGCGGCTCGATGCGCTGGATGGCCAGATTGGGGCGCGACTGGTCGACGCAGGAGACGAGTTCCAGGCGAACCTGCTCGTCGGCCAACTTCGCGAGTTGCTGCCGCAGCTCGTCGGGTTCCTGCCACTGCGGCGCGCGAAAGTCGGAAACCAGATAGACGACGCGATTTTCTCCGGCCGCCGAACCGAGCAGCGTCTCGAGCGATTGCAAGGCAGCCGTCGGGCCGATGGCCAGGTCGGTGGGCTCCATTTGGGCCAAAAGCGATTCGAGCCGGGGTGCGAAGTCGGCGGTGATCGTTTCGGCCATCAGGTCGGGTCGCGGCGGGCCGTCGACCGCGGCCTGCGAGAATCGCAGCAGCGTGAGCGACTGAGGGACTCCCTGCACGGCCGCCTGACCGATCATGCGCTCAAGCGACCGTTTGGCCACGGTGAAGGCGTCGGTATCGGCCCAGCGGTCGGTCATCGAATAGCTGTCGTCGAGCAGCACGACGTGGTGCGTGGTGGCGGTTCCCAGCCAACGCGACCAACTGCTGCGCAACACCGGCTGGGCCAGCATCAACACGGCGGCGGCTATAATTCCCATTCGCGCGAGTAACAGCAGCAACTCGCGGATGCGAACCCAACGCTGGTTCTGCTTCTGGCTGGCCAGCAGGAAGTCCATGGCCGCCCAGCGAACCCGACGGTGCCTGAGCAGGTTGATCAAATGGATCAACACCGGCACGGCCACCAGAGCCAGGCCCCAGAGCAACAGCGGATTTAGGAAACTCGGCATAACCATTCGACGCGCGGTCTCACCGCGGTCGTCACGCAGTACCTAGTTGCGGTGGTGCATTCCCAAGCGATTGCTGAGAAAGGCCGCCAGCACCGAATCGAACGAGTCGCTCGTTCGCACCAGTGCATAGTCGACCGTTTCTCGCGCACAGGTGTGTCGCACGTCCGCCAGAAACTCCTCGAGCGCTTCGAGGTAGCCCTGTCGTAGCGCCCGCGGATTACAGTTCAAACGCGCGGTGGATTCGAGGCCTTCAAATCGCGTTGGCCCCTGGAAGCGGAATTCCATTTCGTCGTCATCGAGGACGTGGAAAACAAGCACGTCGTGACCTTGCTGCCGCAGCAGGCGCAGCCCGCGAAACAGGGGTTCGCGCTCGACGAACAAGTCTGAGATCAAAGTGACCATGCCGCGGCGAGGGTATTGCTCGGCCACGCGCCGCAGAATGCCGTAAATGTCGGTTTCGTCGTCGGTCTGGACCGACTCGAGCAACTGCACGATCGATTCGAGATGCTTCTGGTTGGTCCGGAGCGGCGTTTCGCCGCGCACGTCGCGGTCGAACGTGACGCAGCCCGCCGCGTCGTGCTGGCGCAAAAGCAGGTAGGCCAGGCTGGCGGCGATCGTCGCGCCGTACTCGAACTTGGTGAACGTGCCGCTGCCGTAGCTCATGCTTCGCGATACGTCGACCAGCAGCAGGCCGCGGAGATTGGTCTCTTCTTCGAATTGCTTGACGTAGTAGCGGTCCTGCTTGGCCCACACCTTCCAGTCGACGTGCCGTAAGTCGTCGCCCGGCGCGTACTCGCGGTGCTGCAAGAACTCGATCGACTGCCCGAAGTACGGGCTGCGGTGCATGCCGGACAAGAAACCTTCGACAATGTGCCGGGCTCGCAGTTCGAGCCGGGAGATTCGCCGCAGGGCTTCAGGTTGCAAGTATTTTTTGGAAGCGGGCATCGCGCGTCAGCTCGTCCTCTTTACTGGGCGTGGTTTCGAGCAGGTGCTCGACGACAGCGTCCGGAGTCACACCATCGCTCTCGGCGGCGAAGCCGATTACCAGGCGATGCCGTAACACCGGCTTGGCCAGGGCCTGAATGTCTTCGGTGGCCACATAGGTCCGCCCATGCAAGAGAGCCCGCGCTTTCGCTCCCAAAATCAGGAATTGCACGGCCCGCGGTCCGGCACCCCAGCGAACCTGATCGGAGACGTACTCGGGCGTGCCGTCTTCGCCCACGCGGGTTTGACGTACCAGCGCCAAGCAGTAGCGAATCAGGTGATCGGTGACGGGCACTTCGCGCACGAGACGCTGCAAGTCGAGAATCTCCTCGCCGCTGAGCACCGGCACGATGTGATCGCTTTCGATCGTCGTCGTCCGCCGGGCAATCTCAAACTCTTCATCGAAGCTCGGATAGCGGACGTAAACCTTGAACATGAAGCGATCCTGCTGCGCCTCGGGCAGCGGATAGGTGCCTTCCTGCTCGATGGGATTCTGCGTGGCCAGCACGAAGAACGGATCGGAAAGCTTGTGGCGTTCGCGCCCCACGGTGGCCTGCCGCTCTTGCATGGCTTCTAAGAGAGCGGCTTGCGTCTTCGGCGGGGTGCGGTTGATTTCGTCGGCGAGAATCACGTTGGAGAACAGCGGGCCTTCGAGAAAGCGAAACTCGCGGTGGCCCGTGCTCTTGTTCTCTTCGATGATCTCCGTGCCCGTGATGTCGGCCGGCATCAGATCGGGCGTGAACTGAATGCGGCTGAACGAAAGATTCAGCGTGCGCGCCAAGGTGCTGATCATCAATGTCTTGGCCAAACCGGGCACGCCTTCCAAAAGGCAATGGCCGCGGCTGAAGAGACTGATCAACAGCTCATCGACCACGGTCTGCTGACCGACGATGACCTGCGACAATTGATCGAGAATGCGTTCGCGGGCTTCATGCAGCCGGCGGACCGAAGCGTCGTCGATCGAGGTGGGCGTGCTCATCCAGGTGTTCCTCGTGGGTCGTTACCAAAGCGGCGGGGCGAATCCGCAGCGTGCGGTCGACCCCCACCGTTGTTGTTACCGCTGATAGATCGGCAGCATGGCCCTTTGCAGTTGCAAGATCGTGAGGTTGATGGCCGTGGTGTAGACCGGACCGATGTAGCCTTGATTCCAGGATCCATCGGCGCCGGCTTCGGAGACCAGCTTGGCTTCGACCTTGCGGCGGTATTCGTCCCAGGTCGAGCCACCCTCGCGATACAGCACCTGCGCGTAGTAGTAGTGGGCGTAATGCCAGTGGCCGAAGCCCTGGTTCGAGATGTTCGAGAGGTTCTGTGAACAGTACTCCATCAACTTCGGCACGTACTCGCTATCGTAGTCGCCGGCGTTGAACAGGCAGGCAATGGCGGCTGCCGTAATTGCCGGCCGGGCGCCACCGCCCTTGGAACTATACTGCACACCTCCGTCGGGCAGCGTGCAGTTGCGGATGTACTTGATCGCCCGATCGATGATCTCTTTGGGCACGGGAATGCCCGCATTGCGGCAACTGCGCAGCCCTTGTACCTGGGTGATGGTGGTCGAGCCTTCGTCGAAGCCGTGCCCGTCGCGAGCGCTGACGTATCCCCAACCGCCGGCGCTGGTCTGTGCCTGGCCGGTGAACTCGACGGCCCGCGTTAGAACATCGACCAGCGTGCGGCGGCGGTCGACGTCTTCTTCTTCGCCCAACACCTGGGAGAGAAACAGCATGGAGAAGCCGTGGCCGTACGTGTAGCGGTCATCGCGAGTCGGATCGCCGATCAATCCGTTCGAGCGGCTGCGGCTGACGAGATAGTCGACCGCGCGTCGAATCTGCGCGGAGTACTTGCCTTGCGTGGTGGTCGATCCTTCGGCCAGCATCGCCATGCCGGCCAGCGCCGTCATCGCTGTGGGGTAGCGTCCGTCGTTGGCGCTCCAATGTCCCAGCCGCGACTGGGTGTTGGCCAGCCACTCCAGGCCACGATCGACAACGCGATTGACCTGCGGTTCGAGCGCTTCAGCGCGCGCAACTTCCGGCAGGATGCTCACGACGAGCGCGAGCAACCACGTTTGCCGTTTGGTTTTCAGGAGCCGTGAAGCCATGTTGGACCCGGCGCGGACGCGAACTAGTCGTCCGGCTCGTTCTCGGTGTCGTTGACCCGGTCGTCGCGTTTCGATTCTTCGGCCGGCGACTGCTGGGACTCGTCCTCGACTTTGGCCAGCGGGTCGATGACGTGTTCGCTTGGCGTCGCGTCGCTTGTGGACGCGTCGTCACTGAACTCGATTTCCACGCGGACATCCTGAGTGTCGATGGCCACGATGTTTCGTTCGTCGTCACCGACGATTTCCAGGGCGCTACTGCGTGCGGAACTGTCGAATGTCTGTTCGTGCAGCACCTGGCCGGTGCGTTTGTCGATGCAGGCCAATGCGAGTTCGGTCTTGTTGCTGTTGCGATTGGCGTTGGGCGTGAACTGGCAGGCGAGCGTCAGCACGGGCAATTCCGAGGGTTGCCAGAGCCAGAGGCCCTGATTCTTGACTTCGCGCGTCCAGAGTCGTTCGCCCGAGTGCCGATCGAAGCCGTAGATCTGCCCGTTCACCAAGGCCACGGTCGTGCCAAAGTAACCGCCGGGCAGCGGACGGACGTGCGTGTTGTTTTGGGGTTGCCAGGGTCGATTGACCACCAGCACGTAGTGATCGCGCGAGCGCTGGATGTAGATCTCTTGCAGCTCGCGAATCCGCTCGATGCGCTCGTCGATTTTGAGGCTGCCGTCGACGAGGTTGATGAGCACGAAGCGTCCGTTCGGCTCGACAACGGCCAGCTCGTCGTTCTCGATCAAATGCCCCTTGGCCGTGTTGGAAAACTTGATTTCCCACAGCTCGCCCTCGCCGTAGGGGTCGATGAGACGCACCACTGAGCGCAAACGGGCGCTTCGCCAGGTGACCACCATCCGGCCCTGGGTGCACATCCGCTCGCCACTTTCAGGAACTTCGACCGTATCGAGCTCGCTGCCGTCGTCGGTGCGCAGCACCAGTGCCTGCTTGGAGTCGGGAGCGGCGAGCAATAGCACTTCGTTGTCGCCCCAGACATCGCTCCCAGGCGCCACGTTGCGGCGTTCCCAAACGACCTCGCCGCTGAGCGGATCGACCGCGACCAACTTGCGGTTGCTGATGAAGCAGATGATGCGGTCGGTGACGGTGGCCACGCTGCCGGCAGGCTGCATGCCGGGGCCGTTGACGATGACACGATTGCCCCAGGCGACGCGCATTTGCCGCGGTTGCTGGAAATTGTTGACCGCCATGCCGGCGATCGATTCAGTGAGATCGTGTCGCCAGAGAACTCGTGCCCACTCTTCACGTCCCTGACCTTCGCGGCCGAGCGTGTCGATGGCGAGTAGCTCCTGGCCCAAGTGCAACAGCAGCAAGTGCCCGCTGGCGTGGCCCTTGTTGAGCATTTGGTTGAACGCCACGCGGCCATTGGAGCCAGGCGGCACGACGTTGACTTTCCAAAGCGGCACACCGTGCCCGTCGCGTCCCAACAGGGTGCGGCCCATCTGATCGATCTGGATTTCGATACCGTGGAAGAACGGCTGGCGATCGCCCACGATGGCCAGACCTTGGCTATGCGTGAGCCCACCCGGTTTGTCTTCGCGAGCGGTGACCTTCACGCCGAGCGGCCATTGCGTGTCGCCGGCCAGCAAGCGGCGCACGGGATCTTCCGCGTCCAGCGAAGCCACGATTTGTTGGCCCGTACGGCCGTCGCCGGCTGCAACATCCGCGAACTCTGCAGTCAACCGGCGATAACACATTGCTGCGTCGTCGGGCCGCCCGACCTGGTGCAAGAGCTCCGCGAGCCGCGCGGTCGCGTCGCAGCCCACCGATGGATCTTCGCTGCGCTGTTGGTGACGCAGTTCGATTTCGGCCGCCAGAGGATCGCCCGCCTCGAGATAGCGCGACACAAGCTCGCGGCGGGCATCCAGCGACATCGGATGTCCGTCGAAGTAATCGACGAAACGTCGCAGCCCACCCACGCCGGGCTCAGCCACGGCGGCGGCCAGTCGCTGTTCGAGCACGTCATCGATTTCGGCGGTCTCGTCGGTGCTCGCTCCTGCACGTAGCAGCGCCAGCCGCGTTTGCACCCAGCGATCGCGACGCACGGCGTGCGCTTGATCGATCCGTTCCAGATCCGGGCGGCCGAGCGCGGGATCGGTGAAACGCATATAGGCGACGAACGCTGCGTTCACTTCGCCGCCATGGTGCAGCCCTTCGGCCAGCAGCCGATAGAACCGCGCCTTCTGTTCCGGGACTTCCGCCAGACGCTCGATCTCGTCCAATCGGTCGCGGTAGGTGCCGAAGTCCGATCGCAGGCCTTCCAGCAACGCTTCGACCAGTAGTTCCTGAGTGTGGGGCGACGGGCTGATTTCCAGTGAGCGGCGCAGATCGGCGGTCGCTGCCACAATGTCGCCGCTGTGCAACTGAATCTCGCCGCGCAGGGCGAGCGCCAGCGCATCGCTGGGTTCAGCAGAGAGCCGCACGGCGACCTGATCTTCGAGCTGGGCAAGCTGATAGAAGCTCTCCAGCGAGTCGGCGCTTTGGGCGAGCACCGAGCCCTTGTAGCAGGTCAGGTTGCCGGGAATCGATCCGTCGCGCGATCGCGATCTTGCCAGGAGTTCGCCGTTGTTGAGATCGTACGTGGCGACTTCGGCCGAAGTTAGCGGAATGAACAGTTCGTGGCCGTTGATGAAGCCGCGTCCACTGGGAGCCGCACCGTCGGGCAAATGGACTTCCGCTGATTCCCAGGCCGGTTCGCCGTCGGCTAGCGCCAGCGCGCGGACTGTTGAGCGTCCGACCACGATCAGACGATCGTCGTGGACGCCGGCGATGTAGCGCCCGTCACTGCGTGGACGTTCCCAGGCAAGGGTGCCGTCCAAGAGGTTGAGGCAGATGATCGAGTCGGACTCGACCGGTGTGAGTACGACATGGCCGTCGACCACGGTCACGCTCGAATCGGACCAGCGGTCGGCGAAGGCCCGCTCGCCGTTCATCTGAGTCATGACCTGTCCGGCACCACGGAGCATGATCATCTGCGCCATGTTTGTTTGCTGCGTGCTGGTCTCGTAGCGAAATCCCCACAACAGCGAGCGCGTGGTCAGATCGACCGCCACGACGGCTCCTGCCGCGGTAGGACAAACGAGCACGCCGTCGGCGTACGAAGGCGACACGCCAGCCAGGCGGCGAATGGGATCCTGCAGGATATTGCGCTCGAGCATCGCGAGCTGCTGCGACCACTCCAGCTCGCTGGTCTCCGCGTTGAGCGCCAGCAGGCGCACCTCGCCGTTCATCTCGGCCAGCACGTACAGCTCGCCACCCAGTGGCAAGGGCGGCCCGAGGAAGAACGTGCCGGCCAGCTCCAATTCTCCGGTGTTCGGCTCGCCGCCGATTTCCCAGGCGAGCTTGCCGCTGTGAATGTCGAGGGCCACCAGGCGATTGAACGGCTTGGGCGCCAATTGACCGCGGGCGATCTGTCCGTTGGCCATCCGCACGACGCGCTGCGGCAGGAACGGCCCGGCCGCCGATAGATCTTCAATGCTGAACACGTGTTGGCCATCGCTGCTCAACGTGCCGTAGGTGGCGTCGTCCCAAAGCCGCTCTTCGAGCCCCATGGCGAGCTGGCCTTTGCCGACCAGTGGTGCGCCACCTTCGCCGGTGAGCATGCCTTCCAGTGTGTGATCGACGGGCACTTCCCACAGACGCTTGCCGGTGACGAAATCGACGGCCAGCAGATTGCTGACGGTGCGCATGAGCACGATGTCGTCGATCACCAACGGGTGCGCGCTGGGCAACAATGCCAGGCTGCGATCGAGGTGCGATCGTTCTAGCTCGACCAGCATCCGCTCGACGAGCGGGTCGTTGGTGGTGGGCACGATCCAACGAGGTGTCAGCAGCGGGCTCCCGCCACCACTGGTCGCCGTGCGTGTGGGATCGCCGCGAAACATGGCCCATTGCGACACTTCATCGGTTGCCAGTTCGCGCTGTGGCCCCAAGGTCGCAGAGAGCCACGCGATCGGGTCCGCCTCGTCGGCGAAGAGTTCGATTGTTCGTCCCGCCACGCGCGGGCGAGTTTCGCCGTAATCTGCCTTCAAGCGGCGCAGGACTTCGATGGCCGCATCGGCCATGCCGGCTCGCAGCCAACTCGTCGCCAGCTGCAATGAGAGCGCGGGTTCCCAGGCGGAAGCCGCCGGCGCGGAGTCCTTGAGTCGTCTGTAGCAGAGGGCTGCCGCCAGCGGGCGACCGCGGTCGAGGTGGTCGGCGGCAAGCAGAAGCGTCGCTTCGTAGCCGGCCTCGGTGTGGAAATACTGTCTCGAGACGGTCGCCACTTCAGTGGCGTCGCCCACCGCGACCGCGTCGTCGAGCAGCCGCCGCGCCTCGGCACCATATTGCAGCGAGTACGTCTGCCGACCCTCAGCGGGAAGTTCACCCAGTAGCCGCTCCGCTTCTGACTTCAGGCTGCGATGAAACGGCGCGTTCGGATCGGGTTGGAAAAAGAAGTCCTCGTCGGCTTCGAGAATACTACCGAGATAGCGGACCGCTTCGCTGTACCGCTCGCTATCGAGCAGTTCGATGGCCTGATTGAGCCGCCGCATGGCGGCGCGATCGCTGGGAAAGATGATGCCGCTGAACTCGCCCTCGCCTCGGCCGGCGGCACCGGGCACCTGCATCGCGACCCTGGCGGGGACGTTCTGGATTCGAGGGGGCTGTGGCCCGGCGGGAGGTTGTGCCGGCAGAGAGAACGGCGTGCCGGCGATCAGCGTTGCCGCCACCAGCGCTGCCAGAAGACCGCCGACCGACCGCCGCATGCCAGCTCCTCCCGTTCCGCCACTCCATTGGTCACAGGACATCGACCGCCTCCCGACGTGAGGTCGGCCGGCCGCCGTGCCCTGGGTGCCGGTTCGTTTGTCACGTCGATGTCCGCAAAAGTTCAGCACGCACCGTCGCAAGCGGCCTGGGGACGCATCCGCAGCAAGACCAGTGATCGAGGCGGCAGCTATCGAGGCGGCCACCAACGGGCTCACGGCACTTAAACACTTGCTTTTTCATATCTTACGAAACGACAGCAGGCCCGGCAAGTCACGCGAATTGTACCGGTCGGGCTAGTTCTGCGGGCAACCGCTTGTGCCGTTCGTCCGCGTCTCTTCGGTCGGAGCACCTGACGCGCGCCGTCGGGCGCGAAGCGAGAACCCGAGACGGGTCCAACTCCCCGCGCGAACGACGCTTGACCCGCGTGGCTTCCAACGGCGAAATGGTCGCTCGAACCGGGCAGCCGATCGATTTCGGCCGATTTTTTCTCCTCACGACTACACCAGCACTGGCGCTGGGCGGCGAGCCCCGTCCGCCCGCGCATGTGCGGCTAGATCGACCAACTCCCAGCGGCGCTAAACCAGTCCGCTCGCAGTAGGCGCAACGCGGTTATTCTACACCTGTTTGGTACACGAATTCTCCGTGTGTCCTGGTCAATCAAGTTTCATCTAGAAAACGACTTGCGCCGAAACTTGAGAACGTCGATCGGCGCCTCATTGCCCGGCTGGCGGGCAGTTTGCCGCGAGATGGTGCTGTTGCCGCGGCGGCGCGATTCATCGGCAATTCGGGCGTTTTTGCGTCGCTCGGGCCTGCCTGCTGCGCGGCTGCCCGAGCCCCGATTCGCGGCGTCGTGGTGGGCAGAATCTTCGTTTTGCCCGTGTTTTCCGGCAATTTCGCCTTGCAATTTTGGCGCGCTTGTTTCTAATCATCGCGTTCTGCATGCATGCCGAACTGCGGAAAATCGGTAATACAGGGGACCTCACAAGGAGGGTGGAAAAACGATGGCAAAAGCCGCAACGACCAAGAAGGCGCCGACCAAGTCACAAGTCATGGCCTCGATTGCTGAAGCGACCGACCTCTCGAAGAAGGACGTCGCCGCGGTGTTCGAAGCCCTGGCCGATCAAATCGGCAAGAGTCTCGGCAGCCGGGGAGCCGGCGCGTTCACGATTCCGGGACTGGTGAAGATCACGAAGAAGAAAGTCCCGGCTCGTCCGGCGCAAAAGAACGTGCCGAATCCGTTCAAGCCGGGCGAATTCATCGACCGCGCTGCACGGCCGGCGTCGAACAAAGTTGTTGTTCGCGCCCTGAAGAACCTCAAAGACATGGTGTAAGCGAACAGCCGCCGGCGCCCGTCGCGAGCCGCCAGGCTGTGAATGCCTGGTTCATTGCGCTTCACGCGACGGTGCGACCGCTCAACGCATTCATGCCGGCGCACCGACTTTGGCGCGCCGGCATTTTTTGTGCGCACAGTTGTCAGGCGCATGAAGCAGCTTGGAGCGCGTATGGACTACTTGGCGCGAAGCAACTGGCTGAGCTTGACGCGCTGCATTTCTTTGAGACACCGCTCCGTCTGCTGTTTGGTCAGCGCGTTGATCTTGCGAATCGCCTTGCTGTGTCCGCGCGCGACCGCTTCCAGCGGCGCGTTGTCGACCTTTCCTTCGACGGCCAGCACGATGTCAGCCAGCGAGATCTGTGCTGCCGAGCGAGCCAGCGAATAGCCCCCGCCCGGTCCAGATGTGCCATGTAGCAGGCCGGCGTCAACCAGACGGCGGAGCACTCGATAGAGAAAACGCGGAGGGAAGTCGGCCTTGTGAGCGATGCGGGCGGCCGTGACTGGGCCGCGGGAGCGTGATTCGTGAACGCGCAGGAGAATAGACACGGCGTAACTGACCGACCGCGTCAATTTCATGCTTCAACACTCCCTTCCGATCGACGCTTCGCCCGGTGATGCATTGGCCGCGCCGCGCGTGACAGGGCGACGCGCTGCGGGCCAGTTCACAGTGGCCTGAATCTTGGCGCGTGCTGCGCGCGATTGCAAGCAAGAATGTCGCAGTTTTTGCCACTGCATCAGGCGCGGTGCGGGCTGCGCGGCTGGATTGCGTTCCTCGCAGGTGCACAATCGCACAGAACTCCCAGACAATTGTGGCGGTTGGCCGCTGCTTTTGCCAATCGCAGAGGGTGCCGCACTGTTGGGCTACGCCTTACGAAACGCTTCCTGTTCGAAGACGTTGTCGCGGTAGGGGTCGCGGCCGCAGAGCCAGGCCCACAGCGAACAGGCGAAGTACGCGGGCACCATGAGTGGTCCGAATCGCTCGTACTGCCGCACGTGAACCAACTCGTGCGTGTGAGCGGCGTCGAGTGCGGCGGTTGTTCGCCCCCAAACACAATGGCCAAGCGTGAGCGCGATGGGTCGCGGCGGTACCCGCTCCAACAGCCACCGCAGCGCGCCACCGGAGAATTCCAGGATTCCATCGCGCCGCCGGCACGCGCCGCCGGTGGCCAGCGCCAATAGGCCGCCGCAGATACCCACGAGCGTCCAGGGCGAAGCCCACGCCAGCCGACCCAGGTACAGCAGGCTCTTCATCGCTGGCGCCACGTGGCGAAATCAGGAATCGATAATTGTCACCCAAATAGCGCGACCGTCGGATGCCTACAGCGACGCAGCGTCGCCCAGGTAGTACACCAGCCCCAGGGCGCTGAGTACCAGCAGGATTAGCATCGTCGCATCCGGTTCGATGAGCGGCTTTCGCCGCTCGACGCGGTACGTGAGTCCCAACATGGCGACGCCGGTGACGAGCACGACGGCACACGCGCTCACGGCATGCGTTGCCGACACATCGGCAAACAACGAGCCGCTATAGAACAAGTCGACCGCCGGTAGAATCGTGATGTTGAACGTGTTGCTGCCGAAGATATTGCCGATCGCCAAATCATACGCGCCCATCCGCACGGCGGTCCACGTGGTCACCGCCTCCGGCAGCGACGTCGTGATCGCCAGCAACGTCGAGCCGATGAACGTCTTGCCAATGCCCGTCTGGTCCGCTAGGCCTTCTGCGGTGGGAACGAGAAACTGTGCCGAGATGAAGATGATGGCGGTCGCGCCGAGATAGAGTGCGATGGCCCGACGGAGGGATAGATTCGTCTCAATCTCCGGCGTCACGTCGCCGGAGACTTCTTTCTTCCCTTGCATCTCATCGAAGAACAGCATCCTCACCAGCAACAAGTACATGCCCACGATCGCCAGGCTGCCCACGCTGACGCGCAGGTATGGGATCGTGCCGGGGCGCAAGAGCAGCGTTGCCAGGCAGGCCACCGTGAGGATCAGGCTCATCGTCGCTGTGAACGTGTGTCCCGCGCTCAAGCGCGAAAGGAGGCGACCGCGTGGGCGGAAGAACACATCGAGCAGGCCCAAGATCAGCAGGTTCATCAACGAGCTGCCGAGAATGTCGCCCATGGCGAAGTCGACGGTTCCGGCCACTGCAGCCGTGCAGTCGACGGCCAATTCCGGCATGCTCGTCGCAGCCGCCAACAGAATGACGCCTACTAAGGTGCGGCCCAGTCCGGTGAGTTCCGCCAGCGCATCGCTTGCCCGCGCGAGCTGTTGCCCTGCGAACACGATCAGCCCGGCGAAGAAGGCGAATTGGGCCAGCAGCCACGCGATTTCCAATCCGGGTATCCTTTCTAGCCGCGTCGACGCTCGCTACCGGCGGGAATTGCAGAAAGGCGTTCGCCGCCCTCACAACTCCACGGCGGGTTGCAAGGCTCGGACCTGGCTCGCCCGTCAGAGTCGTGGCCCCTAGTGTCGGCTTTCAACTAGCCGCTGCAAGGGGGCAGCCGTGAGGCAGGTTACAGGCGGCTCGTGTCCGGCGCGACTCTTGCTGTGTTGGATGCCTATGGCCCGT
This sequence comes from uncultured Planctomycetales bacterium, assembly GCA_938003525.1. Classification (GTDB taxonomy): domain Bacteria; phylum Planctomycetota; class Planctomycetia; order Pirellulales; family JAEUIK01; genus CALKYM01. The sequence continues at coordinate 18,939 of CALKYM010000245.1, read as the reverse complement.
CGCAACGAACGCTCGTGGGACGACCTCAACGGCCGCATCTCCGCTTGCGAGCGCTGCCCGCGGCTACGCGCACATTGTGCAGAGGTTGCTAAGACGCGTCGCAAAGCATTTCGCGATGAAACGTACTGGGGCCAGCCGGTGCCGAACTTCGGACGCCCTGATGCCCGATTGCTGTTGGTTGGCTTGGCGCCGGCGGCCCATGGTGCGAATCGTACCGGAAGGATGTTTACGGGCGATCGCAGCGGAGACTGGCTCTACCGAGCGCTCTACGATGCTGGTTTTGCGAATCAACCCGTGGCGGTATCGGCCGACGACGGGCTGATGCTCGACGATTGCGCGATTACGGCCGCCTGCCATTGTGCGCCACCGGCCAACAAACCGAAACGCGAGGAGCTCTTGGCTTGCAGGCAGTGGCTCGACGAGACCATCGACCTGTTGCCCCTGCAAGTCATGCTCGGATTGGGGCAGATTGGCTGGCGCACTGCGCTCGACGCCGCGCGACGTCGCGACTGGCACAGCGGTCGACTGCCGCGCTTCAAGCACGGAGAGACGACATCGCTGGCCGGCGGACGGACGTTGCTTGCCAGTTATCATCCCAGTCAGCAGAACACGTTCACCGGTCGGTTGACCCGCGAGATGCTGGCCGACGTGTTTTCGACCGCCCGACGATTGCTCGACGCGTGATCGTTGCCTTGGCTTTGCCGTTCATTCTTCGTCCGGCTGCAGGAACGGCGGCAACTCGGCCTGTAGCCATGTGTAGATGGCGTCTGCAGCGATGGCGTGCGCGGTGCCGTTGGGGTGATGATCGCAGGAATGCACCCACAACTCGGCGGGATCATGTCCGTGAAACGCCGGTGCCAGATCGAGTACCGGCAGCCCGACTTCGCGGCAAGTGGCTGCCACCCGGGCGTGGACTCCGCGTAGAGGGTATTGCTGATCAAAACCCTCCATGAGCGGATAAAGCACAACGGCGGCCTGCACGTTGGGCAGCGTCGCAACATGTCGGTAGACCTGTTCCAGGATGCGTAGCCCCTTCGGATTGATTTGTGGGTCGTAAAGATCGCGGTACCAGTCGATCGTGCGGTTGTGGATTTGCGAGGTGTTCCACTGCCACCGGACGAGCTGCACCACGCGCGAGTGCCGTCCGAAGAAGTCTCCTTGGACGCGGCGCCGCAGCAATGTTGCACGCACGTTGATCAGGTCGTTGATCTCGCTTTCGCGCTCGGCGAGCTCGTCGGAGGGCGGGACATCGTTGGGCACGAAGATGACAAGTACGCGCTGGAAGTCGATCGTGCGCGACATCTCCACGACCTGCGCGTATTCGTGTTGCACGTACGACCCGGAGCGACCGGCGTTCACGAATTCGACTCCGGCGCCGGCAAGCCGTTCGAGCTGTCGAAACAGCGACTTCTCGTTGGGTACCCCGACGCCCATGGCGAACGAGTCGCCGATCCCCAAGACCCGCACGACGCCGTCAGGCACTTCGCGATCGTAAACACGGTCGCGTAGCCTTTGGGGGGACATGCGGTACTCTACGCAATACGGCGTTTGCTCGACGGCTTCCAGCGGCAACTCGTTGGCGTCGAGCGTCCCGTCTTCCAGCCGCCACTCGCCGCGGCGGTAGTCGGGCAACGGTTGCAGCTCGCCGCTGTGGTTACTGGGGTAGCAGTGGTAGTCGATGCCGTTGGTAAGATTCACCAACCGCCGCTTGCCGTGTGCGGCCGGGAGTTGATAGCCCGAGAGGCGTAGGCCCACTTCGGCAATCGCCAGACCGACAACCAGACCGACGAAGACACCGGCCAGTTGCAGGATTCGACGCGGGCGCGGCCGATGCGAGGGAGCCGGCTGTGGCGGAGACACCGAATCCATAGGGCCCGGGGAAAGACTAGTGCTCCGTCAACACGTGATTCTCGGGTGCGAGTTGTCCGGCGGAGCACTGCGATGTTGTCTGCGCCAAAGTACTTTAGTCTTTGGCGAACGTTTCGCGTCGGTGCGAATGAATCGGGCTGACGCTCCACTAAGTCTTTAAACCGAATCGAAGGGCCTGCGTGGCTCGTCGCGCTGGAGAGTCACGCCGGACTTGCGCTGGGCGGGCAGCATCTGCAAGTGGACAGGGCCGGGATCGAACCGGCGACACCAGGATTTTCAGTCCTGTGCTCTACCAACTGAGCTACCTGTCCTCTTCACCGTGTGTCTGAACACTTGGCGATCCTCTACACCGGCGCCAGATTGTGGCCGGCATCGGCGAGTTCCGGATTCTAATTGCTTTCTTGCCGGCAGCCAACGGCGATGGACTGGCGAGCGGGCCGCGACATCCGGAGGCCGAAGAATGCCCTCGGTGGCGCAGCCCCGCAGAGTTCCGCCCGCGTTCGGGATTGGGCCGAACAGACTCCCCGACGTCATTCGCCGGCGATCACCGCTTCAGCGCGGCTCGGCGCCGAACCTTCGGGCGCGTCGATCAAGTCGAATAGCTCTTGTTCCGCGGCGCGCAGCCGGCGGTCCTTGCCGTGCTTGAAATCGAGAAACGCCCTGTAGAAGCGAACGCGCCGGAAGCGACCGCGATCCATGACGATGGCCATCGGGTTGAAATCGCGACTCCCGGCGAAGTGCCGGAAGAACGCGGCGGCGAGCGGCATCTCGCGCCGCCACATGCGGCGGCGGGACCAGTTGAGCACCACGGCCCGATCAGCCAGTCGCGGCAGGATGTTGGCCTCGATGTACGCCTGCCAGTTGGGGCTGTCGGAGTAGACCAACATCACGCGGCGGCCGCGACGGACGTGGGCCACGTAGAACCAAGCCCGCAACAGCAGGCCGGTGATCAATTGCCACAGGCCGTACGGAATCAGGATGACGGCGATGAGCGGCAGCACGCAGACGACGATCAGCACGATGCACGCCGCCCGCGCTAACACGACCAACATCCCAGGCCAGCCGTCGCGCCGACCGACATTCGATGCCTCGCCCGAGTGCAATTGTTTGACGCTACCCATCGGAGTTCAGCACCACCTGTCAGGCCCAAGCCCGAGCTACTCTACGTTCCGGACACGGCGGCTGCCGAAAGGCTCGCCTACATGGCCAAACTCGCTGTCACAAAATGACTTCCGGCAATGCGACTGCTTGACACTGGACTTTGCTGGCAGTACCATCGACGGCAGTTCGGCACTCCACTTGCGGCACTGTGCATCGACCTCGTGCGATGTTCGTCTGCCCCGCCGCGATCGCCGGCATCCCCCCTGCCGGAACAGGGACAAGAGACAAGGGCATTCACGTGAACACGTCCAGGCCCTCGCGCCGCCGTCGTCGCTGGTGGTCGCTCCGGGTGGCCATCGCGCTGGTGGCCTGTGCGCACCTTCTGCCGCAGAGCGCTGCCGCTCTCACGCCCGAGAGTGCCGAAGTCGTGGCCGCCGTCGATCGCGGCCTGGCGTATCTGGAAGGCAATTCCGACAACCGCACCGGCGGTCAGGCGCTGGTCGGTCTCGCGTTCATCAAAGGCAACAAGCCCGACCATCCGCGCGTGGCGGAAGCGAAGACGGCTATCCGCGAGGCCTTGGCCAATAGCACGCAAGACTGGGACATCTACTCGTTGGGGTTGTGCATCATCTTTCTCAGCGAGTTGGATCCCGCCGAGTTTCAGCCTGAAATCGGTCAACTCCTGGGGCTCTTGTATAGTGCACAGAAGCAGCACGGCGGTTGGGGCTACAAGGTGCAACCGACCGGCGATACCTCGATGACCCAGTACGCAATCCTGGGCATGTGGACGGCCGCGAAAGTCGGCCTCGACGTGCCGACCGAACCCATGGAGCGGGTCTGCAACTGGCTGCTGCGCACGCAGGATCCGTCCGGAGCATTCGGATACCAGGGCGCTGATTCGGGTGGCGCCGGCCGGGTCCATCAAGCCGGTGTGCGTCACAGCATGGCGGCGGCAGGATTGGGCAGTCTTTATATCTGTCAGGACTTTCTGGGACTCACCGGAGCGCCCAGCACGAGCGAGGTCAGCCTGCCCGGTGCGCTGGAGCCGGTTCGTGAAGCGGGCGACAGCGCACCCCGTCGCCGTCGCAGTACCAATATCGACAGTGCACGACTTGGGGCAGCCCAGCGCGACGGGGTTCAGTGGTTTCAGCAGAACTACAACATGCAAGCGGTGCCGTATACGCACTACTACTTATATGCGCACGAGCGCTACGAATCGTTTCGGGAGTTGGCCGAGTCGCGCGTCGAGTCCGAACCGAAGTGGTACAACGACGGGGCTCGGTATCTGTTGGAATCCCAGTCCGAACGCGGGAGCTGGCAATCCAGCGGCGAAACGGGCATCGCTTGCGACACGGCCTTTGCCATCCTGTTTCTGCTCCGCTCGACGAAACAGAGCCTGAAGCTCGTCGACAAACTGGGCGCCGGCACCTTGGTGGGCGGTCGCGGCATGCCGGCCGACGGGACGCAAGTCGTACTCCGCGACGGCAGCGTTGTTGCCAAGCCGCTGGCGGGACCGGCCGAAGAGCTGCTGAAGATGATCGAAGACCCCGATCATCCCGATCATCAACGCGCGATCGCCGGCTTCGAAGCCCTGGCGCTCGAAGCCGATCAGGCGGAACTCAGCGCACAGGCGGCGGCGCTCAAGCGGCTGGCTGAAGAGGGTGATCCTGAAGCCCGCCGCGCCGCGGTCCGCGGCCTCGCACGAAGCGGCGATCTCGACCATGTGCCCACGTTGATCTACGCCTTGACCGACCCCGACGAGCGCGTCTTTCTCGAAGCCCGCGACGGGCTGCGATTCATGAGCCGCAAGTTCGACGCGTTTGCCAACGAAGGTGTGCTCACCCAGGCCCAGCGCGATCTCGAGGTCGAGCGGTGGAAGACGTGGTATCTGAGCATTCGCCCGGACGCCCAATTCGACGATTGAACGACGCCTGAATAACGCCGCATGACCACCGCCGCGACCACCCACGATCGACTTCGCACGACATCGGCCAACTCGCCGCTGCGCGTCACGCTTTACGATCGGGTGTCGAGCATGTTGATCGCGCTGTTGATCATGTTCGGCGCCAGCGCGCTGTTCTTGCTCATCGTCTGGTTCACCAACCGCGTGTTCGCCAAACAGGAAACGGTTCCCGTCTTCATTCAGGACGTCGGCGGCGGCACGATGGACGGCGTTCCCGGCGAGAGCATGGAGATCGAATCGCCCAATCCCGACGAGATCGCCGAAGAAACCGAGCTCGAAGAAGAGCCGGAGCTGGAAGAAACTCTGGCCATGATGGTCGACGCCATCAGTACGCGTCAGGCCGATCTGGCCGATCCGTCGCTCACCGAAGAAATCTCCTCCAGCCGCACTGGGCAATCGAGCGGTGACGGCCGCGCACCCGGACTAGGGTACGGCACGGGCGAGCCCGGTATTCCGCGGGGACAACGGTGGGAGATTCGTTTCGCCTCGGGGAGTACGATCGACGAGTACGCTGCGCAGTTGGACTACTTTGGCATCGAGTTGGGCGTGATTGGTGCGACCAGCACGATTCAATACGCCACGAATCTTGCTTCGGGCGGCGCGACGCGCACCGGCAGCGGTGCGGATGAAGGGCGACTCTACATGTCGTGGCAAACCGGCACGTTGCGGCAGGCCGATCGCACGCTGCTTTCGCGGGCTGGCGTCAACACCGACGGCAAACTGGTCGTGCAGTTTTACCCGGGCGATTTGGAAAACCGGCTGGCCGAGTTGGAACAGGCGTTTCGCAATCGCACGGCCAGCGAAATCCGCAAAACGATCTTTGGCGTCCGCCGCGACGGCGGCGCGTATGAGTTCTTCGTGATCGATCAACAGTACCTGTAGCGCCGTGCCGCCCGCGCGGGGCAGCGCTCGCCGAGGGGCCTTGCAGGCCTAGCAACTACACCTATGGATACATCGTTCGTCGTCGACCTGCTGGGAACCTTGTGCTACATCGCGCTGGCGCTGGTCGCGTTGTGGGGCGCTTACTCCGTGATCTTCGCCTGGCGGAGTATCTCCATGGCGCGATTCCGTAGCGAAGAGAGTCAAGAAGCATTTCTGGGGGAGCTCGACGACAAACTCCGCACGGGCGATTTTGACGCCGCGGCTGAATTGTGCGATGGCGATGAGCGGGCTATGCCGAAGCTCGTCGTGATGGCCCTCTCCCATCGCTCGATGGGCTACGCCAAGCTGCGCGCCTACGTTGTCGATCGCTTTCAGCGCGACGTCTTGGCCGACATCGAGCATCGCGTCAGCTGGGTCAACACCGTGATCAAGAGCGCCCCGATGTTGGGTCTCTTCGGCACAGTGCTCGGCATGATGGGCGCGTTTGCCAAGATTGCCGCCGGTGACAAAGTCGATACCACGCTACTCGCACAAGACATCTCGCTGGCGCTGATCACCACCGCGTTGGGCCTGGCGATTGCGATTCCGCTCACGCTCTGCACGACCAGTCTCGCCGCCCGCATCCGTCAGCTTGAAGACTTGGTCGGAGTCGGATTGACTCGGCTCTTCGAGAGCCTGCGACCACAACTTGCCGAGCAGCCAGCCGAAGGGAAATAACCCGTGAGCACCGGCTCGGACGCAGTCGTACGCCAATCGCCCGACGATGCGTTGGGAATGGTCATGCTGCGCCGTCGTCGCCGGCAGGAACCGGAGCTCGATATCGCTCCGATGATCGATGTGACGTTTCTGCTCTTGATTTTCTTCCTGGTGGCCACCATTCCGGATGCCCGCGCGCAGGTCGATCTGCCGCCCGCCCGGTACGGCACGGCCGTCAGCGCCCGCAATGCCCTGGTCATCACGCTGGGCGACCGCGGCCAGCAGGCGGCCGACTTGTTCTTGGCCGATGGCAAGTCGGGCGAGCCCTTGCCACCCGGTGAAGATCAACAGACGGCCACCATCGTTGAAGCGGTCGAGCAGGCCCGACAGAGCGGGACGAACAACGTCGTGATCAAGTCGGACAAGGGGATCGACTATCACGAAGTGAAACGAGTGGCCGCGGCGGTCGGCCAGGTCGAGGGGATGGCGTTGTTCTTCGCGGTGTTGGAAGTGGAGTGACGCCCGGATGACGATTCGCTTCCACTGCGATCGCTGCCAGAAGCGGCTCAAGGTCGCCGACCGCTTCGCCGGCGCTGCGGTGAAGTGTCCCAAATGCGGGCACGCGCTGGTGATCCCGCGACCGGAAACATCCTCTCAGGCCGGCGACAGATACCCTGGCGACGACGCTGCCGAAGTCGAAACGATCAGCGTTCGCCGCGGCGAGCGCGAAGACGAGTCGATGGACCTGACCCCCATGGTCGACGTCGTGTTCCAGCTTCTGATCTTCTTCATGGTCACGGCCACCTTCGCTCTGCAAAAGTCGCACGAAGTGCCGCCGCCGGACATGACCGATAGTGCCGCTCCGACGCGCACGTTTGAAGATCTGGAGGAAGACGACGACTTCGTCATCGTGCGCATCGATGGAGACAACACCCGCTGGGTTGACGGCGCCGAAGCGCTGAGCGAACAAGACATGCTGTCCAAGCTTCGCGAGGTGCGCAGCGGACGCGGTGGCCGCAGTGTGCCCAGCACGCTGCTCGTCATGCCCGACGACGAAGCCGACTACGAGCTGGTGATTCAGGCCATCGACGCGGGCACCGCCGTGGGCATGGAGAACGTGCGGTTGGCCAACAACACCGGAGATGATTTCTAAAGCCGGCGCAGCCGACTGGCGTCGTCGTGCCGTTTGCCGCCGCCACGCTACGAAGAGAGGAATCTGTGGCGAAGATCAGCACCCAACGCTTTCTCGATTTGCTCGACCAGAGCCATCTGCTGCCGCCCGAGCAGGTGACCAAGTTGCGCAAGCGCGTGGAGGAAGCCAATCGCGCCGTCGATCCTATCCGCCTGGCGCGGCGGTTGGTCGATCGGGAGATGCTCACGGGGTGGCAGGCGCGGCAGTTGCTGGCGGGTCGCAACGCTTTCTATCTCGGTCGCTACAAACTGCTCGACCGCCTGGGGAAAGGCGGAATGGGCGTGGTGTTTCGCGCAGAACACACGGTCATGGACCGCATCGTGGCGCTCAAGGTCATGTCGCCCGAATTGCTTCGCCGCGAATCGGCGGTGACGCGATTCAATCGCGAAGTGAAGGCGGCCGCCGCGCTCAACCACGCCAACATCATCGTGGCCTTCGACGCAGATTGCGTGGGCAACACGCACTTCCTGGTGATGGAGTGCGTCGAGGGGCACGACTTGAACACGTGGCTGCGCAAGAAGGGGCCGTTCCCCGTATCGGCCGCCTGCGAGTGTGCGATGCAGACCGCCGAAGGTCTGCAACATGCCTATCACAAGGAGATGGTGCACCGCGATATCAAGCCGGTGAACCTGTTGCTCACCTGGGACGACCACGAACGGCGGCCGGTCGTCAAGATTCTCGACATGGGTTTGGCCCGCTTTGCCAGCGAGAGTCGCGAAGACGGTTCGCTCACCCGCGCTGGGCAGATGATCGGCACGCCCGATTACATCGCTCCGGAAGCGGCGCAGAACTTCAAACACGCCGACATCCGCGCGGACATCTTCAGTTTGGGCTGCGCGCTGTTCAAACTGCTCACGGGCCGCCTGCCCTTTGTTGGCGACAATGTGATGGAAAAGCTGATGGCGCGGGCCAGCGCCGAAGCGCCTTCAGTACGATCGGTACGGTCCGATGTTCCCGAAGAACTTGGGGCCATCGTCGCCAAGATGCTCGCGCGGGAACCCGACGACCGCTACGCGACGCCGGCGGAAGTCGTGGAGGCGTTGCGACCCTTCGCGGCTTCAACATTGGGACAGGAAGAACTCGACTTCCTTCGTGAATTGGGCGACGAGGACAGCGCGCTGGCCATCGAGCCCGACGCCGATACAAGTCTGGAAATCTTCTTTCGCGACTTCAGCGTCTCGCCGCTGCGGGATGAAGGATCGGCAGCCGAAGATAGCCTGGTCGAAGACGACGAGCCGCCGCGAGCCGACGCCGGCGGTGAGCTCGAGCTGGCTCCGCTCGACGATGAACCGCCATCCGGCGCGCAGGAATCGCCGTCCCCGCCGGTGGCCAAAGTTGCAACGCCCGTCAAAGCCACACCGGTCAAGGTCGAGTCGAGTGGCCAAGCCCCGGCCGCCAAACGTGCCAAGCCGGCCAGACGCGAAGCAGCGGAGGTGACACCCGTTACCGCCGCCGTAGCATCGCCCGCCGGCGACGAAGCAGGCGAAGTAAGCGACGCCGATGACGCCGGTCTGCTCGATGATCTGATGAGCGGCGATCCGCTGGCTGCTGCCGGAGCCGGTGATCCACTAGATTCCGGCAAGCGATCGTGGTGGGGGCGTTCGAGCGACGGCAAGAGGGTTCGCCGTCAGTGGGACTCCGCCCTGATTCTCTTCGGCGGAGGTGGGTTGGCGGTGCTCGTCGTCGTCTCGGTCGTGCTCGTCTGGGCGCTGGGCCGCACCACGGGCGATCAGGCGTTTCAGTTGGCTGAAGAGGATTTCAAGAACCAGTCGTACACGCAGGCCATCGCCAAGTTTTCAAGTTACATTGAGCAGTATCCCAGTCACCCCAACGTCAGCGTTGCGAAGGTACATCGCGGACTTGCCCGGATGCGGCAAGCCGTCGAAGGCAGTAACGATTGGCCTCGCACGCTGGAAATCTGCCAGGACGTGATTGGCGAGATCTCGACCGAAAGCGAGTTCGAACAGGCCGCCGACGAGCTGGCCGCGCTGCTCCCGCGCGTTGCCGAAGGTCTGGCCAACATGGCTCGCGACGACAAGCAGGCCCAACGGATCGAACAAGCCCGCACGGCGATGGAACTGGTCGACAAGTATGTGTTGCCCAGCCGAAGGAATCAGCAGCAGCTCGATTCGATCGAGGCGACGTTGGCGCTCGCGCAGCGTGAGATCGATCGAGGGCAGGCGCTGGAAGATGCGCTCGCGGAAATCGCGGCGGCTGTGGCCGATAGCCGTGCTGCCGAGGCCTACGACATTCGCGCCCAGCTGTTGCAAACGTACCCCGATCTTGAAGACGACGCCCAGTTGGTCGAAGCCGTGATTGCCGTGACGGCCGCTCAGCAGGCAGCCGTCCGTGTCGAAGATGCCTCACGCGACGGGCTCATCGAACCGGCGGATACTGCTGTGCTGAACACGATCGTGATGTCCGCCACGGCCGGATCTGGCTACGCCGCAGCTTCGGGCCAGGTCTGCTGCGCGCTCGTTGATGGTGTGGCGTTTGGGCTGGATGCCGAAACCGGTCGGGTCCTCTGGCGGCGGTTCGTCGGACTCGACGTGGTCGACCCCCCGCAGATCGTGCGCACTTCCTCCGGTCCCGCGGCGCTGCTCTACGATGCCGGGCGGGGCGAGTTAATGCTGATTGATGCACAAAGTGGCGCGACAAGTTGGCGGCAGCCACTTGGCGACCGCGCAGCAGCCGCGCCACTGGTCGTAGGCCGTCGGGCGGTCGTTGCCACAGCAGCCGGCGCGGTGGAAACCATCGATCTCGACAGCGGCGCATCGCTGCGAAGCTCGATCGTGCCGCAGCCCCTGGAAACCGCGCCGGCTGCCGACCGCTCTGGTCGCCTGCTCTATCAACCGGCCAACCACACGAATCTTTACGCCCTCGACGCGGAGACGGGTAAATGTGCGGCCGCCTTCTACCTCGGTCATACGGCGGGCAGCATCGCCACGTCGCCCATCGTCGTCAGTCGCTACGTCGTGCTGGCTGAAAACCATGCTCATGATCGATCGCGCCTCCGCGTGCTGCTGACCGATGAGCAAGGTATCGGCCTGAGCGATGCACAGTCGGTGCCGCTGGAAGGTCACGTTCGGGTTCCGCCCGTGGTCGATGGTTCGCTGCTGCACGTCACCACCGACCGAGGAGCCTGGTACACGTTTGCCATTGCCGCGCCCGGTGAAAGCGCGCCGCTTTCGGTGGCCGTCGAAGTCGGCGCTCGCGAAGGGGATCCTTTGTTGCGCTACCCGTTGGTCCGTTCCGGCAAGTTGTGGCTGGCCGACGCTCAGTTGGCGCATTACCAGATCCAGTCGGCCCGGCAGCGGCTGGTGGCTGAAGACGTTGTGCATCAGGGTGATATCTTTGTGCAGCCCCTGGTGGGCATCGGCGACGCGGTGTTTCACGTCCGCCGCCTGGCAGGTACGGGCCGGGTCGTCGCTGCGCTCGAATCGGGCGACGGTACGCAGACGCTGTGGCAGACTGAATTGGCCGCCCCAGTGGCAATGGCTCCGCTGGTCGAGGGCAATCGCCTTGTCGCCATGGCCGGAGCTGGCGCGGTACACGTCGTTGCACAAGCAGATCTCGGTCAGAGTGGCGGTGACGCATTGCTGGTCTCTGCGCCGACCGCAACGCTCACGCCGCCGGGTTCCGTTCACGCGCAAACACCGGTTGCGATCGACGAAACGTTGATCGTCGGCGTCGATGACACAAGCGGCCGCGCCGTGATTCTTGAAGGCTTGAACTCCGCGCCAAATGCACGCTGGTTCACATTGCCCGCTCGCAGCGGAGGCGCGCTGGCCGCGCTGGGCGGGCTGGTCGTGCCTTCGCAGTTGGGACAGGTGTTCGTCGTCGATGTCACCACCGGCACCGAACTGGCCGCACCGTTTCAACCGCCGTTGGCCCCTGGTTCGTCGCTGCGGTGGCAAATCGCGTCGCCGAGCACGTCGAATCAACTGCTTGCCAGCGACACGCAAAACGCGATCTACACGCTGGAGGTCGAATCACAACCGACGCCGCACCTCGTTGCGCGCTACACGGCCGAACTGGCCTCGCCGCTGGCTTCACCCATCGCCAGCGTCGACAACACGCTGTGGGCCGCTACAGAGTCCGACAAACTCGCAGCCTGGCGGCTGCCTGATCTCGAGGAAGTCGGCACGATCGAGTTGCCCGCTGATTTGGTATGGGGACCGCAATCGGTCGGCTCTCGTGTGTTTGTCGCCACGGCCGACGATCAACTTCTCTGCCTGACGGGTGAGAGCCAACCGCTGTGGTCCGCGCCGCTGGCGCACGGACCGCTGGCCGGGCGGCCGGGTGCTGTACCCGACGGCATCCTCATCGCTTCGCCGGGTGGAGTCCTTTCCCGGCTCGACGTGAACACGGGAGAGGAGCTAGCGTCGATCGATGTTGCCCAGCCGCTCGAGGGTGGTCCGGTTGCGTGGGGCGATCGCGTCGTGCTCACCACGTTCGATGGCGCGCTGCTTGTCGTAGCGCGGCCGTAGCTCTTCACTTCTTCTCTGCACCTATGTAGTGCGATTGTGAACCGCCTGCTACATCATCGATGTCGCCGACAGCGGATCAACCGTGGGGTGAGAGTTCCCGCTGTTGTCCTGCTGGCTCTAACGATGGTGGGGCCTGGTCCCGCGGCGGCACAAGATGCAGCCGGCGAGTCGGAGCTCGCGCAGCGGCTCTATCAACAGGTACCCCACGATCTGGTCATCCTCAACGATGAGGATCAGACGTCGCTGCGCGTGGAGCTGCTCGACTTTCCCGATCGCCGCATACCGGCCAGCCCCCGGCCGACCGCGAAGCTCAAGTTGAACCTGCTCGACGAACCGTACGGCGAGTACGAAGTCCGCTGGCGCGACATCGCCCAGATCGTGCTCTTCGAGCAGTTGTTGCTCGAGGAAGCCGCATCGCTGGTGGCTGAAGAGAAGTATGACGAGGCGTTCGACTACTATCTTTACCTCCGCAAGAACCGGCCCGAGATCGATGGGCTGGAAGCGGCACTCCAGCAGTTCCTGGTTGCAGAGGCCCGCGCGCGACTCGAACGAGGCGACCACGAACGGGCCCGACTGTTGATGATCGAATTGCTGGCCCGCAATCCCGATCATCCCGATTTGGCCAGTACGCTGGGCGCGTCGACGGACGCACTGATCGAAGCGCACGTTAGCGAAGGCCGGTACCCCATCGCGCGACGGATGCTGGCGGAGTTGGCCGGTCGATTTCCCCAAGAGACCGTCGTACTCCGCTGGCAGCAGCGATTCGCCGATCAGGCGGCGGAACATGTAGCCGCAGCCCGGGCTGCGCTCACTGCCGGTCAACTCGCCCAAGCGCACGAAGCTGCCCGCCGGGCCGTGGAGATCTGGCCGCTGTTGGAAGACGCCCGCAATGTGGTGCAAGAGGTACATGCCCGCTACCCCGTCGTCAGCGTGGGGGTCGGGCAGTTATCTGCGGCCGATACGGACTCCGTCTGGCTGGCAGACTGGGCCGCGCGACGCACGCGCCGGCTGGTTGCGCGGGGCGTGGCAGAACTCCGGGGCATCGGCTCCGAAGGCGGTCAGTACGCATCGCCCTGGGGAACCTTTGAAAGCGCCGAACTCGGCCGCGGCCTAACTCTCGTTGTGCGCCCGGATGCCTATTGGGCAGATGGCACCACGCCGCTCTTGGCCGCCGATGTGGCGCGGCGATTGCTCACCATGTGTCGGCCGGGCAGCGACGACTACGACCGACAGCTCGCGCGCGTTGTCGAAGCGATCGCCGTGCCCGACGTCGACCGACTCGACATTCGCCTCCGCCGTGCCCACGTCCGCCCTGAAGCGCTTCTCCGGGCCGCACAGCCCATCAAGCCGTTGCCTGCGGTGGTTTCAGGCGCGACCGACATCCAGTTTCTCACGTCGGGGCCGTATGGCGTGGCCAGCCGTTCGGAAGATGAAATGGTTTTCGAAGTGGCTTCCGGCGATGCGGCCGGCGCAGGGGCCGGTCCGAGCCGGTTTGTCGAGCGGCGCCATCGCCGCTCGGCTCACGCGTTGCAAGCGCTCCAGCGCGGCGAGGTCGCGATCGTCGATCGCATCAACCCCTGGGAGATCGACCAGGTTGCCGCGAAGGCCGAGTTGAACGTGCGTGCCTACAGTCTGCCCACGATTCACTGTTTGATCCCGAATTTTGATCGCCCGCTGTCCGGCAGTCGTTCGTTTCGCCGGGCGATGGTGTACGCCATCGACCGTCAGCGGATCCTGCAGACGACTCTCTTGCAGGGCCGCGAAGATCCCGGCAGCCTCGTGCTCAGCGGACCGTTTGTCCGGGGAGCGACATTCGACGATCCGCGCGGCTACGCCTACAACACGCAGGTCGAGACCCGGCCGTTCGATCCCCACATGGCGCTGACGTTGGCCGCCGTAGGAATCGCCGAAGCCGAGGCGGCCTACCAGGCCCGTGGCCAAGAGCTCCCCGACCCGCTTCCGCTCACGATGGCTCATCCCGCCGACGAAATCGCCCAGGCGAGTTGCGAAGTGCTGGCCGAGTACGTGAGTCTGCTCGGCGTTGAAGTCGAACTGGTTGAGCTGTCTGGTCCCGTCACCCGCGCGGCCGTTGCCGAGCATGACTTTGTCTACACCGCCCTCGCACTCTGGGAACCGGTGGTCGACGCGTGGGAACTGCTGGGGCCTGACGGATTAGCCAACGGCGCGAGTTCCTACATCGAGCTGGCGCTGCGCCGCTTGACTGAAGCGACCGATTGGCCCACGGCGCGGCAGCGGTTGTTGGAGTTGCACCGTTTGGCGCACGACGATGTGGCCGTGATCCCGCTCTACCAATTGACCGAGCATTTTGCCTATCACAGCCGCGTGAGTGGGATGGCCGGCGATCGCGTGTCGCTCTATCAGGATATTGAAAGCTGGCGCGTCGCGCCGTGGATGCCGACGGACGAGCCATGACCCCTCGCAAGCGATTGCGATCTCCCCGTTACGGCGCGGTGGCGCTGCTGCTAACGGTCTGCGCTGCGCAGATCGCGCCGCGAGCCAGTTGTGGCCAAACCGTTTGGGAACTGACGCCGTACCGCATGCGGCTCGTCGTCTACGTGGCACCGCTGCCAGGCGCGGAGCGATGGACCGGGCAGATTGAGCGCTACGCGCTCGACCGGGCGGCTGCGGTGGTGGGAGCCGCGTGGCACATCGAGACCGCAAGAGTTGAACCGGCGCTGCTGGCCGCGCTACGGCGTTGGCCCGATGCGCCACCTATCGATGCCTTGCCACTTGTCGAACCGCAAGATGCCGATCAGGCGGAGACGACGCAGGAACTCGACAAGCTGATGCTGTTGGTCGTCACGCGCCGAAACGGTGTGCTGCACGCCGGCGCGCGTGAGTTCGACGTCCGAACCCGGCGCTGGTCGTCGTTGGTTGAACGGGCTGCAGCGCAATCGGCACTGTTGCCGGAGATCGCCTTCCACACGATCGTAGCCGCGTTCAAGCCCTTGGCGCGGGTGGAGTCGAGCGAGTCGAAAGCTGCGACGTTGCGGGTTCGCGGTGCCGCGTTACCACCGCGCGACTCCGCACTGCAACTCATCTCGGCCAGCGACGTGCTGCAACCGGTGCTGCGGTTCAACGAGCGCGACGGCACGCCGAAGCGGATCGTTCCCCTGCCCTGGACGTTCCTCACCATCGACTCCATCGATGGCGCATTGCTCATGTGCAGCGTGCACAGCGGCATTCGCAATCCGCTGGGAACACGCACCCGCGGGCGATTGGAACGCCTGGCGCTGGTCGTGCGGCCGCCGCACAGCTCATCTCAGGTTCGCTTGGTGACTGGCGGCGAGCAGTCTAGGCCGCTGGAGGGCTACGCCATCTATGCGCACCCACCAACGGGTCGCGCGACGGAATTGATAGGCCACACCGATGTCGACGGCACGCTGGTCGTACCGCCGGCCGATCACACGCTGCGCGTGTTAGTGGTTAAGCATGGCGACAAGTTTCTCGCCAGGCTGCCCATCGTGCCGGGCCTCGAAGCCGATCTGGAGGCCGAAGTCATCGACGACGATGAACGGTTGCGCGTGGCCGGAGTGATCACCGGCATGCAGGAGAATCTCGTCGACCTGGTGGTGCGACGACAAATGCTGATGATTCGTTTGCGGGCGGCCATCGAGAATGCCGAGTTCGAGCGCGCCCAAGAGTTGGTTCGCGACCTGCGCGCCGTGCGTTCGGCCGAAGAACAGTTCGGGTTCGCATTGCGCGAGCAGCGGCAAAGCACCGTTTCGGACAACCCTTACGTGCAGCGGCAGATCGACAAGTTGCTGGGCGACACGGAAAAGCTGATGGCGCACTACTTCGATCCGCGGCCCATTCGCGATCTCGAAGCTGCCTTGGCGCGGGCACAGAGTGCGACGACGAGCCGCGCCGATTCTCCCGAATCGCCTTCGACAGCCGACGCGGAAGGCTGATCATCAAAACAGCCGCAGCACGGCCATGACCAGCACGCTCAGCGCTGCTACCGCTCCGACAACCAACACGGCGAACGTGAAGAGCGGGAAACCGGCGACTTCCTTAGGAATCGTGACGCGCGGTCGCCGCAACCAGGGGGGCCGCCTCAGCCACTGCGCCCGGTGCACGTCGCCTGAGTCGCTCATCTCGGAAAACGTTTCGTCGCTGGCCGAAGCCATGGGGTGTGTTGGTTGCGAAGACTGATCGGAGCTGTCGCTGGTCGACGGCTGATCGCCCAGCGGCAGAACCATCTCCGGGTCCGTGTCCCGCAGCGTCGGTCCACTGGGGGTCGAAGAAGCGCTTGACGCCCCTCCGCCGCCGGACGCGGTAGTCGGCAGCAGCGGAGGCGCCGCCACGGCAGACCAGGCTGAAAGACGCCCGACAACTTCGCGCGCACTTGCCACGCGATCGGCCGGATCCTTCGCCATCATGCTGGCGACGAGGTCGGCAAACTCCGGGGTCACTTGTGCGTTGAGCCGCTGCGGGTGGATTGGCTGCAGCTTGCAGTGAGCCCGGGCTTTGTCGCGAACTGAACCGCCGGGAAACGGTACCTTGCCCGTCACCGCGTAGTACAGCGTGCAGCCCAAAGCATAGATGTCGCTGATGGGCGCGATCTCGCGGGGCGAGCGAATCTGCTCGGGTGCGAGGTAGTCGGCCGTGCCGACGATTTTGCCGTGCGTGGGATCGGCTTCCAGGTCGGCCGACGTAACGCCGACCAAACCCAGATCGGAGAGCTTGGCGCGGCCATCGCGGGTGACGAGCACGTTGCCCGGCTTCACGTCGCGGTGAATCAACCCTTGTTCGTGGGCGTGTTCCAGTCCGGCCGCCACCTGCGCGATGATGCCGGCCGCGGTCACCATGTCGAGCTTGCCGCGCTGCCGCACCAGCCGCCGCAGGTCTTGACCGGGAACATACTCAGTGACGAGAAAGTGCACGTTGCCGTCGTGTCCTGCATCGAACGCGCGGACCAGATTCGGGTGATCGAGAAGCGCCTGCGCGCGAATCTCGCGCGTGAACGCCGCGATGGCCGCCGGCGTCGACTTGTGCCTCGGCAACACCTTGACCGCCACGACGCGGCCCATCACGTCGTGCACGGCTTTGAACACCTGACCCATGCCGCCTTGACCGATGGCATCGATCATCAGGTAAGGGCCGAGATTGAACTTTACCCGTCCGGCAAGCAACTGTTCTGCCTGCCAGGCATTGACCTTATCGAGCTTGACCAACTGTGCAGCCAGACGCTGGTCGTCTTCAGTGCCCTTGCTGAACTTGGGGGCATTGGGATCGTCGGGCGCTGCCGGATCCCAACTTCGCGCAGCCTCATCCAGGTCGTCGGCCGTTACGAGACCGCTGGCCACGGCCGTCGTGCGGAAGTCGCTGGATAGTGGTGCGTCGGTCACGCCGCTTGGCCTTTCTCCCGACCCCGGCGCGGGGTATCAGTTGGGCCTGGCGCGAATCTGTAACCCATCCGGCTGGGCGCGGTTCGCCCCCGGTGATTGCGGTTATGGCCCCCGTAAGCCTAGCTGCTACGGCGCGGCCGCGCCAAGTTTTCGGCCACACGAAAAACCAGCACAGCTACCGCTTAAGTTCATCTCTCACGCCAAGTTGTTGCCAGCAGGCCGGCAACGGGGCCACCAGTTCGACGGGCTCATGCCGGACCGGATGCTCGAATACCAGCCGCCTCGAATGCAGCGCGATACCCGAGGGGAACTTCCGCTGACTGCCGTACTTCCGATCACCCAGCACCGGCGCATCGCGAGAAGCCAACTGCACGCGAATCTGGTGCTTGCGACCGGTGAGCAGTTCGATTTCGAGTAACGTCGCCCGCCGCACACGAGCCAGTTCGCGGTAGTTGAGCTGTGCTTCTTGCGCCCGGGCGGCGTTTGCATCGGCGACGTGCATGCGTCGATGCCGCTCATCTTTCACCAGCCAGTCGACGCAGTTGCCCGACGACGGTCCAAGCGCGTGCTCGACCAGGGCCCAATAAACCTTGGTCACCTCTCGCGTGCGAAACTGCGCGTTCAATCGCGCGGCCGCCTTCGACGTTCTCGCCAGCAACACGACGCCAGAAACCGGCGCATCGAGCCGGCTCACGACTCCTAGGTAGACGTTGCCCGGTTTGTGATACCTGTGGCGAATGTAATCTCGTGCAACTTCCAGCAGCGTTGGCTTGCCCACCACTCCCATCGTTGGCAGCCCCACCGGCTTGACGACGGCCAACAGGTGATTGTCTTCGTAGAGTATTTCGAGCGGTGGCAAAGCGTGGTCGCAATCGAAGGTGCGAGGCTCGGGCGGTTGGTCGTGTTTCATGACGTGTCTAAAATACACCATTGCACATGCTCATGCTGCCGCGCGTTCTGAACCACGTTGACCGCCCTGCTCGTCTGTCCGCAAGAAGCCTCGCGAGAACCTATGGCTGTCTTCCCGCGCAGCTTGATTCTGGCCAGCACTTCGCCGCGACGCCGTCAGCTACTGACAGAGGCGGGCTACGACTTCGAGATCCACCCGCCCGATCCGTCGGCCGAATGCGGTGTGTGCAGTGGCGAAAGCCCGCCGGAACTCGTGGCGCGGCTGGCCCGGCAAAAGGCCGAAAGCGTGGCCGGGCAAATCGGTGCGGGCCTGATCGTGGCCTGTGATACCGTGGCCGAATACGGCGGACAAGCGCTCGGCAAGCCGGCCCACGAGGAAGACGCGCGCCGCATGTTGCACACGCTGCGCGGCAACACACATCGCGTCTACAGCGGGCTCTGCGTCTGGGACGTGCCGCGCGGGAC